>MWMJ01000015.1:0-26893 GCA_002151525.1 Synechococcus sp. Lanier | reverse complement strand
TGGACCCATAACTGGGATGACAGCTCCTACGGCGCCGCTGTGCTTCTCGCAGAGGATACGGGTAACGCCAAGATCCGCAGTGATGTGGAGGGCTGGCTGAACAGCTGGGTGAATGGCACCAATGGGGTGCAAATCACCGCTGGGGGCCTGCGTTTTATCAGCCAGTGGGGCTCCCTGCGCTACGCGGCTAATACGGCGATGTTAGCGGGGGTTTACGCCGATAGTGTTACCGATCCCAATGGCTCCTATAGCCAGCTGGCCATCGATACCATCGACTACATCCTCGGCGATAACCCCCGTAACTCCAGTTATTTAGTTGGTTATGGTGATAATTCGCCCCAGCAGCCCCACCATAGGGCCGCTTCTGGGGTGGGCTGGGATGGTTTCCGCAATGGCCTGCCAAACAAAAACATTCTCTATGGCGCTCTGGTAGGGGGCCCCAGCCAGGCCAATGATTTTGCCTATGCCGATGTGCGTAGCGATTACATCGCTAATGAGGTGGCTATCGACTACAACTCGGGCTTTACGGGGGCATTGGCTTTCGCGGCCCAACGGAGTGCTGGCTTCTAGCGCCGGCGCAGCATCTCCAGCAATCGCTCAAAGCTTTCCGGCAGAGGTGCTTTAAGCACCATCCTTTCCCCCGTAACAGGATGGTTTAAGCCCAGCTCCACCGCATGCAGGGCTTGCCCGGCTAGATCCACCGGCAGTTTGCGACAACGGCTGTAGGTGGCGTCGCCCACCATTGGATGACCCATATGGGCGCAGTGCACCCGAATTTGGTGGGTGCGGCCGGTGTCGAGCTTGAAACGCAAAAGGGAATAGTCGCCAAATCGCTCCAGTAGCTGCCAGTGGGTGCAGGCGTAGCGACCCTGTTCATCGGCAACAACCGCATATTTTTTACGGTCTACCGGATGGCGACCAATGGCACCCACCACAGTGCCTTCAGCGGCATTAGGTGCGCCATGAACAACTCCCAAATATTCACGACTGGCAATCCGTTTTTGAATTTGAATTTGTAATTTCACCAAAGCCTCTTGGCTTTTTGCAATCACGATGCAGCCTGTTGTGTCTTTATCAAGGCGATGCACGATCCCTGGCCGCATTTCACCGCCGATGCCTGGTAGATCAGGGCAGTGGTGCAATAAACCATTTACCAAGGTTCCGCTTTTATTGCCGGGCGCCGGATGCACCGTGATGCCAGCTGGTTTATTAAGCACGATTAGATGGGCATCTTCAAACAACACATCAAGGGGCATCGCTTCTGGTTTTAGGTATTCCAGTGCTTCCGGCGGCGGCATCCATAGCTCCACGCAATCGCCAAGGCGTAAGGGTGTTTTGGCTTGGCCGGTAACACCATTCACCCGCACATAGCCGGCATCAATAAATTTTTGAATTCGCGCCCTGCTCTGTTCGGGCCTTTGGCTTACCAACCAGCGATCAAGCCGCATCGGCAGGGGCTTGGGATAGCTGAGAGCTAACAATTCCCCCTCCCCCTGGCCAAATTCCAACCTGCTCTCTGCTCTAGCCATAGTTGAACGCTAAGGGCATATCTCAGGCAACTCCAAGGCAATTGGCCCTAGGCGAGCGCCACGGAAATCATCAAGAAGTTTCGTTGCCATGCGCAGGCTGTCGCCACCGCTGTGACGTTGGGCGGCAGCTTCAAACCATCCCTCCACATCAGGTGCCCCAGAGGCCAAAGCAGCCAGTGGCACGCCGTAGCGCTTTTGCAACAACCCCGGCGAAACGCCAGCTGCTGGAGTTGTTTGCAAATTAGTGATCATTTTGATGAAGGCCTTTGCCACCTCTTCCGAGTTGTAGGCCGCTTGGCCGATGTCGTCGCATAGGGCAAGCCTCAGGGCGGCCATTTGATCATCCAAGCGCGGCGGTAAAACACCCGGGGCATCGAGTAGATCGAGATCTTGGCCAAGCCGCACCCAACGCAAACTGCGTGTTACACCTGCCCGACGGGCGCTATCCACCACTTTCTGACGCACTAAACGGTTGATCAGGGCTGATTTACCCACGTTGGGGAAGCCAAGCATCAAGGCCCTTACGGGCCGTGGTTTCATATCCCGCTCCGCCCTGCGGCTATTGAGACTGAGGCCAGCACGAATGGCTGCCTGTTGAAGTTGTTTTACGCCTGTTCCCACCTTGGCGTCGCACCACCATGGGGTTTGGCCTTGCTCGCGAAACCAGGCATCCCATTGCTGCTGGGCTTCTTTGCTAACCATGTCGCGACGGTTCAACACCAATAGGTGTTTTTTGTCTTTGATCCACCGCTGTAAGCGTGGATGGCCAGTGGCTGTGGGGATGCGGGCATCGCGCACCTCGATCACCAGATCCACCTTGGCTAGATGGCCATTCAGGGCCCTTTCCGCCTTGGCGATGTGGCCCGGATACCACTGGATCGCCGGAGCGGCACTACTGAGCATTAGGGCACCACCAACACCGCGCAGGGGGCCAGTTGAATTACCCGGGCGGCGGTGCTTTGTTGGTCATTTTCAAGGCTAATGCCGCGGGTGCCCATCACGATCAGGTCGGCTTCGATTTCATCTGCCACATCACCAATCACAAAAGCGGCCTTGCCTTCACGCTCGATTACCTCGCAGCTGATGCCAGCCCGTTCAAAGGTGTCGTGGGCTTGTTGCAGCAGCTGAGCAACCCCATCGGGGTTGGCCATGGTGGTGTCATTGCTGTCTACCACTGAGAGCAACACGAGCCTGCTGTTGTGTTGCTGCACCATTTTGAGAACGGTGGCAGCGGTTTCAAGGGCCGTGCGGCTGTGGTCGAGGGGGAAAAGGATGGTGCGGAACATTGAATGCACAGAACCAACACTTACCTTGTCCTAGCTCGCCACTGGCCGCTGGCAAGTGGTTAGGCGTTAATCTCAGCGGCGTTCCCCTACCCATATCCCATGGCTAAGCGCTCTCTCACCGCTCTCACCGCCGATGAGTTGCGCGCAAAACGCGTGCTTGTGCGGGTTGATTTCAATGTGCCCCTGGATGAATCGGGTGCCATCAGCGACGACACCCGCATCCGCGCAGCCTTGCCAACAATCAATGATTTGATCGCTAAGGGCGCCAAGGTGATCCTTGCTGCCCACTTCGGTAGGCCTAAAGGTGAAGTGAATGAAGCGATGCGCCTCACGCCCGTGGCAGCCCGTTTAAGTGAACTTCTGGCTAAGCCTGTTGTTAAAACTGATAGCTGCATTGGAGCGGATGCGGAAGCCAAGGTGGCCGCCATGGCCAATGGTGATGTGGTGCTTCTTGAAAATGTTCGCTTTTTCGCTGAAGAGGAAAAGAACGATCCTGGTTTTGCAGCCCAGCTGGCCAAATTGGCTGATGTTTATGTGAATGATGCCTTTGGTGCAGCCCATAGGGCCCATGCCTCAACCGAGGGGGTAACCGCCCACCTAAAGCCAAGTGTGGCTGGTTATCTAATGGAAAAAGAACTGCAATATTTGCAGGGTGCCATCGATGAACCAAAGCGCCCCCTAGCCGCAATTGTTGGTGGCTCCAAGGTGAGCAGCAAGATTGGCGTTTTGGAATCTTTAATCGATAAATGCGACAAGGTGTTGATCGGCGGCGGCATGATTTTCACTTTTTATAAAGCCCGTGGTTTAGCCGTTGGTAAGAGTTTGGTAGAGGAAGACAAACTCGAATTAGCTAAGGAACTAGTGGCAAAGGCCAAGGCCAAGGGAGTTGAACTCTTGCTTCCCACAGATGTGGTGTTGGCAGATAATTTCTCTCCCGATGCCAACAGTCAAACCGTTGCGGTTGGTGCCATCCCCGATGGTTGGATGGGCCTTGATATTGGGCCGGATTCAATTAAAACTTTCCAAGCGGCTTTAGCAGATTGCAAAACCGTTATTTGGAATGGTCCCATGGGCGTATTTGAATTCGATAAATTCGCCGCTGGCACTAATGCAATTGCTCACACTTTGGCGGAGCTGAGCGGCAAGGGTTGCTGCACGATCATTGGCGGTGGTGATTCGGTAGCAGCCGTGGAAAAAGTTGGTGTTGCTGAAAAAATGAGCCACATCTCCACCGGCGGTGGTGCCAGCCTTGAACTACTAGAAGGCAAGGTGCTACCTGGCGTAGCAGCTCTAAACGACGCCTGATTCGTTTAGGCGTCCCCAGTTGTGGTTACCGATCGGGAAAGGGAGCTGTCGAAAAAGTTTTGGCAGCGGCGGCAGGGTGGGATGTTGCGGCCCCGCCGTTTGGTTGGTGGCAACAAGAGTTGGTGGTGGTTGGTGGCCCTAGGCGCTTTCCTCTTGGCCCTGTTGCTCGCCCGTTAGGGGTTGTTCATCGTTTATTTCCAGCACTGCCCGCAACCAATGGCGCATCTGCTGGGGCAGCAAGCCCTGCTCGTAGCGCAGCAGTGCTTCCATCAGCACGGGGCTATTTACCCAAGTTGGCCCCATGCCGATTAAGCCATTGCCTCGGCAGTGTTACGAACTTTTCAACGGCGGGCCACCACCCGCACCATGCGGCTCACGCTTACGGTGCCCTCTGGATGCATCAACAGCACCGCCCATGACTGACTACCTGGTTTGTAAGGGGCTTGGATTGTTTTAAAAATACCGCCGCCGTTTAAGGCACCGAGGGAGATGTCAGGGCTGCGCAAACTTGCGATTGCCTCCCGCGAAAGTTCGCTGATTCCGCCAGCTAAAACAGAATCTTTTAACGGTTGATCGAGCACTACATCGAAGTCGTAGCGCTGGCCTGTGAGCACCTCCTCGGGTGCTATCACACTTACGGCCAAATTGGCTTTGCCACTACGCAGAATTGATTCCTCTCCAAGGATTTCTTGGGAACTGAGCCTATTGCCGTTTTGTTGCACCGCTAACTTTTGGCTTGCCTCTAGCCGAAAAGTGCGGCCAGCCTCCTGGTGGTTGCCGGTTACTTTCACAAAAAGGGTGCTGCGTCCATCTTTTAGGTCGGGGCCGCTACTTAGTTGCCAGCGGGCATCACTAAAGGTTTGACGCAGCAATTGCAGCCGGCTTTCCAAACCGGTGGGGTTAAGGCCTGGACCCTTCTCGAGCAAACCGCTCAGGCCTGCGCTGTTATTGCTATTGAGAGCGTTTTCAAGGGCGCGCACCAACTCATCACTTAAACGCGCTTCTGCCCTTGGCAGTGCCGCAGCCACGGGCAACAGGGCGATTAATGCTCCAAGGGCGTGAGGGAATAAACGCCTCAGGGAAACAAACACAAAAACTTGATTAGCTCCCTTTAAGTTAAGCGGCGCTTGCCCAAAGTTCATGGCCCGGCTTTTGATCGCCGCCAGCGGTACCGGTGGCCATCTATTCCCCGCCCTGGCGGTGGCGGAACGAATGCCAATCGATTGGCAGGTGAGCTGGCTTGGGGTGCCAGATCGCTTGGAGCGAGATCTGGTGCCATCCCATTACCCGCTGCACACGGTGCGGGCGGGGGGGCTGCAGGGGCGTGGTTTTAAGAAATTGGTGCAATTGCTGCAGCTATTGGCCAGCACCTTGCCGGTGATGAGGCTGATTCGCCGTGAGCAGTGCGCAGTTGTTTTTACAACCGGTGGTTACATAGCTGCTCCAGCAATCCTTGCGGCTAGGTGGTGCGGCATTCCAGTGGTGTTGCATGAATCCAATGCCATACCCGGCCGGGTAACCCGTTTGCTTGGCCGCTACTGCCAAAAAGTGGCCCTTGGCTTTCCCCAGCCCCTGCCTAACTGCAAAACATTGCTTTGCGGCACCCCTGTGCGGAGCGCTTTCCTCGAACCCAGCCCCTGCCCCGCTTGGGTGCCCCAAGGGGTAGGGCCATTACTGCTAGTGATTGGCGGCAGCCAGGGCGCTTTGGGTTTAAACCGCATGGTGCGAGCAGCATTGCCGGCTCTACTTGCCCATGGCTGCAGGGTTGTGCATCTCAGTGGCAGCAGTGATCCAGATTTCGGCAGCTTGCAGCACCAAAACTATGTGGAAAAGGAATTCAGCAATGAAATCCCAGGGCTTTTGCAGCACGCTGATTTGGCCATTAGCCGCGCTGGGGCAGGCAGCATTAGTGAATTAGCGGCCTGCGCAACCCCGGCCCTGTTGGTGCCCTTCCCCCAAGCAGCCGACAACCATCAAACAGCTAATGCTGAGGCCTGTATGGCCCGTGGCGCTGCGGTAATGCTGCATCAGCACTCCCCAGGCCAGAAACCGCTCAGCCGCATGCTTTGGCGTTTGCTCGGTCCCCGTTTGCGGGGTGCAGAGGGAGTAGCTGATCCTTTAAATCAACTTGCGGCTGGCATGGCCCGCCTGGCTGTGCGGGATGCGGATTACCAGTTGGCCCATTTGTTAGTTGAACTAGGCGTGGCTGCGGGGTCCCGCCGTTGAGGTTTCTTGAAGCGGCTGGTTTTCTTTGCTGAGGCTGCTCACAGCACCAACTCCAGCCAGTTGAGGCAGTGGCGTGCCAGCGCTGAGGGAACTGGCAAGGCTTTGCAGCTCGCTGGTTTGCCGCAAACCCACCGATTGCCCCACCGATTTGCCATTGCTATCAAATAGTTGTAGGTGGGGGATGCCATTCACCTGCCAGCGTTGCAACTCCACCTGCCAGGTGGGGTTATCAACATTCAACATCACCAAATTGATTTCAGGGTGTTGCTTTTCAAGGGCAACCATTGCGGGGGCCATGCTTTTACAGGCTTCGCACCAATCGGCATAAAACTCCACCAGGCTGGGTTTGCCGTTTTCCAGGGCTTGATTGAGGGGTATGGATCTGCGGGCCAGTTGATCTAGGAGATCGCCGGGCCCAAGGCTGCCCTTGATCCAGGTGATCGCCACCACCAGCAATGCCACCAATAGCAATACAAGTTGGGGTCCCCTTTGAACGGGGGTGGCAGAAGCGCCCATGGCAGCCATAAAGATGAATCGCTGCCATGCTGGCAGTAGTTTGAACTTTTCGCCTTGAAACGCAGGCTCACACTGCAGTTTCCCCGGGAGGCGGTGCATCAACCGATCACCTATCGCCTTGCGGTTGATTACGACGTGGCCTCCCGCATCATTAGGGCCCAGATGGCGCCCAACCAAAGGGGCACCATGGTGGTGGAACTTTCTGGTGACATAGATGAACTTGCGTCAGCGGAGCAATGGTTACGGAGTATTGGCTTAGAGATAACCAGTGCAGCAGGCGAAATTCATGTTGACCCAGAACTGTGTGTGGATTGCGGCATCTGCTCAAGTGTGTGCCCCAGTGGTGCTTTGAGCTGCGGGGCCCCAAACTGGCAGTTGCAGTTCGATCTGCGCCGTTGCGTTGTTTGTGAACAATGCATAGCGGTTTGCCCCCTGGATGCCATAAGCCTGAGCCTGTGATGAACTCATCTTTCAAATTGCTATTGCTGCCGATCAGGGCGCCGATGATCACCTTGTTGGGGATGATTAGTTTTTATTTAGGTGCCCATTGGGGATTCCAGCAGGATGCGATGCGTGGCAGTGGAGTTGATGATTCGCTAGTTGATGAAGCCTATTGGATTTTTAATTTATTCCAGGTATTTGTTGTAACCTTTTTTTGCACATTGCCTAATTTGGTGTTGCGTCAGTTGTCTTTATTTATGGCAGCTAGCAAGGTTTTAACCATTGTTGTAACCCTTTTAGTTGTGGTGCTTGGCGGAATGTATTTACTTTATTGGCCTGGATTTGATAGTATTTTAGTGATGGCCTGCGCCCTGCTACTTGCTAGGTTGGATTTAGTTAAATTAAAAGTTTGGCCGCCCTCCTGGCTTGCCTGTGTTGGTTTTACGTCTTTCATTATGTTTTTCATATCCTATGGCCACGCCCTGCATTTACGTTTGCACTCATGGCCGATATTCAGGAATTTACTTGATGCGGGCGCGATAGGTAATTAATTTTTTAGCTAATCTTAGTATGGTTATATTCGTTGGCGGCTCAACTGTTGATAGCTGAAGTAATTTCCCAGCACGCTTTTTACGTAGATTCTGGTTTCTGGATAGGGAATTTGCTCCACCCAAAGTTCTGGTAGATCCTGCAAGTTGTTGTTTGGCCATGATTTAACAGCCCCCGACCCGGCGTTATAGCTGGCAACGGCGAGAAATATATTTCCTCCAAACTCCCTGAGCATTTGTTTTAAATAGCTTCCCCCCAAACGAGCATTTAGGTTTGCTTCTTCCAGTTCCGCTGTTGTTAGGGGTTTCCCCGCAAGTTCCGCTGCAGTGGCGGGCATCAGCTGCAATAAACCCACTGCCCCAGCGGGGGAGCGCACCGTTTTGTTCAAACGCGATTCTTGGCGGGCTACCCCCTGCAGAAGCAAGGGATCTAAGCCCGCCCGGCGGGCGGCAGTGCCCAGCTCTTGGCCATAGGTGAGCGGGTGGCGTTGTTGCTCCAGTAGGGCCTGTTGAGCTTTGCTGACCGCTGCCCCCTCGAGGGCGGCACTATCAAGTTGAGCTAAACCAAGCCAGTGATCACCCACGGCTAAACGCAGTTGCCCCTCCTGCCAAAGGTTTGTTGGTGTAACCGCTGCTCTACCTAAACGCCATGTGCGCCAATGCTCCCAGGCTTCTGTATGGAGCCCCAGGGCCGATAACTTTGCCAGTGGCGCAGGCAATGGGCCAGGGCCGTTTGCAACTGGCTTAGGTGGTTTTTCAGCCAAACGAACACTGGCCCGCCAGGCGTAATAGCCATAGGGATATTGGCGTAATTGGTTTTGCCAAATGGCTCGCGCCCTATCCTTTTGGCCCTGCTGCCAAGCGCTTAGCCCCATCCAAAAGCGACTGCGGGCAGCGATTGGTGGGCTCTGTTTGTTGGCTTGTAATTGGCTGAGGCTGTTGTATGCCTTAGCCCACTGGCGCTTTAGCAGTAGTTCCCTACAGCGCTCCCAGGCTTTTGTGCTTGCGCTCAGCTGTTCTTTAGGTTCGATTTGCTCGATTTTGGTTTTGCCGAGGCAGCGCTGGGCGGCAGCCCTATCCCCCTGGGCCAGCAAGCCAGTTGCCAAAAGTATTTTTTCGCTTTTTGCCAGTGCCCGCTCCGGCTTCATGCAGGCCTCAGCCATTGCCGCAGCAGCGCCGGGCCAGCGTTTGCCATAGCGGGCTAAATGCAAACCGCCGAGGCTGCCACCTTTCTTTTGATGCCATTTCAGGGCAGCTGCCAGGGCGGCGGGGTGGGCCGGAAAGCGTTGCAGCAACTCCTTGGCTTGGCCCAGGGCGTAAAGACCATCAGCGCTAGGTGGTGCTTTTGGGAACTGGCTAACCAGATACTGCCATTGCTTTTGAGCTGCTGCTTCTTGGCCCCCATGGGCAAGGGCCAAGGCCTCTAACTTCAAACTGATTGGTGCCAGCAGCTGGCTCTCCCCTTGCCTACCCCAGCCTTGGCCACGCAGCAGATCCAGCTGGTTGGTTTGCTGTGTTGCAAGGATTAGGCGTGCTTCGCGCCGCCTGATTGGATCAGGGTCTAACCGGGCGCTGCGATTTAAAAAGATTGGCTTGCTTGCGGCTGTAAGGCTGGGTCTTTTAGCCAACAGAATTTGTTGCAATGCCGCCAAAGCAAAGGCAGTGCCAAGGGCTATGCCAGTTAGGCCAAGCACTCCCCGTTGATTAAAGGCAGCCAACGATTTTTGCTCCATTATGAAGCCTGCTTTGCTTCAATTCTGTGGTGCAATCTGTAGCTCGCTTTTTGCTGCAGCTGCAGAGGCGATTGGGGCCAAACCTATCTGCCTTGGAACTGCAACAGCGCCGCTGCGGGCTTGCGGTAGCCCTTGGTTTGGGCTGTTGGTTATTGAGGCCCCTGCCTCCATTCATGTGGTTGCCAGGTGCGGTTGTGGGTGCATTTTTGCTTTGGGCGGCCCTGGAGTTAGCAGGCTTGCTTTGGCGGCCCCAGCGTTGGCATTAGGCGGCTCCGGTTACCCTCTGAGCAAGATTTTTTTCTGCCATGGCTGATCTGGCTACCCATCCGGTAGGTCAACCCTTTTCCGCTGGCGTGAGCTTTGGCACCGATGGCATTCGCGGCCTGGTTGGTGGTTTGATGACCCCCGCCCTTGCCATGCAAGTTGGCTATTGGGGTGGTTTGGTGTTGCAGGGGGAGGGGCCGGTGTTGATTGGCAGGGATTCCCGCAGCAGTGGCTGGATGCTGAGCGCTGCTTTAGAAGCAGGTTTAACGGCAGCAGGCCGTGAGGTGTGGAATTTGGGTTTATGCCCAACCCCAGCCGTTGCCCGCTTGGTGCAGCAACAAGGTGCTGCCGGTGGGGTGATGGTTTCTGCAAGCCACAACCCGCCAGCTGATAACGGCATCAAACTGTTTGCGGCCGGTGGTTCGAAATTGGCCCGCCAACAGCAGGAGTTGATTGAGGCTGGCCTGCGGGGGGAGTTGCCAGCTGCTGCTAATCGTTGTGGCAGTAGCCATCAACGCAGCGACTTACTCGCTAATTACCGCCAACTGCTACGGGAAGGGATAGCCGATAACCAACTCAATGGCAGGCGCATCGTGCTCGACCTCTGCTGGGGTTCAGCCACCGCCTGCAGCAGCGAATTGTTTCGCAGCCTTGGTGCTGAAGTAATTGAGCTCCATGCCAGCCCCGATGGCAATGCAATCAATGTGGGCTGCGGCAGCACCCACCTGGCCCCACTGCAGGAAGCCGTTCGCCAAAGCGGCGCTGAACTTGGTTTTGCCTTTGATGGTGATGCCGATCGGGTACTTGCAGTTGATGGGGAAGGCCGGCTTGTGGATGGTGATCACATCTTGTTTATGTGGGGTTCTGCCCTTGCAGCAGCAGGGCAATTACCTCAGCAATTACTAGTGGCCACGGTGATGAGCAACCTTGGTTTTGAACGGGCCTGGTGCAGCGGCGGCGGCCAGCTTGAACGCACGGCTGTGGGTGATCAATACGTGCATCAAGCGATGCAAAACCTGGGCGCTGCCCTTGGTGGTGAGCAATCTGGCCATATTCTTTGCGCCCACCATGGCTTAACCGGTGATGGTTTGCTAACGGCGTTGCATTTGGCGGCGTTGCTTAAACCCGGTGAAAGCCTTGCTGATCGCCGAAATCAGAGTTTTGTTTCCTATCCCCAACGCCTAAAAAATGTGCGGGTAGCTAACCGTGAACGGCGTCAACAATGGCAGCAGTGCGATCCCCTAGCCCAGGCGGTGGCTAGCGCAGAGGCGGAAATGGCAGGGGAGGGCAGGGTTTTAGTGCGCGCCTCCGGTACGGAACCGCTGTTGCGGGTGATGGTGGAAGCCTCAAGTCAGGCTGTGGTTGATCATTGGATCGAAAATATTGCGGCCATCGCCGAACGGGAATTAAACAACTAGTTGTGCTGCAAGTTGCAGGGCGCCATGGCAGGCATCCCCTAGGGGCTTTTGGATTTTTGTACCCGGCAAGCGCTCCTGCAGCATCTTTTTGAAACTTGTTTGCAGTGGTTTCAGGTTTTCAATGGCACCACCAAAACAGCAGATCTCTGGTTGGGGCATAGCCAAGGCAGTTGCAACCCCCTCCACCATCAGGGCCAATTCCTCCCCGGCGATATTTAAAATTCGCTGGGCATTGATATCACCCTGTTCCGCCAGGTTGCTAACAAGTGGAGCCAGCCGGGCAAAACCGGCAGCTCCGAAATGGGGATCCACCACCAATGCTTTTAATTCATGGGGATAACGCACACCTAGGGCAGTCCATAGCACTGATTTAAGGCTGGTTTCAGTTAATCGACCATCTGCCATGCGCAGGGTAAGGGCAAGGCCATCCCGGCCTATGTCCATGGCGCTGCCCACCCCATCCACCAGCCAACCCCAGCCAGCGCAACGGTGCTGGCTGCCCAGTTGATTACGACCCACGGCAATGGCGCCGGTGCCACTGATTAAAACTATGCCGGGGCAGCCCGGCGCAAAGGCACCGGCAAGGGCCGTGCGTTCATCACCGGTAACGAGTACCGCCCCTAGGCCGAGGGCCTCTTTAGCCAAGCTGGTGCCAAGGATTTCACTGGGGCTTTCCGCTTCAATGCCACTGGCACCCACTGCGGCAGCAAGCAGCGGGCCTTTGCTTGCACAATTGTTTAAGGCGGCGGCAAAACTGCTGCGCAGGGCCGCTTGAAAGCGTTCGGGGCCGCCGGCACTACTGAGATGGCTTACACCACTCCCCTCACCTTCTGCTAAAACCGTTCCATCAGCTAGGGCAATGCGGCAACGGGTGTGGGTTTGGCCGGCATCAAAGCCGGCAAAGATGGCAGCTTCAGTCATGGTTTTGGCCGGCACCCAGGGTGGCTAATAAAAACCAGCCTGTGATTTGCACTTCCGGCCTAAAGAAAATCGTATCCACTAAGCCATGGCCAGCTAAACCAAGCACCGCTGCCATCGCACCGATGCAGGGCAAACTAAAAAATAAATCTCGATAGAGCTGGCTAAAACCAATGCGCACAATGGTAAAAAGCAAACCAAGGGCGGCTAATAAACCGGGAATACCAGTTTCAACAGCAAGTTCAAGGGGCACGGAGTATGCGCTTAAGGCTGTGAAACGCGGCTGTTGATATAAGGGGTAGATCAAATTAAAAATGCTATTGCCGGGCCCGATCCCAAGCCAGGGACGGTCGTGAATCATCTCAAGGGCCGCCAGCCACACGTTGATGCGGAAATTGTTGGAACTGTCTTCACGGCCAGCGGCCATGCTGAGCAAACGCACCCGCAAGGGCTCAACTTTTACAGCTGCCACTAGCAGCCCTAACACCACAAGGCCAATTAATAGGGTCGGCAGCCAGCGCCTTAGCGGCTTTGCCAAGTATTTGCTTAACCGCAATAGCAGCAGCACTCCCATGACGCTAAGGGCTATTGCCATGCCAATCCAGCCACCGCGGCTGTAGGTGAGCAGCATTGCAACTGAGCCCAGCCCCAGGCTGCTGAGGGCAAAAAGACGCAACCAGGGGCTGCGCCAACGCAGCAGTGCCACCAGCGCTAAGGGCAAAATCGGCAGTAGGTAACCAGCCAGCAGATTCGGATTTTCCAGGGTGCTGTAGATCCGTTGGGTGCCATCGGCGATGGAGTTGGGATCAGCCCAACGGGCTAGTTCAGTGGTGTCGCCATAGAGCTGCCGCAAACCGATAACAGCTGTGATTAATTCACCAAGCAGCAGTGCACCCAGCAAGCGATCCCACCAGCGGGGCGCTTCGTTTAGGAGCCGGCTGATCAGTGCATAAACACCGAGATAGCTGAATAATTTGAGCAAACCTTTTGCAGCGGCGGCGGGCACCGGAGAAAAACCAGTTGCCAGCAGTGCAAGGGCTAGATAGGCAAGTAGCCATCCATTCACTGCCCCCAAAGGTTTGCCGCAGGCGGGCGTAGCTAAACCCCAAATCAACCAAAACAAACCGCAGGCAGTAATTAATAAACCAAGGCCACCACGATCAGCTAATGGCAGCAGTAGCAGCAGAGCCGTTAGTAACCCACCGGCTAGCTGTGGCAAAAAAGGTAGTAGCCGGCTTGCATTCCTTTGCCCCTGCCATAGGCCCTGCCAACGCAACAACCAAGGAATAGAAGGGCTGGAGCTCATGGGTTGCTACTTACAACGGTTGGATTATGGAGGCAGAGCTCCTGCTAAACAGCCTGCGATAAACGGGAAGTTTTTTATCGAGCACCTGGGCCTCCCGTTCAGTGGCGAGGCAAAAGGGATTTGTTTCCAGCCAAGTGCCGCCATCTAAGGGATAAAAGGCGTCACTATTAGCTACTGCTTCCAGCATAAATTGGATCACCTGGGGCACATCACTCTGCAGAAATAATTGGCCATCAGGGGCCATGGCAGCGGCTAATGAAGCAATTAATTCAGGCTGCACCATCCGGCGTTTGTGATGGCGTTTTTTAAACCATGGGTCGGGATATTGGATTGTTACTAGTGTTAATAGATTTGCTGGTAATTTAGTAAGCCAATTTTCAAGGCTGATATTTGCATTGCAAAATAAAAAGCGTAGATTATTAATTTCAAGCCTTTTCTGATCGGCATCAGCCAAATCAACGAGGGGCCTCCTAATCTCTAAACCAAGGTGATTGCGATGGGGCCTTTGGGGTGCAAGCGCTAATAAAAAACGACCCCTGGCACAGCCGATATCAAGATGAAGAGGTAGGTTTGGATTTTCAAAAAGCTCAGCTATGGAAAGCAGATCGCGTTCCACCTGGTAGAAGCTACTGAGCGGATTTACGTGTTGACGCAAAACAGAATGATGTGATTTATGGAAGGGATTAATTAAGTTTCAGTTGGCTTAGGGTTGGGTACTAAAAATGCCCAACTAGCTGTGTAGCCATGCATTTGGGTGCTGCCGGCAACCGGGCCGATTTCACCATTACAAAACAAACCAGCTACGGGGATATCTGGAAAAAGTTCACGGCATAGGCCCACATCCACATTTGCTTCTCCATAAAGGCCCTGGCCGCGGCCGAGACAGGCAAAAAGCAGTGCGGCAAGGGGTTGTTCGGCGCGTTGTTGTTGGAGGAGAAGTAGATCTTTTAATTCTTGGCGGGAGCTATTGCCATCGCGCACCTGAAATTGGAGTTGCTGGCCGATCCGCAAGCTATCAGCCACGGCAATTGCCCCAAGGCGCGGATCCATGCCCATCAAATTGCGCACTAAAAAAGGCGAAACTTGCGGTGCGGAAGGATTAGGCATCGCAAAATTTTCCTTGCCTAAACCCACGAATAGGGCATTGCGCAGCAGCTCTCGATCGCTGCTGGGCAGCTCACCAATCAAGCCTTGTAGGGCCGCCAAGGGATTTTGAAGGGCATCCCCTTGGCGCAGTTCGAGCAGCACATTGCGTTGGGCTTGGGCTATTTCAAATACGGGGCCAATGGGCCGGCAACCTTGAGCTACCACTGGATCAAGGCTGTAGGCGCCGCTGATTACACAGCCCACTGCCCCTGAACAAACCTGATCAGCAAAAAACAAACCGCCGTGGTTTGCACTGTGTTGACCCGCTAATCCACCCAGTTTTGCCATGGCTGGGTAGCCGTAATCAAGGCCACTGATTAGATCGTTGATGCCACTGCTGGCGGGATCAATCCATATCAACATTGCCCCACCGGCCTCTGGATCAGCCCCAACGGCTTCCATCCATGGTTCCCGGGGGCCATCGAGATCGGGCAGTTGGTTGAGGTTGATTTGAAAGGGGTTCAACTGCGCCCCGGGTAAGCGCATCAGGGTGAGGCTGATGGCGGGGCCATTTTCAATTTCTTGGGGTGCAGCCGTTGCGTTGGTACCAATCACGCCGCCGCCGCAAGCGCCTAGCCAATGGCTGCAACGCAGTTGTTTTTGCAGCAGCGGCAGCAGGCGCGGCAGGTCGCTGGCATAGCTGCTGCTAGCAAACACCAGGGCGAGATCCATTTGGCCGATGCCGGCCAGTTGTTGCGTTAGATCGGCTACGGCCTGCTCAAGGGAAGGTTGCAGGGAAAGGGCAGTGCGCACCAGCGGACTGGTTTTGCTGCCTTTAAACAGTTGCAGCATGGATGGATAAGTGGTTTTTCGACCTTAATGCCGGTTGTGAATTGATTGCGGATCACGGTGCGGATAATGGCCTCAGCTCAATGTTTTGCATGGCGCTTCCCCTGCTCCGCAGCTTGGTGTGGATGATTTACCGCTTGGAGCTGCTGTTTGCCTTTGGGTTACCACTGGTATTACTGGTGTGGGCAGCGATTAAGCAGGAGCCGGCCCTGGTGCGCTTGCTGAATCTGTATTGGAAAGTGGGCAGCCTTTTAGGCATAACGGTGCTGCTTATGGCAGCTGGCCGGCCATTGGCATTCATTACTGCGTTTGCGTCGCAGCTTTTGATTTTGGTGTCGTTGTGGTTTTGGGTGGATCTAAATGAGGAATTGGCGGATCTACCCCCCTTTCGGCCTTTGCCTTTCACCATGCGGCTGTGGCGCTGGGCGCTATCGCTGTTGTGTGTTTTGGGCTTGGTATTGAGTGGCGCTGCATTGGCTTGCGCCTGGGGCCAAGGCGCCCTGTGCGCCCCATGGCTTGAAGCACCGAGCCATTTCCAGGGCTTGCTGGCAGTGGTGTTGGGCTTTTTCTTTGGCGGCCAATGGACACCGGCAGTGTCTGGTTTTCTGGGCTACCTGGGGCTTGCCGCCTACGCGGTGGGTTTAATCCAATGGCTACTGGTGCGGCTACCGCGCCAAGGGCGTTTGGCTGGCGGGTTCTAGAAAGCTCACTCCAACACCTCAACGCATCTGGAGCAGATGCTGGGGTGTTTGGGATGCTCGCCAATATCGGTGCAGTAATGCCAGCAGCGTTCGCATTTTTCACCAGCGGCGCGGGCGATGCGCAGGCTGAATTGATCACTGCTGAATTCAGCCAGGATCATGCTTGGGTTTTGCTCGCCAATGTTGTTGCCCCCAATTGTTAATTCACTAACTAATAGCCAATCAGCCAAATTATCCACCGCTGGATATGGGCTGCTAGCAAGATTTTCAAGGGCATTGGCGATCGCATCTGCCCGTTCACCTTGGCCGATTTCAAGCTGCACCTGGGCTTCTAGGGATGAACCAATACCAGCTTCTTTGTTGCGGCAACTTTCAAGTAAACGATTGGTTTGAGAACGCACTTCGATAAGTTCCGTTAGCATTAAATTAAGGCCCAATTGCCGGGGGCCTTTCCATTCAGCGGGCACTTTTGGCCAACCCCTTTGGAATACGGACTTTTCAGCTACTGCATAGGGGAGATTTTGCCAGATATCTTCTGCCATATGACATAAAACCGGTGCGATCAGGCCAGCTAGGCGTTCAACAATATGGGCTAACACTGTTTGGCAGCTGCGGCGCCGGTGGGAGCTGGCAGCACTCACATACAAGCGATCTTTAGCGATGTCCAGATAGAAATTAGAAAGATCAACTACGCAAAAATTCTGTAATGTTTGAAAGAAGCGATAGAATTCATAATTATCAAAATAGTTTGTAATCTCATCAATAACAGTGGCGGTGCGATGCAGCATCCATTGATCTAACAGTGGCAGATCTTCGTAACTAATTGCATCTCTACCTGGCTCAAAATCATGAAGATTGCCAAGTAGATATCTGGCGGTATTGCGAACTTTTCGATTTACATCGCCCAGCTGCTTAAGGATTCCGGAGCCGAGGGGTACGTCGGCGGAGTAATCAACTGAGCTAACCCATAGCCTCAGCACATCTGCCCCATAGGGGGGATCTTGTTTTTCATTTTTACCACCTTCAATAATTACAGCAGGATCAACTACATTACCCAATGATTTACTCATTTTACGACCCTTTTCATCCAACACAAAGCCATGGGTGAGCACCTTGCGGTAGGGGGCCTTGCCGCTCACCGCAACGGAGGTGAGCAAACTGCTTTGAAACCAGCCGCGATGTTGATCGGTGCCTTCTAGGTAGAGATCAGCGGGATAGTTCAGCTCTGGATTTGCGGCTAGCACCCCAGCCCATGAGGAGCCGGAATCAAACCACACGTCCATGGTGTCGGTTCCCTTGCGCCATTGGCTCGCCTCATCTTCGTAGCTTTTGGGCAGAAGATCTACTTCTTCCCGCTCCCACCACACGTTGGAGCCGTGTTCAGCGATCAGGGCTTGAATGTGGTTGAGGGTGTTGCTATTTAGTAAAACTTCACCGCTGCTGCGGTGATAAAAAACAGGAATTGGAACACCCCAAGTGCGTTGGCGGCTGATGCACCAATCGCCACGATCTTTCACCATTCCTTCAATTCGATTGCGGCCGCTGCTGGGTAGCCATTCCACGGCATCTATGGCATCTAATGCTTGGCTACGGAAACCATCTAAAGAAGCAAACCACTGTTCAGTAGCACGGAATATGGTGGGTTTTTGAGTGCGCCAATCATAGGGATAACGGTGTTGATAGGCCTCTTCTGCTAATAGGGCATGGGCTTCTTTAAGGGCGCTGATTATGGTTGAGTTTGCCTCTTTTAATACATTCAGGCCAGCGAAAGGGCCTGCTTCTGCTGTGAGGTTGCCGCTTTCATCTACAACGCATAAAACAGGCAGATTGTAGCTTTTTGCAGTATTGAAATCATCCACACCATGGCCTGGAGCAGTGTGCACAAGGCCGGTGCCGGTTTCAGTGGTGATGTAGTCGCCACCAATTACCACTGGGCTGAGCCGATTAAAAAGGGGATGGCGATAACTAGTGCCCTCTAGATCACTACCTTTAACTGTTAATAAACACTCAAGATTTAAAGCTAATTTTTCACATAAACCATCAACTAGTTCCGCTGCCACAAGCAGGCTGCGTCCCTGGCCATCGGAGCAGAGGGAGTAGTTGAGGGAACCGTTAACTGCAATGGCCAAGTTGGCGGGCAATGTCCAGGGGGTGGTGGTCCAAATTGCCACTTGCAGATTTTCAAGCCCAAGGCCAGCGGCTGTGAGGCTTGCTTGTAGAGCTGCGCTGGGCTCCACCACGGGGAAGGCCACATAAACACTGGGGGAGATGTGGCCTTCGGGGTATTCCAATTCGGCTTCTGCCAGGGCCGTGCGGGAGCTGGGGCTCCAATGCACGGGCTTGAGGCCGCGATAGATAAAACCAGCCAGCAGCATCTGGCCAAAAACATCGATTTGGGCTGCTTCGTAGTTTTTTTGCAGGGTTAGGTAGGGGCTGTCCCAATCCGCCCAAATACCCCAACGGCGAAAGCCTTGCTTTTGCAACTCCACCTGTTCAAGGGCAAAGGCATGGGCGCGGCGGCGTAGATCAAGGGGGCTAAGGCTCTGGCGCTCCGATTGGCTGATGCCTTGGAGCACTTTTAATTCGATCGGCAAACCATGGCAATCCCAGCCGGGCACAAAGCGTGCCCGCTTGCCTTGCATTAGTTGATATTTATTGATGATGTCTTTAAGGGTTTTGTTTAAGGCATGGCCCACATGCAGGGCGCCATTGGCGTAAGGGGGGCCGTCGTGGAGGGTGAATTGCGCTCCGGGGTTATGGCGGCTCAGTTGTTCATATAGGCCAAGTTCATGCCAGAAGGCCTGCAATTCCGGTTCGCGGCTTTTGGCATTAGCCCGCATGGAGAAAGGTGTCTCCAGCAGGTTGAGGCTGTCTTTGTAGGAGATTTCGCTGGCCTTCAACTCTGCGCTGGCATTGAGCTGCTGATTATCTACGCGCACCCATTTTTTACTATTCACTGGCTTTTGTTGGCGTTGGCTGAACAACCCAGCAAGGCTGCGCCTAAGGGTTTCAAGCTTTTCACGCCGATGCACAGGATCAGCCAGCTGATCTTTTTGTTCAGGGCTTAGTTGCTGCCAGCGGTTGGTTGCCACTTCGCTGCCGAGGCGGCCGATCAATAAGCCGCCGCACAGCACGGCCAGCATTGGCGCCCCCCGCAAGCGCTCGGCGCTGGTGATGAGCACAAGGCCAAGCAACAGCAGCAGGGCTGCCCAAAAGCTGTCGCGGGGGCGCATGAGATCGCTGCTAAGCAGTGGGAGAAACAGCAACAAAAGGCCAGCAATGAGGGCCAGCGCACCAAGCAAATTGGCCAGCAAGGGGTTGGTTAAGGCTTTTGATATTCAAGCGCTGTTTAGAGTTACCGATACGCCCACCTGGCGGAATCGGTAGACGCGCTGGTTTTAGGTACCAGTGGCTTAGGTCGTGGGGGTTCAAGTCCCCCGGTGGGCATAAATCTAAAATAAATATGTAGCTAGTCGCAGCAGTAGTCCCAGCAGTCCATTGTTGGTATCTATGGGGTACTGCCTTGGCGGCGCGGGCACTGCTGGCTTTATTAGTGGCCTTAACGGCCCTTGGCGAAGGCTTGGCAAAGCCGATCAGGTTTCACCAAATGGGCAGCGGGTTTGCCGCACCCGTACCAGCCAGTTGGGAGCATGTGCAGCAGCTGGAATTTCGCTTGGCCTTCCATGGGGTGAAGGTGGTGTACTCAAGCCGCTGCCCGAAGGGGCTGGAGGGCCTCTACGACCATCGCATCGGCCAGGTGTTGATGTGTAAAAACACAATGCCGGCCCAGGCTGAAATCCACTGGAACACCCTTGCCCATGAAGCCGTTCATGTGATGCAAATCTGCCGCCAGTCGGCGCCGCTTTCCAAGGGCTTGGATCAGTTGCAGCAGAAGATGTTGGATTCCACCCCGGCACCAGAAAAGCTGCATATTCTCTCGGCCTATCCCCCGGAACAAAGGCTGTATGAGTTGGAGGCCCGCTGGGTGGCAAATACCTTTCCACCAGAAACGGTGATGGCCCTGTTGGATTTGAGCTGTGGCCGGCCCGGTCGCCGCCAGCCCACCCACACATTGCTGCCCCAGCTAATGGCTAAGGAAAACGGTTAAAATCAATTTTCTGGCTCGCTGAGATGGGCGACTCCGCAGCACTGCGATCGGTGCCCCGCGATTTGGTGGGTTTACCACCTGCATGGAATCCCACCGTTGGCTTGTTCATAGGTGGCTACCTGCTGGCAGCCCTCACTATTTGGGGTTGGTTTGTTGGCCACTGGCCGCTGCCTCTGTTGGTATTAAGCGGTTTCCTTGCCCTGCACCTAGAGGGCACTGTTATCCACGACGCCTGTCATAACGCCGCCCATCCAAACCGCTTTATCAATGCCTTCATGGGCCACGGAGCGGCCTTGCTGCTGGGATTTAGCTTCCCGGTATTTACAAGGGTGCACCTACAACATCACGCCCATGTGAATGATCCGAAGCACGATCCCGACCATATTGTTTCAACATTCGGCCCACTTTGGTTGATAGCACCAAGGTTTTTTTACCACGAATACTTCTTTTTCCAGAGGCGATTATGGCGTAGATATGAATTATTTGAATGGGCCCTAGCACGCACGATTTTTGTTTTGATCGTTGTTGCAGCAGCCCGCGGCGGCTTTTTGCAATTTATCTTTAATTGTTGGTTTGCTCCAGCTTTGATGGTTGGTGTAACGCTTGGCCTGTTTTTTGATTATCTACCCCACCGACCATTCCGCTCAAGAAATCGCTGGCAAAACGCCAGGGTTTATCCAGACGAAACGATGAATATTTTAATTATGGGGCAAAATTATCACCTGGTTCATCACCTGTGGCCATCGATTCCCTGGTTTCTATATCAAAAGGCCTATCGGGCAACAAAACCGCTGCTAGATAAGCGTGGTTCTCCCCAAAGAATTGGCATATTTGAAACTTTCGAAGATTTTGGTAATTTTTTATACGACATACTTTTGGGTATTAGAAGCCACAGCCGCAACCGCTCTAAATTGCGATGGCTTGCTGCCTTTATGCCTGGTTTTAATAATAAAAGAAAATTGATATCACTATTGCACCGCACTTCGGTTGGCCCTAGGCCTTAATCGGCCATTATTTTTGGAACCTTAAAAAAATCACCCTCCCTTTCTGGCGCTAGATCTAGTAATTCTTCGCGTATATCGGTATTGGTAACGATATCTTCTCTGCACACATTCACAACTTCCACCGCCCGGGTGGTGGGGGCCACATCAGTGGTGTCTATTTCTTCTAGCTGAGCAACAAAATCAATAATTTCCTCCAGCTGTGGTGTGAAGGTTTCAATGGTGTGCTCAGGTAAATCCAAGCGTGCCAGCTGGGCAACCTTGCGAACGTCGTTGGCGCTGATGCGGCTCATAGACTTAGGAATTCTTCTAGATCTTTGCAGAGGGCGGTGGCAGCTAGATCCAGCAGCCGTTCACCATGGCTTGCCTTAGCTAGGAAAGGATCGGAACCCATGCGGCCATCGGGGTGGCGGCGGCGGAAATCATCGGGGCCATGAATCGGCCCGGCGGGGGCGGCTTCGGGCAGGGGCCGTTGCAGTTGCTCCAGGCTGGGTTCGAGGTAAAGGGTGAGGGCAATTTCGCTTGGCGTGGCGTGGTGACCTTCCCGATCGCCATAAAGCTCCCTTGCTTCCCGCATTACGGGGCCTGCCATAAACCAATTAGCAAGCCGGCATTGCAGTTGAGCTGCAGCAGGTAAACCACGTTTGCGCGCCTCCCCATAGGCCTCAGCAAAGGCAGCGCGGCTGGTGGCGATATTGCCGCCGTGGCCATTGATCACAAAAATTCTTTCAAAACCATGGCCAGCTAGGGAGAGCACCACATCCCGCATCACGGCCATGAGGGTGCTGGGTTGCAGGCTGATGGTGCCTGGAAAAGCGAGGTGATGTTCGGCCATGCCAAAGGCTTGGGCTGGGGTTACGAGCACACCAGTGCGGCAACCAACCTCAAGGGCAACAGCTTCTGCGGTGAGGGCATCGGTGCCAATGGCACCAGTGGGACCGTGCTGTTCGGTGGAACCCAAGGGCACGATTACGCCTTTGCAGCGTTGTAGGTAGGTTTCCACTTCAGGCCAACTGCGCAGTTGCAGGCGGATCGCTTCTGTGGTTAAGGCTGGTGATGTTGTTGTCATCGCTGCGGAATAGTGGCGTTACCTCCCTAGGATGCAGCCAGCGCGCGGGAGCGCCTTGACCAATGTTGCAACGAAAGCTCTATCAGTTCAGTGCAGAACAGCGCCCGGTTTGGGTGTTTCTGCGGGACCAGCAACGCTGGATCGAACAGGCTCGAATCCTTGAGATCGAAGGTGATTGCGTCACTTTGCGTTACGACGCTGAGGAGGAAGACGAACTGCACAGTTGGGAGGAAATCGTGCGGATCGAATCAATCGGTGCGGTGAGCACCCGACTCGCTTTCTTCAGCCGCAGCGCTGCTTCCGAAGACTTGATGGTGGCCGAACAAGACGACTGCCCAGAGGCGGAACAGCTAAAACCCCAGCCCTAGTGGGCGGTGCCGTTGCCGTTGTAGGAATCGGTGTTGTAGAAGCCGCCGGTGTTGCCAAAAACCACAAGGCTGATGCTGAAGAGCACAGCCAGCAGTGGTAGGAGCTGGGCAAGGGTGATCCCGTTTGATTCCATTGGGCAGCGGTGGGATGATGATTGAATCATTCTGGCGCTTAAACCCGCGATTGGTTGCTGCTGTTTGTTGGTATGTATGAAATTGATGGGGTTGAACTCACCCCAAAGCAACTGAAGAAATTTGCACCACCAGTTTTTTCTGATCTAAAACAGGAAAGGCGGCATCGCAAGGAGCGTTTGGTGGGTGCACTAAGGATATTTGGTGCTATGGGTTTTGGTGAGGGTGTGGCTGGTCATATCACAGCCAGGGATCCTGAATACATAGATCATTTTTGGGTAAATCCATTTGCAATGTCGTTTAAAAGGGTGTGCATTAGTGATTTGTTATTAGTAAATCATAAAGGTGATGTTGTGATTGGTGAATTACCTGTTAATCGAGCTGCATTCGTATTGCATGCGGCGATTCATCAAAGAAGGCCTGAAGTGATAGCAGCAGCCCACGCCCATTCGCCCTATGGCAAAGCATTTTCAAGCCTCGGTAAGCAGCTTGATCCAATTACCCAAGATGCTTGCACATTTTATAACCACCATAAATTAATTTCAGTTGATGGTGGCAAGGTGGTGTTAGAGCAGGAATCTGCTAATAAATTTGCGGATAATTTTATGATTGGGAAAGCTGCAATTCATCAAAACCACGGTTTATTTACGGTTGGTGAAACAATAGATTCAGCTGCTTTTTGGTTTATTGTGATGGAGCGTTGCTGCCAGGCGCAGCTATTAGCAGAAGCTGCTGGAACGCCAAAATTAATAAGAGATGAATGGGCAAGTTACACAAGCCAGCAAATCGGCAATGAACTTGCAGGCTGGTATGGTTTTCAATCTTTTTGGGAGGAGATAATCACAACCGATATCGATATGTTTAATTAAGTGGCTTATGTGATGGATGCTTTAATTTGCTTTGCGCTTAGCTGCCAAAGTGTTTCAGCAAGTTTAAGGCAACTAGCCTCTTGGCTTGGATCTATTTGTTTGAATTCTAATTTACCTGGCCCAATTACACGATTGCACCAATATTGAAATTTAGTAGTTTCTAGCTGCTTATCGGTGGCTAGATTTGCTAGCAGTTTTCCAGCGCCTTCTGTTGATTCACAAATTCGCAATAGATCGCGGGCAATAAATGCAAATATGGTTTGACCGATGGGATTTTGTTTACGGCTGTAGCGAAAGAATCCTTGATTACTGCGTGGGATTACTAGGCCCGGGCTCCATGCTATTACGGTTAGTGGAGTTGAATTTGTTGAATGATTATGTGCAATATATTGAGCCATTAATAAGTTGCAGAGTTTGCTATCTTTATAGGCTTTTTCTGCGTTGAAGATATTGCCGCCATCAAGCATTAGTGCGCCGGGTGTTTGGCGTAAACCATTGAGATCTTTTAGGCCAGCAGGAGCGCCAACTTTGCCACCTGGGCTTTGGGGATCATGAACTTCAGAAGCAGTAATAACTAACCTTGGATTTTTGCTCAATAGCAATAAGGGCAATATTTGCTCTAGGAGTGCTTGATGAGCTAGGTGATTAACTGCAATTGTGAGTTCAAATCCTTGCTTAGACCATTGCGGCTGTTTGCCGCCGCTGTATTGCAGGCCGGCATTGAGCGCTAAGGTATCTATAGGGTTGCCCTTAATTAATAGCTCTTTACTGCAACTTGCAACGCTATTTAGATCAGCTAGGTTGCAAATGGGTGTTTGAATATTATCTAAGTATCCAAAGCGTTGATTTAATCTTACTGCTGTTTCACTATTTCGGCAGGGTAATGTTAGGTGATGGCCTGCGCGCTGCAGTAGAAGCGCAGCTTCTAGGCCAATGCCAGAACTAGCTCCAGTGATTAGGATATGTTTCTTTGCTGTTTGTGTAGTTGCGATCATTTTAGGCTATGCTTGAGAAAAGTATTTCTATTCTATTATGAATTTTTCTGGAACCGTTAATTTGGCGAGTTTAATCGGAATTATTATTTATCTGATTTGGCTTCCTGTTGCGGTAGCAGCTGTTATGCAGATTCGCTTTTTGATTGGTTGCCGTAAAGAAAGAACAGCTGCAATTATATTTGCAACTATTCTGCAGTTTATCCACCTTTTTGCCCGCTTATTTGGCCTGCCGCTAATTGCTGGGATTCTATTTTTTCAGGGTTGGAAACTAGAGCCAATATTTGCTTTTGCATTTTTCTTTTTGGGGCTTGGCTATCTTGGTGAACTTTTGATGAATTTCAAGAATCAATTAGATGCTTGGCGCTTACGAAAAAATCTGAGTAATTTTCAAGCCAGGAGCATTTGAGTTTGAGCATTTTAAATTTCAAATATCAAGCATTTAGTTTTAATCTGGTAAATGATATTCGGCTGCCCGAATTAAGCGAAAAGTTGTTAATTGCTAACGAACAAAACAGTATATCTGTAGTTAGTGGTAACTATAATAAATGGCCTTTCATCGAAGCTAGCCCCCACAGCACACAATGCTTGCAGCTTGCAGCTGGTGAATCGCTTGAATATCAACGCTGGGATGACAGTGTTAGGAATCGTGATTTGCGCACTTTTTGTTAACAAGCGGCCTTGGCGCAGGGGCCTCACCAACACCCGTTCCTTGCCGTGCTGGCTCGCTAGGGCAATGGTGCGTCCGGCGTAGGAAGACATCGCCCAATTCCCCTAGTTGCTGCCAGGAAACTAGGTAATCACTGTCTAACTTGGGGCAAGCCTCTTCAACACTTCCAAAGAAAAAGCCCCATCGAGACAACTCCATGGGGCCTGGATCTTAAGGAACCAAGAGTATGGGGATGCTCTTCCTGGCTTGGGGCCAACAGGCCCAAAACAAGCCATCACCAACTCTTGTCAGCCCAATTAGCAAGGCTGCATAGAAAGGCTCCCCAAACAACTGAAGGCGCTACCTACAGTTTTGCCATCAACAAGAAGGAGCATTCAACGGCACTTGAATACCACTGATGCGTTCCGTCCGAACCCATCAATGGCTCCCGTTTAAAGCCCAAATTTCAAACGCCAATTCATTGATAGTGGCTGACAACCAATGGTTTCAGCCAACTTTTTTGCGCCCATTCCCTGTTTTCATCCCCATCGCCATGGCCATTCTCATTGCCATTGCCAACCGGCGTCGCTTGTTGGCTCTCTTAACTGGAACAATCACCACCTCGATGCTCCTGACTGGTTGCTTGGGCAATCCCCCCAGCAAGAGAGCAGGCTCAGGGTTCGTTGCCACGGAGGTGAACTCCCAGGCCAGATTCCAGCTTGAAACAGGCAGCATCAGCCTCGGCTTTGTTCCCATCCTGGAGGCGGCACCTCTGGTGATTGGGGTGGAAAAGGGGTTCTTCGCGAAGCATGGGATTGATGTGAAGCTTTCCAAGCAGGCCAGCTGGTCGGCTGCCCGCGACAACGTGGTGCTGGGCAATGCTGGCGGCGGCATTGACGGCGGTCAGTGGCAGCTGCCCATGCCCCAGATGATTAGCGAGGGTGCCATCACCAACGGCAAGAAGGTGCCGATGTACATCCTGGCGATGCTGATGAGCCAGGGGAATGGCATCGCCGCAGCCAATTCCGTGAAAGATGGCAACCTCACCTACAACCTCAAGACATCGTCTCCTGGTTTCTTTCAGAAGTTCAGCCAGAAGGAGGGGCGGAAGTTCCGGGCTGCCTACACCTTCCCCAGGGCCAACCAGGACATCTGGCTCCGCTACTGGCTCGCCGCCGGCGGGGTGAACCCCAACAAGGACGTGGAACTGCTCACCGTTCCCGCACCTGAAACCCTCCAGGGCATGAAGAACAGCACCATGGAAGCCTTCTCCACCGGCGATCCCTGGCCAATGCGCATCGCCAAGGACAACGTGGGCTATCTGGCCGCCACGACGGCCCAGATCTGGAAGGTTCACCCCGAGGAATACCTGGCCGTGCGAGCGGATTGGGTCGACAAGAACCCCAAAACCACCGTTGCCCTCCTCAAGGGCCTGATTGAAGCGCAACGGTGGCTCGACAAACCGGAAAACAAGAACGCAGCCGCCACGATTCTGAGCTCCCGCAAGTGGTACAACGTGCCGCTGCCGGTGCTGGAGCAATCGCTGAAGGGCCAATACACAATCGGCGCCGCAGGCACT
>MWMJ01000014.1:0-28859 GCA_002151525.1 Synechococcus sp. Lanier | reverse complement strand
TGGAAACCTATACCACGATGAACCCATCCTCAAGCTTTGTAACCCAGCCAAGCCTGCAACCAGGCTGTGTAATTCGCCGCGAAAATTGGGCGGTTTTACAAAAAGAAGGGGCGGTTACAGCTGAACAAATGCGGGAATGTAAGCAGCGGATGAATACCTTTGCCTACATCGGTTCAATCCGAGATAAGCCAGTGGTGCGCTGCGTTTATCAAAACGACGCCAGCCAAAACAAATTCCAAACCAAGGGCATTGCCGGTGCCGCCGCCGACGACACCGTGGGTGTTACCCCAGAAGCGGATCAATTCTGAGCAGAACTCTGATCCCGTAGGGGGCTATCGGGGCTGGCAAATACCGGCAGGATTTCTTTGCGGAATGCCGCTGAAGCCCTTGAGCAATAGCGGGCGGGATGGGTAATCAAACGCAACTGACGCCGCACGCTCAAATCGCTCAACATCACCCGATGCAAACCACCGGTGGCCAGTTCCCGTTCAATCGAAACCACCGGTAGAAAAGCAGCGCCCAAACCACTTTGCACCGCATTTTTAATCGCCTCGAGGGAATTGAGCTCCATTTCAATGCGCAAGCGCTGCACATCGAGCCCACCCCTGGAAAGCAACTGATCCACAACCTTGCGGGTGGTTGATTGGGCATCCAAGCAAATAAAGGAAAGGCGATACAGATCTTCTTTTTGTAATTCCTGCAGCCGTGCCATGGGATGTTTTATCGGCAGCACCAAAGCCAATTCTTCGCTGGCATAGGCCACCACCTGCAGCTGCTCAGCCAATTCGTTTGGCACCTCACCACCAATTATGGCGAGATCCACCTGGCCATTGGCCACACTCCAACTGGTGCGCCTGGTGCTGTGCACCTGCAATTGCACAGAAACATCAGGATATTTTTGACGAAATAAACCAATCATGCGGGGCATTAGATAGGTGCCCGTTGTTTGGCTTGCACCCACCACAAGGGAGCCACCCTTGAGATTATGGAGATCGTCTAGGGCGCGGCAAGCCTCTTGGCATTGACTCAAGATTCGCTCGGAATAGGTAAGTAATAGATGACCAGCTTCTGTGAGTTGGGCCTTGCGGCCGCCTCGATCAAATAAAGACACATCCAGCTGCTTTTCCAAATTTTGGATCTGCAAACTCACCGCTGGCTGAGTTACATAGAGGCTATCGGCGGCCTTCTTAAAGCTGCCCTCACTGGCGATGGCCCGCAGGATGCGCAGCTGATCAATAGTGAACGGAAGGTCCGCCATCGCTTAACTCTAGGGTGCAATTTCCAATTGCTCTAGTTGGATGGCTACTTCCACCCTGCACAACAGCAGCCTAGTAATGCTGGCTTTGCTGTTGGTGTTTGCAATTTTGCACAGCGGTGGCGCCTCCCTGCGTTATTGGGGTGCAGCCCGCATCGGCGAACGGGCCTGGCGGCTGCTCTTTGCAGCGATCAGCATCCCGGCAGCGGTGGTGTTAGTTGGTTATTTTTTAGCCCATCGCTACGACGGCCTCCGGCTTTGGAACCTGCAGGATCAAGCCTGGATTGTGCCCATGGTGTGGGCTGGCACCGCCGTTAGCTTTTTCTTTCTGTATCCAGCCACCTACAACCTGCTGGAAATACCGGCATTGCAACAACCAAAGGTGCGGCTTTATGCCAGCGGCATTATTCGCATCAGCCGCCATCCCCAGGCGGTGGGCCAAGTGCTTTGGTGCTTCACCCATCTGCTTTGGATCGGCAGCAGCTTCATGCTGGTTACTTGTGTTGGTTTGATTGGCCACCATTTATTTGCCGTATGGAATGGTGATCGGCGCCTGACGGCCAGATTTGGCGATGGTTTTAAAGAATTGCAGGCAAACACTTCAGTAATTCCCTTTCAGGCGGTGCTGGATGGCCGCCAGAGCTTGGTGCTAACTGAATTTTTAAGGCCAGCCCAATTGGGTATTGCCATCGCCATCGCCAGCTTCTGGCTTGCCCACCGTTGGATTGGGCTAGGGGCCACAACTTTTGCCCGTTCTTGGATTGGCCACTGGCTTCATTAGCTGTGCTGCCTACACTCCAGATACCCGCCTGCCGTTTCAGATGCCTTCGGCTGCCGAGGTTGCCTGGTTGATTCCCGTGTTACCGCTGGCGGGAGCTGTGTTTGTGGGGTTGGGGCTGATCAGCTTTAACCGCACCGTTAATCGTTTACGCAAGCCCGTGGCTTTGTTGCTGCTCAGCTGTGTGGGCGGCTCAGGTGTATTGAGTTTTGCCGTTTTGGCTGAACAGTTGCGGGGCGCTAGCCCCTATGAGGCCCTGTTCAATTGGGCTAGCGCCGGTGATTTCAACCTTGAGATGGGTTTCAGGGTTGATCCCTTAGGGGCTGTGATGCTCGCTTTGGTAACCACCATCGCTGTGTTGGTGATGGTTTATTCCCATGGCTACATGGCCCACGACAAAAGCTATGTGCGTTTTTTCACCTACCTAGCCCTATTCAGCAGTTCGATGTTGGGGCTTGTGATCAGCCCAAACCTGCTGGAGATCTACGTTTTTTGGGAATTGGTGGGGATGTGTTCATATCTATTGGTGGGCTTTTGGTACGACAGAGAGGGGGCAGCCCACGCGGCCCAAAAGGCTTTTGTGGTGAACCGGGTTGGTGATTTCGGCCTGCTCCTCGGAATCCTCGGGTTGTTTTGGGCAACGGGCAGTTTTGATTTCGAAGGCATCGCCACGGGCCTTAGTGCTGCCATGGCAGATGGCCGCGTGTCTGGTTGGGCAGCAACTGCCCTTTGCCTGTTTGTTTTTATGGGGCCCATGGCCAAATCGGCCCAGTTCCCCCTGCATGTGTGGCTGCCCGATGCCATGGAAGGGCCAACGCCCATATCAGCCCTAATCCATGCGGCAACGATGGTGGCAGCTGGGGTGTTTTTAGTGGCGCGGCTTGAACCCCTCTATGGCCTCTTTCCAGATGTGCAAACTGTGATCGCCGTAATTGGCACCATCACCTGCTTCCTAGGGGCCAGCATCGCGCTCACCCAGATGGATCTTAAAAAGGGGTTGGCCTACAGCACCGTGAGTCAGTTGGGTTACATGATGCTGGCCATGGGTTGCGGCGCTCCGATCGCCGGCATGTTCCACCTGGTAACCCATGCCTTCTTCAAGGCGATGCTGTTTTTGGGTTCCGGTTCGGTGATCCATGCCATGGAAGAGGTGGTGGGCCATGAACCGGCCCTTGCCCAAGACATGCGCTTGATGGGCGGGCTGCGTAAGCAGATGCCGATCACAGCGATAACCTTTTTTATCGGCTGCGTTGCCATCAGTGGCATCCCACCTTTGGCGGGCTTCTGGAGTAAAGACGAAATTCTTGGTCAAGCCTTTAACAGCTACCCACTGCTCTGGGTTGTGGGTTTCCTAACGGCTGGGATGACAGCTTTTTACATGTTCCGGCTTTATTTCCTCACCTTTGAAGGGCAATTCCGCGGCGCCGATCTGCAATTGCGCCAGGAACTGCTCGTTGCAGTTGGTAAACCAGCAAGCGATAAGGGCGGCCATGCCAGCAAGGCCCATGAATCAGCTTGGCCGATGACTTTGCCCCTGGTGGTTTTAGCGGTGCCTTCAATCCTGATTGGCTTGCTTGGCACCCCTTGGCATAGCCGCTTTGCCGCTTTGCTTGATCCAAAGGAGGCAACAGAAATGGCAGCAGCATTTAACTGGCCTGAATTTCTACCCCTTGCTGGCGCATCGGTGGCGATTTCCCTAACGGGCATCAGCATTGCTGTGCTGGCCTATGCCTTGCACAAAATCGACCTTGCCAAGGCCGTTGCCGCTCGCTTCCCCAGCATCAATGCCTTTCTTGCCAATAAGTGGTATCTGGATGCCTTAAACGAAAAACTATTTGTGCAAGGCAGCCGCAAGTTGGCAAAGCAGGTGCTTGAGGTAGATGCAAAGGTGGTGGATGGGGTTGTGAACCTCACAGGCCTGCTCACCCTTGGCAGTGGTGAGGGCTTGAAGTATTTCGAAACCGGCAGGGCCCAGTTCTATGCCTTGATCGTGTTTGGCGGTGTAATTGGCCTTGTGGTGATCTTTGGCTCCCTCGGCTAACGACGAGCAAGCTTGAGATGTGTGTGTCAAACCCAACCGGTGAATGCACGGTTGGCTAGTAATTTCTACACTCCTTCAAGACGCTGCCAAGGATCTGGACGCCTTTCCCTGGCTAACAACAGCCATTTTGCTGCCGATAACGGCCTCCCTGCTGATCTTTTTTATTCCTGATCCAGGCGACGGCAAAGTTGTGCGCTGGTACGCCCTTGGGGTAACACTCACCACATTTTTGATCACGGTTGCTGCCTACCTGCGGGGCTACGACCCTGATGTGGCTGGGCTCCAGCTCTACCAACGGGTTTCCTGGTTGCCCCAGGTGGGTTTGGGTTGGTCGGTGGGGGCTGATGGCCTCTCGATGCCTTTGATATTGCTCACCAGCTTCATCACTACCCTGGCCTGCCTTGCGGCTTGGCCCGTTACCTTCAAGCCAAAACTTTTCTTTTTCCTATTGCTGGCCATGGATGGCGGCCAGATAGCAGTTTTTGCAGTTCAAGACATGCTGCTGTTTTTCCTGGCATGGGAACTGGAACTGCTACCTGTTTATCTATTGCTAGCGATCTGGGGCGGTAAAAAACGCCAATATGCGGCCACAAAATTCATTCTGTACACCGCCGGCAGTTCACTTTTTATCTTGCTGGTGGCCTTAGCAATGGCCTTTGCTGGCGGCGGCACGCCAAGTTTTGAATACAGCGAACTAGCGGCTAAACACCTGGGCACTGGCTTTCAATTGCTTTGTTATGGCGGGTTATTAATCGCCTTTGGCGTAAAACTTCCGATTGTGCCCCTGCACACCTGGCTGCCTGATGCCCATGGGGAAGCCACAGCGCCTGTGCACATGCTGCTAGCCGGGATCCTGCTCAAGATGGGCGGCTATGCCTTATTCCGCTTTAACGCTTCGATGTTCCCGGAAGCCCATGTGCAATTTGCGCCGCTACTGGTGATTTTTGGGGTTGTGAACATTATTTATGCCGCGCTCACCTCCTTTGCCCAACGCAACTTGAAACGCAAAATTGCCTACAGCTCAATTAGCCACATGGGCTTTGTGCTGATTGGTATTGGTAGTTTCTCGCCACTCGCGGCAAGCGGCGCAATGCTGCAGATGATCAGCCATGGCTTGATCGGTGCCAGCTTGTTTTTCCTGGTGGGGGCCACCTACGACCGCATCCACACCCTGCAGCTGGATGAGATGGGTGGGGTGGGTCAAAAAATGCGCAAGATGTTTGCCCTCTGGACCATCTGTTCGCTTGCATCCCTTGCCTTGCCTGGGATGAGCGGCTTTGTATCGGAATTGATGGTGTTTGTGGGTTTTGCCACCGACGACGCCTACAGCCTGCCCTTCAGGATCGTGATCGATGGTTTAGCGGCAGTGGGTGTGATCCTCACGCCTATTTATTTGCTTTCAATGTTGAGAGAAATATTTTTTGGCAAGGAAAATCCAGTATTGGCAGACACCAACATGGTGGATGCTGAACCCAGGGAGATCTACATAATCTCTTGCCTGCTGGTGCCAATTATTGGCATCGGCCTCTACCCCAGGTTAGTTACAGACACCTACAGGGCCACGATTGAACAATTGGTGGCGGTTGATGAATCAAAAATGAAGGCGGCCATTGCAGCGCCCTTCCCCTTCCGGATGGCACCGCAATTGAACTAATGCCCCTGGCACTACCAAGCTGCGCAAGTTAATCTGCGCCCAGTTGGCCTTAAACCCCTTTGACCCATTCGGGGGACAGTGGGGCCCGCGTGGCCATCCGTTTACTGCAAGATGCAGCGGAACGGGGCGATATCGACCCGTGGGATGTTGATGTTATTGCAGTAATTGATGGTTTTTTAGATCAGTTGCGTCAAAAGCTTGAGTTGCCAAGGCTGGTGGCAGCAGCTGGTGGCAGTTATGAACAAGATTTAGCAGAAAGTAGCGAAGCATTTTTAGCGGCATCGGTGCTTGTATCCCTAAAGGCCGAACACCTGGAGCAGCGCACCTTTGCCCAAGAACTGCCTTGCCCCGAAGAAGAGGATTTGCTCAACCTCGAAGCCGATTGGCCGCAACTGCTGCAATTACCAGCGCGGCCGGAACGGCTGCTACTGCGGCGAACGGTGGCACCACCACCCCTACAAAGGCCCGTAACCCTAGGGGAATTGATTCAGCAGCTGGAGGATATCGCCACTCGCCTTGAGGAACAGGGGCCACGGCAACGGCGCCAGGCCCCGAAGCGCTATTCCGATCGGGAGGCGATTGCCCAGGTAACAGCCCTGGCCCACAGGGAAAAGCTGCCTGAAACCACAGCAGCCCTCAGTGTTTTTCTGGGGAAATGGGGCCCTGGCACCAGCTGGGTTGACTTCGAACAATTGGTAACCGCCTGGGAAAAAGCAGCCCCCGCCGACCTTGATAGCGATCGGGTTGGGGTGTTTTGGGCCCTGCTTTTTCTTTGCTCCCAAGGGCGGGTGGATCTTGAGCAAGATGGCTCCCAACTATTTGGCCCATTGCGTTTGCGTTGTTTATTAGAGGCCGGCGAGGGTGTGCAGCAGGAAATTAGCTGGATAGGGTCAGCGCCGCAGCCGGCCCGTGAACTGCAAGCCGCCTAGGAAAGCATTGATACGCTTGCTTGATCTGTTGAGATAACCGCCATGAAGGCCATGATTTTGGCGGCGGGAAAAGGAACGAGGGTGCAGCCGATCACCCACACCATTCCCAAGCCAATGATTCCTATTTTGCAGAAACCAGTAATGGAATTTCTGCTGGAATTATTACGTCAGCATGGCTTCACGGAAGTGATGGTAAATGTGTCTCATTTAGCAGAAGAAATTGAAAACTATTTCCGCGATGGCCAAAGGTTTGGTGTGGAGATTGCCTATAGCTTTGAGGGTCGCATTGAAGATGGTGAATTAATTGGTGATGCCCTTGGTTCCGCAGGCGGTTTAAAAAAGATTCAAAATTTTCAACGTTTTTTCGACGACACCTTTGTGGTGCTTTGTGGTGATGCCCTAATCGATTTAAATCTCAGCGAAGCGGTGCGACGCCACCGCCAGAAAGGAGCTTTGGCTTCTTTAGTAACAAAACGGGTGCCAAAGGAGCAGGTAAGCAGCTATGGCGTGGTGGTAACAGATGAACTCGGAAAGGTAAAAGCATTTCAGGAAAAACCCGCCATAGACGATGCCTTAAGCGACGAGATTAACACTGGCATTTATATATTTGAACCACAGATTTTCGAGCATATCCCTAGCGATATACCCTACGACATTGGCGCAAATCTATTTCCTAAATTAGTTGAGGAAGGGCAGCCATTTTACGCTTTGCCAATGGAATTTGAATGGGTTGATATTGGTAAAGTGCCCGATTATTGGCAAGCCATTCGGTCTGTTTTGCAAGGGGAAGTTAGGCAGGTTACGATTCCAGGCAAGCAGGTGAGGCCTGGTATTTACACCGGCTTAAATGTTGCTGCAAATTGGGATAAAATCCACGTAGAAGGGCCTGTTTATGTGGGCGGCATGACAAAAATAGAAGATGGTGTTTCAATCATTGGTCCAGCAATGATTGGCCCTAGTTGTCATATCTGCGCCGGGGCAACAATTGATAATTCCATTATTTTTGACTATTCCCGCATCGGCGCTGGCGTTCGCCTGGTGGAAAAGTTGGTTTTCGGCCGCTATTGCGTTGATCGCAGCGGCGACCATATCGATGTGCAGGAGGCCGCCCTCGACTGGTTAATCACCGATGCCCGCCGCCAAGACCTTGTGCAGCCATCACCGGAACAAAAGGCCCTGGCCGAATTGCTCGGTTCAGATCTCGGCAAGGGCTAATACATCCACCAGGCTTTCCTCAGCCTTAATCGCCATCAGGTGCACGCCAGCTGCAATTTTGCAATAGCTGCTCACTTGTTCAGCGGCTATCCGGATCCCCTCCACGCGGGGATCGGCGGCAGCGGCAAGGCGATCGATCAAGGCCTGGGGGATCTGGGCCCCTGGCACCACACGATTGATAAAACTGGCATTTTTGGCTGATTTCAAAAGAAACACCCCCGCCAGCACCGGTAACCCGAGGGGGTTTGTTATCTCTCCACAGAAACGCCGCAATGCCTCGGGATCCATCACCATTTGGGTTTGTAAAAACCTGGCGCCTGCTGCCGCCTTCCGCGCTGTGCGGCTTTTGAGGCCACTCCAGCTGGGCGATTGCGGATCAGCGGCAGCACCGGCAAATAGGCTGGTGGGGCCATCGGGCAGCACCTTACCGAGGGGATCCAAACCCTGATTAAGGGCCTGCACCTGCAGCAGCAAACGCACCGATTCCAAATCAAATACAGGCCGCGCCAGGGGTTGATTACCAGCCCGCACCGGATCACCGGTTAAACACAACACATTGCGCAGCCCCAGGGCATGGGCTCCAAGCAGTTCCGCCTGGAGGCCAATGCGATTGCGATCGCGACAGCCCAACTGCAGCACTGGCTCCAGGCCGCGCTCCTGCAGCAATTTGCAAAGGGCAAGGCTGCCCATGCGCATCACCGCTCGGCTGCCATCGGTAACGTTGAAAGCCTGCACCAACCCCCGCAAACTTTCGGCTGCCGCCAGTGCCCTACTGGGATCTCCCCCTAGGGGCGGTGTAATTTCAGCGGTAATTACCGGCCTAGGGCCCGCTAAGGCCTGTTCAAAACCTGGGGCCATACCCGCCTAATAACTTGGATATCTTCCCAGGCTGCCTACACTGCTCAAGTGTTGCTGGGGCGCAAGCTATGGACGCCCATCTCTCCGAAAGGGAGCTGGAAATCATCGAATTGGTGGCAGCGGAGCTCACCAACCATGAGATCGGCGTAAAGCTCTCGATCAGTAAACGCACGGTTGATAACCACGTGAGCAATATCTTCACGAAAACCGGCTCCCGCAATCGGGTAGCACTGGTGAATTGGGCCATGAGCAACGGCAAAATCTGCCGCGATGGCCTCAATTGCTGCAACCTGCCTAAGGCCTAGGCAGGGAGGCGTATAGGGCTTTGAAATGGGCTTGCTGTTGGCGATGGCTCACCAATGGCGCTGGATAGCCACGGCTCTCTAGGGGTGCGATTTCACCGCTGATTAGATCAGCACTATTTACATGTTGCAGTTCCGGCAACCAGCGGCGGATATAAACCGCATCGCCATCAAATTTGCGCGCCTGGGTGGCGGGGTTAAAAATTCGCAGCGGTTTTGGATCCATGCCACTGCTGGCACTCCATTGCCAACCGCCGTTATTGGCAGCTTGATCACCATCCACTTCAAGGGCCATAAACCAGGCCTCCCCAAAGCGCCAATCACAAATCAAGTCTTTAACTAAAAAAGAAGCCACGATCATGCGGCAGCGGTTGTGCATAAAGCCTGTTTCCGCAAGCTCTCGCATGGCTGCATCAACGATTGGCACGCCGGTGAGGCCCTGCCGCCATGCCTCTAACCACTGGCTGTTGTTCTCCCAAGGAAACTGGCGCCATAGGGGCCGATAGGGGCCATCGGCAAGGCTAGGGAAATGGAACAGGGCCTGTTGATAAAACTCACGCCATGCCAATTCCTGCTGCCACACCCGAATCGATTGGCGCTGTTCATCACTGCGGCAATTCTCTAAGCATTCCAAGCTGGCCGCCCAGGCGGTGCGGGCACTGAGGCTGCCAGCCCGCAAAGCAGCACTAAGGCAAGAGGTGCCTGCCTCCGCAGGCAAATTGCGACCTTCCTCGTAGTGCTGCATTGCCCCAGCGGCAAATTGCTGCAACTGGCCAAGGGCGGCCGCTTCCCCAGGCAAACAGGGGCAAATCCCAGCGCCTGGCCACTGTTCCCTTGGCAGGGTGTGAACAAGGGGCATGGCGGCAAGGCAAGCCTGCTGGGTTGCTGTTAGATCGAGCAGAGCCTTGGGTGCCTCCAGAGGGGCCGCCTTGGCCTGCTGCTGCCAGGCCCGCCAATAGGGGCCATACACCCTGTAGGGGTCACCGGCGCCAGTGCGCAATTGCTCCGGTGGCACCAGCAATTGATCCCAATCAGCTGCCACCTTGATCCCGGCTGCCTTGAGGGATTGGGCAAGGCTTTTATCGCGCTGGCGCACCAATGGCTCCACATCACGGTTCCAGGCCACCCCCTCCACCGCAAGCAACTGGGCTAGCTGGGGCACCAACAAAAGCGGATCGCCCTGCAACACCACTAAACGGCTACCGGCAGCGAGCCAGCGCTGCTGCAATTCCACCAGGCACTCCAGCAAAAACCAACGGCGGGCGGGCGCCATGGTGGGGTGCTGCAATTCAGCAGGATCCAGCACATAAAGGCCCGTTAGGGCTGGGCTGCTGGCGGCTTGGGAGGCCAGGCCCAAGTTGTCGGCAAGGCGCAGGTCGCGGCGATGCCAAAACAGCCAGCGGGGGGGCAACGCAGTCATGTCAGCGCAAATCCAGCAACTGCTTGGCCCGGAACCAGGCGGTAACACTCTTGCCATCAAGGGGTTCAGCGCCGCTGGCTAGGGCTGCATCCAACTCAGCTGGTGCCATCAAAAGCACTTCAATGTCTTCGTCGTGGTCGGCGGCAACGGGAGTGGCCAGCGGCTGCAGGTTTCGAGCTAAAAACAGGTGGATCACCTCATCGGAATAGCCAGGGCAGGGCAGCAGTAGGCCGAGGGGATCCCAACGCATGGCGCAATAGCCGGCCTCCTCCTGCAATTCCCGCTCCATGGCTGCCTGGGGCTCTTCAGCAGCTTCAAGGGTGCCCGCTGGAAATTCCAAAATGCGCCGCTGAACGGCAAAGCGATATTGACGCAAAAGCACCACCCTGCCATCAGCCAACACCGGCACCGCCAAGGCCGCGCCTGGATGGCGAATGCAGCCATAGGTGCCCTCCACCCCGAGCGGTAAGCGCAAATGTTGGATTTCCATGCGCAGCTTGCGCACCGAAAGGCAGGCCACCGTTTCAAGCAATTCAGCTGGTTCCTGCTGGGGAAGGGATGCCAAGGCTTGGACTCAATTAAATCCAGTTTGGCGATTAATCGGGCCAAACAGCTGTAGGGGGGAGTTGCTGGGGCGCTGGTTCACTGCAATCAAGCAATAAAGCAGCTAGCAATTCTGCCGCCGTGAGCTTTTGCCCCGGTGGCCTGAGGTTTGGATCAAGGCTTGCCAATGGTTCGAGCACAAAGCGGCGCACCCACAGCCGTGGATGGGGCAATTGCAGCTGGGGACTAAACCGTTTTGCTGTGCCACACCAAAGCAGATCTAAATCCAAACTGCGGGGCCCCCAAGCCACCAAACGCTCCCTACCGGCTGCCGCCTCAAGCTTTTGTAGTTCCGTCAGCAATTGCTCAGGGCTGCCAAGCCATTGCAGCAACACCACAGCATTGAGGAAGGCTGGTTGGCCCGCTGGCCCGCCCACCGGCGCCGTGCGAAATAGGGGTGAACAACGCAGGGATCCAGGCTCCGCCAGGGCGCCTAGGCCCCGGCGGGCTGCACCCAGCAAGGCAAGGCAATCACCCAAGTTGCTGCCAAGGGCGATGGCTGCTGGCTCAGCCAGCGGTTGCGTTGCATTGGCCCCAGCCATCAAGAGCGCTAAATCCAGCTGCCAGCGTTCCTGATATAACAGCGGCCAAGCTGCGATGCTGGAGTGGATTTTGGGCCCCATGACCGCCCTGCCTTCCACCGCAAGCCAGGTGTTTCCCCTGGCGGCCATCACAGGCCATTCCACTTTGAAATTGGCCCTGCTGCTGGCGGCCGTTGATCCCGGTTTAGGCGGTGTGGTGATCGCCGGCGGCCGGGGCACCGGTAAATCTGTGCTGGCAAGGGGTTTGCACGCGCTGCTGCCAGCGATTGAAATTATTGAAGGCAGCCTTAATGCGGAACCCGATGGCAGCCAAGCCAGCCGGATAATTCCTGCCCCATTTGTGCAGGTGCCCTTGGGGGTTACGGAAGATCGCTTGCTGGGGTCGGTGGATGTGGCCCGTTCGCTGGCGGAGGGAAGCACTGTGTTTCAACCGGGATTGCTGGCCGAGGCCCACCGGGGGGTGCTCTACATCGATGAATTAAATCTGCTCGATATGAATGCCCTAAACCTGCTGCTGGCGGCGGTGGGTTCAGGCCTTAATCAAGTGGAGCGGGAGGGTTTAAGTGTTTGCCACCCCTGCCAGCCGCTGTTGATTGCCACCTTCAATCCAGAGGAAGGGGCCATGGCAGACCATCTGCTCGATCGTTTTGCCATCGCCCTCTCCGCCAACCAAACGGTTACTACAGCTGAACGGGTATCGATCACAGAAGCGGCTATCGGCTACGGCGAAAACAGCAGCGGTTTTCGCCAGCATTGGCAGGAGGAAACCGATGCGATTGCCACACAACTGCTCCTAGCCCGCCAGTGGTTGCCGGATGTGGTTATCACTGGCGCCCAAATCAACTATTTGGTGGAGGAAGCCCTGCGCGGCGGCGTTGAAGGTCATCGCGCTGAGTTGTATGCCTTGAGGGTGGCCAAGGCCCATGCGGCCCTTGAAGGTAGAGATCGCGTGGAAGCGGAGGATCTACAACTGGCGGTGCGCTTAGTAATTGCACCTCGGGCAAAATTGCAACAACCCCAGGAGCAACCAGAGCAGCAACCACCAGCACCAGCACCCCAAGCAAACAACAGCGAAAATCAAGAAGAAGAAAAAGACAAAGAAACAGATAAAGAAGAAAATGAAGCTGAAGATGAAAACGATGCTGAGAACGAAGCTAAAAATGAATCTGAAAATGATCCAAACAACAACGAAGCTGAAGTAGACAAACCACCTTCAGTGCCGGAAGAATTCATGTTGGATGCGGAAGCGATTGCAATCGATCCAGAATTACTATCTTTTCAAGCAGCAAAAAATAAGGCGGCGCGAAGTGGTGCCAGGGGTTTGGTACTTAGCAATAGCCGCGGCCGTTATGTGAGGCCCATAATTCCAAGGGGACCCGGGGGGCCGATTGCCGTTGATGCCACCCTACGGGCTGCAGCGCCCTACCAAAAAAGCAGAAGGGAGAAACAACCGGGGCGCAAATTAATTGTTAAAGAAGTAGACATTCGAGCAAAACAATTACAACGCAAAGCTGGCGCCCTGGTGATATTTCTGGTGGATGCGAGCGGTTCGATGGCCCTAAATCGAATGCAAAGCGCCAAAGGTGCTGTTTTGCGCTTGCTTACCGAGGCCTATGAAAACCGAGATGAAGTAGCCCTCATCCCCTTTCGCGGTGAACAGGCTGAGGTGTTGCTACCCCCAACCCGCTCGATCACTGCAGCAAAAAGACGGCTGGAAACCATGGCTTGCGGCGGTGGATCGCCCCTAGCCCATGGCCTAGCCCAGGCGGCAAGGGTGGGGGCTAATGCCTTGGAAAGTGGGGACCTAGCTCAGGTGGTGGTGGTGGCCATCACCGATGGCCGCGGCAATGTGCCCCTCTCTCGCTCCTTGGGGTTACCAGAAACGGAAACAACAGTTGATCTAAAACAGGAACTAAAGCAAGTTGCCGGCCGTTATCGCTTGCTGGGAATAGAGCTTTTAGTTATTGATACCGAACGCAAATTTATCGGCAGTGGCATGGGTAAAGAGTTGGCGGAAGCGGCGGGGGGCCGCTACGTGCATTTACCTAAAGCCAGCGACCAAGCGATTGCAGCCATCGCTCTCGGTGCCCTAAAACGCTAAACTAAAACCTTAAATTAAAACGCTGAACAATAATACATTCAATCAATCTTTTAGGCTAACTCTTAGGCTAAATTCAACTGCCTTTGCTTGGTTTACGCAGCTCTGGATATAGCTCATCAAAGAATTTACCAAGCCCCACGGTTACACTGCGCAGTCCATTAACAAAATTTGGATCACCGCTCAGTTTTTGCACATCGCCACCGATGGCGTCGTAGCGGCGGGTGAGCTGTTCTGCATTGCTAACAGTGCGCTTTAACTCATTAATAGTTCTGGGATTATCAAAGGCAGAAACAATATTATTTGTGTGCTTCAAAGTTTCATTGGCTTGGGCTGTAGCCAGTTTGAGATTTTTAACAACCGGATTAGCTTCCTTCACCGCCTGTTGCAATTGCAATACTAATTGATTACCACTCACGAGCACTGCATCAGCCCGTTTTGCTGTGATGCCAAATGCCTTAGATGTTTTGCTCACTTCCGTGAGCGTTGTGGCGCCCTTGGTGATCAAATCTTGTTGTTCTGCTTTTGCCAATAGGTTTTGCATCATCCCCATCACTGAGGTGAGGCTTGGGGTGGGCACCCCTAGCACCAGGCCATTGGCGCACACGATCAAAGTTGGATCGCAATTGCTATCTAGGGGGCCAGGGCCCTTAGGGGCTGCAATGGAGCTGGTTTCTAAAGCAACTTGCGCATCACCCCCCAACAGGGAACCACTGCGCACTTGGGCGCTGATCGGCCGGGGTAAAAGCAATTGCGGATTTGTGATTTGGCCATCTACCAGCACCGTGTTCCCCTGGGGCAATACCTTGCTCACAACACCCACAGGGACACCTCGAAAGGTAATTGTGCTCTTGCTGGCCAAACCGGAGGCATCGGCAAAGCGCAACTGGATCGGATAGCTTTTTTTGCCAAACAAAAAACCGGAAAGCCAAAACCAGAGCCACACCCCACCGGCGATGGCCGCCAAAAGTGAAAACCCGATGCTGGCTTCTTTAAAGCTTCGACGCATTAGCTGAGTAGAGCTCTTTAGGCTGCATTGGTCCGCTCAGGCTACCCGTTCTGAACTGAACCACATATGGATCTGTACAACAGCGGAATTCCTCCACAGAACCCTGCCAGCGCAACTCGGCTTCATAGAGCAACACCACCCGTTCAGCGGCCCTTTCAATTGTGCTGAGCACATGGCTAACCACCACAGAGGTGCCATTGGCAACCCTTGTGGTGGTAACCATCAAATCCTCAATGCGGGTGGATGCCACCGGATCAAGCCCCGCCGTGGGTTCGTCGAATAGCAGCAGGGGGAAATCCTGGCCAGCGCCGGGATCATCCACCATGGCGCGGGCAAAACTAACCCGTTTTTGCATGCCCCCAGATAGTTCCGCCGGCATCATCTCCTCCGTGCCCGCAAGGCCAACGGCCTCAAGGCAGCGGGCCACCCGCCGCTTGATCTCAGCTTCCCCAAGGCGGCCATCGCGGTAGAGCAAGAAACCAACGTTTTGCAGCACTGAAAGGGAGGCGAGCAAAGCAGGGCTTTGCGACACCAGGCGCACATCAGGGGGATTGCTTTGATCGAGGCGCAGGTAGCGCTGGTGCTCACCAAACAGCAGTAATTCGCCTGCAGTGGGCAATTCCAAACCCGCCAACATTCGCAGGATTGTGGTTTTACCTGCTCCGGAGGGGCCCACAATCGCCAGCCGCTCCCCTGGCATCAATTGCAGATGCAGATCGGAAAGGATCCTTCTGCTGCCGCGATTCAAGCTCACACCGCGCAGCTCCACCACGGGCAGGTGGGAATGGTTGAATGCAGCACGGGCTTTAGTCATTTAGGGGTTGCTCTTCTCATTACAGTGACAAGTTGAAGCTGCCAAGGCCAGCGCCATGGCTCAGCCAGCCGGCGATCACCACCGCCGCGACGAATTGGTAAAACGCTCCCGGCGCGCGGTGCAATGGTTGCAACCGGGCCTGGTGGTGAAGCGCTGGGTGCTCACCTCAGCCTTGGGGCTGGTGATGGCCCTATTGGGGGCTGCCATCTGGGCAGACCTTAAACCGATCTACTGGACGATCACGACAATTGAAACCCTGTTGCGCTCCCTAGCCGGGGCCGGGCAAGGTTTCACTGGTCCATTGGTGTTGTTGGTTGGAGTGGGCCTAATTCTGCTTGGTCAAAGCCGCAGTTTTGGCTCGATTCAAAGGGCATTGGCGCCCCATCAAAGCGAAACCGCCCTGGTGGATGCCCTGGTGGCCCAACGACGCCTAAACCGGGGTCCAAATATCGTTGCCATCGGTGGCGGCACCGGGCTATCCACGCTCTTGAGTGGCCTCAAGCGATATAGCAGCAATCTCACGGCGATTGTTACGGTGGCCGATGACGGCGGCAGCAGCGGGGTGCTGCGCCGGGAACTTGGGGTGCAACCGCCAGGCGATATTCGCAATTGCCTGGCGGCCCTGGCCCGGGAGGAGCCGCTGCTAACAAAGTTGTTTCAATATCGCTTCACCGCCGGCAGTGGCTTAGAAGGCCATAGCTTCGGCAATTTATTTATATCTGCCCTCACAGCAATCACCGGCAGCCTGGAAACGGCGATCACCGCCAGTAGCAAGGTGCTTGCGGTGCAGGGCCAGGTGGTGCCAGCCACCAGCTCTGATGTGCGCCTCTGGGCTGAACTGGAAGATGGCAGGCGCCTGGAGGGTGAATCAAATATTGGTAAGGCCGATAGCCCAATCGTGCGGCTGGGTTGCACTCCGCCACGGCCGGCGGCCCTACCAAGGGCCCTTGAAGCGATTGCCCAGGCGGATTTAATCGTGCTTGGCCCCGGCAGCCTCTACACCTCCCTCTTGCCAAATCTGCTGGTGCCCCAATTGGTTGAGGCGATTGGCCGCTCCCAAGCACCACGGCTTTATATCTGCAACCTAATGACCCAACCGGGCGAAACCGACGGCCTTGATGTGGCAGGCCATTTGCGGGCAATCGAAGCGCAATTAGCCACCCATGGGGTGCAGCGGCGTTTATTTGATGCGGTGCTTGCCCAAGAGGATCTAACCAGTGGCCCTGAGCTCAATTACTACCGCGCCCGCGGCGCTGAACCGGTTCATTGCGAAGTGGAGGCCCTAAGGGCCCAAGGCTATGAAGTGATGTTGGCGGCGATGCAAGGTAAGAAACAACGCAGCGCCGGCAGGGCCAGCAAGGGAACCCTGCGCCATGAACCGCGCAGCTTGGCCTTGGCTGTAATGCGCTTCTACCGCAATACAAGATCTAGTTAGTAGTAAAAAATTTAATTAGTGGGCGTCTTGTAATTCATAAAAATCGGGCTGAACGTAGTCTTTGCGCAGGGGATAACCAACCCAGTCTTCAGGCATTAAAAGGCGTTTGGGCAAGGGGTGACCGCTGTAGGTGATGCCAAACATGTCGAAGCATTCCCGCTCCTGCCAATCGGCACCGCGATATAGGGGGTAAAGGGATGGAACGCTGAGATCACCGCTGCGGGGAAGGCTCACCTCAAGCCGCACCTCGGTGGTGCCATTGCCATCACTGCTGCCCACCTGCACCAGGTGATAAAAACTAACCAGGTTTTCACCGGGGCCTTCGTCGTAGGCGCCCTGCACTTGGAGGTAATCAAACCCCTTGCTCTTTAGTGCTGTTGCCACCAATGGCAACGCTTGGGGTTCAACGCCAATGCGTTCAATCCCGAGATGGTCATTTGCCAATGGCTGAGTGTCAAAACCCTGCTGCTGCAGCCATTCAGCCAGGGGCCCTGGGGTGGAATCGTTCATGATTCAAGCGGAAGGGCAATGGTTTCAGGTTTGGCAGGGCTCAAATTGAGCGGTGAAATAGCTTCTGCAGCAGCCAGGGCCTGCTTTTGGGATTCGGCCCGCAAGTAGCGGCCATCAATGATTGGCTCCACCGCAGTCATGCGATGGGCAACGGTGTAATAGCGGTGGGTTGGCAATAGGCGACCCCGCTCCTGCAGGGCTTCATTGCCAACTTTTTTGCGCAGTTTAATCACCGCATCAAAAATTGCCTCCGGCCGAGGCGGGCAACCGGGCAGGTAGAGATCAACGGGGATCAGCTTGTCTACCCCCCGCACAGCGGTGGTGGAATCAGCGGAAAACATGCCTCCGGTGATGGTGCATGCGCCCATGGCAATCACATATTTCGGTTCGGGCATCTGTTCATAAAGGCGCACCAAAGCTGGAGCCATCTTCATCGTTACGGTGCCGGCCACGATGATTAAATCCGCCTGGCGGGGGCTGGAGCGGGGTACCAGGCCAAAACGGTCGAAATCGAATCTGGAGCCGATTAACGCGGCAAATTCAATGAAGCAGCAGGCGGTGCCGTAGAGCAGCGGCCAAAGGCTGCTGAGGCGGGCCCAATTATGCAGATCATCAAGGCTGGTGAGGATCACATTCTCTGAAAGGCCAGAGGTGATTTCCGGTGCACCAACCGGGCCACAGCTAGCGGCCCTTAGGTCGCGCAGGGCATCGATAGAGGGTGTGGTTTCACTCATGGCACTCAGCTCCATTCAAGGGCGCCCTTGCGCCAGGCATAGGCTAAGGCCACAAGCAATATGGCAATAAAAATCAATGCTTCGATGAAAGCAAGCAAGCCGAGGCGATGGAAGGCCACGGCCCAGGGATAGAGAAAAACAGTTTCCACATCGAATATCACAAACACAAGGGCAAACATGTAATAGCGAATATTGAATTGAATCCAGGCGCCACCAACGGGCTCCATGCCCGATTCATAGGTGAGTAGACGCTCACCGCTGCGGGATTTAGGGGCCACCAATTTGTTGGTAACCAGGGCGAGCACCGGCACCGCCGCTGCTATCAGCAAAAACCCCAAAAAGGCGTCGTAGCCAGGGAGAACAAACATGCCTGAGGGGCTACTCAGTTTTGATGGCACCAGTGTGGCACCGCTGCTGCTGCAATGGGCTGGATAGAGTTGGCTTAAGCACTGGGCCGTTGCCATGGATACACCTGAATTGGATACACCTGAGATTGATGCGCCTGAAATGGATACCCCGCAAATACCGGAGGAGGAAACCAATCCGGATAGCCATCGATTTGAATGCCGCAGCTGTGGCTTTGTTTACGATCCAGAAGAGGGGGTAAAAAAGCTAGGAATTGAGGTGGGAACAGCCTTTACAGCAATTGATCCGCGCCGCTTTCGCTGCCCAGTGTGCCGCAGCCCAGTGGCTGCCTTTCGTGACATCGGGCCCCGCAATAAGCCGAGTGGCTTCGAGGAAAATCTCAAATTTGGCTTTGGCGTTAATACGCTCACCCCAGGCCAGAAGAATGTGTTGATCTTTGGGGGGTTTGCCTTGGCCGTTGCTTTTTTCCTCTCCCTCTATTCCCTGCGCTGAAATCAAAATCATGACCAACCTCCTGCATCAAAAGCTCAATGCCCTGCTTAAGCCAGTGCTAAGCGCGGTTTTATTGATCTTGCTCACCACCGGTTGCGTTACCACCGGCCTTGCCACAGCAGCTTCCAGCCCGTGGCAAACGGTGCCGCTCAGCACCAGTGCAAATCCCCTAGATGTGGCTTTCACGGATGCCAACCACGGCTTTTTAGTGGGCAGCAACCGCCTGGTGATGGAAACCAATGACGGTGGTAACAGTTGGGAAGAGAGGGCCTTGGAATTGCCGGCGGAGGAAAATTTCCGCCTGATCAGCATCGATTTTCTTGGCCAGGAGGGCTGGATTGCCGGCCAGCCGGGCTTACTGCTGCATAGCAACGATGGCGGCCAAAATTGGAATCGCCTCCTGCTGGACACAAAACTGCCCGGGGATCCATACCTGATCACCGCCATCGGCAGCAACAAGGCGGAACTGGCCACCAATGTGGGGGCGATCTACCGCAGCAGCGATAGCGGCAAGAGCTGGCAGGCGGAAGTTAGTGATGCAGCTGGAGCCGTGCGCGATCTGCGCCGCAGCCCAGAGGGCAGCTATGTGAGCGTTAGTGGCCTCGGTAATTTCTTTTCCACCTGGAACCCGGGCGATCAGGTGTGGCAACCCCACAACCGGGTGAGCAGCCAAAGGGTGCAAACGATGGGTTTTCAACCCGATAACAAGCTGTGGATGGTTACCCGCGGCGCCCAACTGCGCTTTAACCCCGATGGCAGCAACCCAGAGGATTGGAGCAAGCCGGTGATTCCGATCACCAATGGCTTTGGCTACTTGGATATGGCTTGGGATCCAAACGGCACGATTTGGACCGGAGGCGGCAGCGGCACCCTTCTGCAAAGCAGTGACGGGGGAGCCCATTGGCAAAGGGATGCGGTGGGGGCTGCCACACCAAGCAACTTCACCCGTTTGCTGTTTTTAGAAGATGGCAAGGGCTTTGCCCTGGGTGAACGGGGCACCCTGCTGCGTTGGATCGGCTGACACTGTGTAACTGTTCCGCCCCCTAGCGGAGCCCAACCCTTAGGATTATTCAGCTGATAAGAGAGTTGCGATGGCCGCCGGTTCCACCGGGGAACGCCCGTTCTTCGAAATCATTACAAGCATCCGCTACTGGGTGATTCACGCCGTAACACTGCCGGCGATCTTCCTGGCTGGGTTCCTTTTTGTGAGCACTGGCCTTGCCTACGACGCCTTCGGCACCCCGCGGCCGGATGCCTATTTCCAAGCAAATGATCAAAAAGCCCCTGTGGTGAGCCAGCGCTTCGAGGGCAAATCCCAACTTGATCTGCGCCTCAAGAACTAAAGCCGATGACCTCCTCCCCCACCACGCCCCGCAACTATCCGATTTTTACGGTGCGTTGGCTTTCGCTCCATGCCTTAGGCATCCCCACGGTTTTTTTCCTGGGCGCCCTAGCTGCTATGCAATTCGTCCGCCGCTAACACCAGCCATGGATCGCAATCCAAATCCAAACAACCTGCCGGTTGAACTGAACCGCACCAGCCTCTACCTGGGGCTGCTGTTCATTTTTGTTACCGGTGTGCTTTTTTCCAGCTACTTCTTTAACTGAGGCCTAGCCATGAGCAGCAAGAAGTCTTCGCTTCCCGACGGTCGCGTTCCAGATCGTTTACCCGATGGCCGTCCGGCTGTGCCATGGCGCAGCCGCTGGACAGAAGGCCCCCTACCCCTGTGGCTGGTGGCTACCGCCGGCGGCATGGCAGTGATTTTTGTGGTGGGCTTGTTCTTCTATGGCGCCTATGTGGGCGTTGGTTCGGCCTAGGTTTTAACAAGCGGAAGTGCGGTATGTATGCATTCACCCACTGATTCTTCAGTTCTTGAATTGAAGGATGAAAAGCGCAAGCGTAGCCGCCCGAAACGGAGGGAGTTATTCTGCCCAGCCCACCCGAATGAAAAGCTAGAAGGAAATGGCAAGAAATATTTTTTACACCTACTAACTGCGGAGCAATTGATTCATAGGGGCATGCGCGATAGCAAAGCCCGTTTTGTTATTAATGCCTACCCAGTGCTTGTACTTAGCGATGAATGGATAGAAGAACTATTTTGCGCTGAATGTGGCTCTATGCGTTGGTGCCATGTGATTCGCCACGATAAAATTGCCCACACCGTTAAATGGGCACCCCGCGACCTATGGGAACAGGTGGCGCATGTGGATGGCGTGTATGGCAATCCAACTGTTAGTCAATTCACTTCAAGGGAAGCGAGGCGTCACCGCCAACAAAAAACAGTTAAGGGCAAAAAGTTATTTGATGCCGGCTAATAATTTGATGCCGATTAAATTGTATAAAATTGCCTATACCAACTCACAAAGTTTCCAATTCCATCAGCTATTGGTGTTGCCGGTTTAAAACCAACCCATTCCTCTAAGGAAGTTGTATCTGCTGCCGTTGCTTCCACATCACCAGGTTGCATTGGTTCAAATTGTTTAATAGCTTCAATTCCCAATGCTTGCTCAAGGGCAGAAATAAAAGCGAGCAAAGGCAATGGATTGCTATTGCCAATATTAAATATTCGATGGGGAGCCCAGCTAATAGAAGGATTCGGTTTAGAGCGATCAAAGTTGGTGTGTGCCATTGCAGGTTTGCGCAACACCCGCACTACCCCCTCAACAATATCGCTGATATATGTGAAATCTCTAAACATCTTGCCATGGTTAAAAACCCGAATTGGTTCAGCCGCAAGTATTGCCTTAGCAAATAACATAGGCGACATGTCGGGTCGCCCCCAGGGGCCATAAACCGTAAAAAAACGCAGCCCAGTAGCAGGTAAAGCATAGAGATGGCTGTAGGTATGAGCCATCAACTCATTGGCTTTTTTGGTTGCGGCATAGAGACTTACTGGGTGGTTAACAGCTTGTGTTTCCTTAAATGGAAGGTTTGTATTACCGCCATAAACACTGCTGCTAGATGCATACACAAAATGTTCAATGGCTTGGCTACGGCAACCTTCAAGAATATGGCCAAAACCCACCAGATTACTCTGCACATAGGCATTTGGGTTTTCCAATGAATATCGCACTCCCGCCTGTGCAGCCAAATGCACTACAGCCCGCGGTTGTTTAGTGGCAAATAAATTTGCCACACTTGGGCCATCAGCAATATCTAAAAGCTCGAAATCCCACCTGCCATTCTGGGAGTTTAGCTGTGCTAACCGGGCCCTTTTTAAATTTGGATCGTAGTAACTATTCAGATTATCCAAGCCGATCACATGTTCACCATCAGCCAAAAGCCTTTGAGCCACAGCAGCGCCAATAAATCCAGCTGCACCAGTAACTAAAATTGGCCTGATCACGGCTTATTGATGCGGCTTCTAAAACTTGCAATGGTTGGCTCTAATCCCTCCTGCAAGGAAACCTTGGGCTCCCAAGCCAATAGCTCACGGGCTAAATCAATTACAGGCTGGCGCTGCATTGGATCATCCTGAGGCAATGGGCGATACACCAAATCCAAATGCGGATTAATTCGATCACGCACCAATTCAGCAAGTTGTTTGATAGTGAATTCACCTGGATTGCCAATATTTATTGGCCCCGTATGGGAGCATTCCATCAAACGCAAAAAACCCTCCACTAAATCATCCACATAACAAAAAGAACGGGTTTGCATACCATCGCCATATAGGGTTAATGGTTCACCGCGCAGGGCCTGCACGATAAAATTACTAACCACCCTTCCATCATTTTCTAGCATGCGGGGGCCGTAGGTATTAAAAATACGCACTACTCTTATCTCCACCCCATGCATCCGTTGATAATCAAAACATAGGGTTTCGGCGATGCGCTTACCTTCGTCGTAGCAACTGCGAATGCCAATCGTATTTACACAACCGCGATAGCTTTCCGGCTGGGGATGCACCTCGGGATCGCCATACACCTCACTGGTGCTAGCTAACATCAACCTTGCCCCAACTCGCCTTGCCAAGCCGAGCATATTGTAGGTACCAAGGAAACTTGTTTTAGCGGTTTTTATTGGATTAAATTGATAATGCACAGGTGAAGCAGGGCATGCTAGATGCCAAATACGATCCACCTCTAGGCGAATTGGCTCGGTTACATCATGGCGAATCAATTCAAAATTCGGATGGCCAATCCACTGGCGAATATTATCTTTCCTGCCAGTGAAATAATTATCTAAACAGATAACTTCCTCACCTGCGACCATCAACCTATCAACTAAATGCGAACCCACAAAACCTGCACCACCGGTTACTAAATGACGCATTGTCATCTCAGCCCTCCCCCACGGTCCAAACCTGCAAACCAGCAGCCCTTGCTGCCTTGGCATCGGCAATCGCTCGCGTATCAAATAGCCAGGCGGGTTTGCGCATCAGCGCTGCAATAGCCCGCCAATCCAACTCTCGAAACTGATCCCATTCGGTGAGAATCAAAACCGCATCGGCCCCTTGGCATGCATCAAGGCTATCCGATGCCATTCTCCAACTAGCCTCCCCCAATCCCGCGGGTTGGCATAGATCAAGGCCAATTTGATCTGAGTTTACCTTTGGATCAAAAATTGCGAGCTGAGCTCCTTCATCTAGCAACTGTTTTGCAATACAAATAGATGGTGATTCACGGGTGTCGTTTGTGTTTGCCTTAAAGGCAAAACCAAGCAGCGCAATTCGTTTACCATTCACAGTATTGAATAATTTTTGCACCACCAATTGGGCGATACGTTGCTGCTGCCAATTATTGAGATCCACCACCTGCTGCCAGTAGTGGGCCACTTCCTTGAGGCCGTAGTGGCCGCATAGATACACAAGATTGAGGATATCTTTTTGAAAGCAACTGCCACCAAATCCTGGCCCACTTTGCAAAAAGCGGGCACCGATGCGGCTATCGCTACCAATCGCCCGGGCCACTTCACGCACATCGGCGCCGGTTGCTTCACAGAGGGCCGCAATTGAATTAATCGATGAAATCCTTTGGGCCAGAAAAGCATTAGCAGTGAGCTTTGATAATTCACTACTCCATAGGTTTGTGCGCAGAATTCGCTCCACTGGCACCCAATTGGCGTAGATCGCCGCCAGGGCATCAAGGGCGCTGGGATCATTACCACCAATCAACACTCGATCGGGATTTTCCAGATCGCTAATGGCAGTGCCCTCAGCCAAAAATTCAGGGTTTGATAACACCGAAAAACTTTTTTGCGGCAGGGCTGGGTCCTGTTCTGCCGCCGCCAGGATCGCCGCCACGGTTTCAGCCGTGCGCACTGGCAGGGTGCTTTTTTCAACCACAATTGTGTGGCCGGTAGCTGCTGCTGCCACCTGGCGGGTGCAGGCTTCAATCCAGCGCAAATCCGAGGCTTGGCCAGCCCCAACCCCCCGTTTTTTTGTTGGTGTGTTCACCGATAGAAACACCATATCTGCACTGGCAATCGCTTGATCAACAGCACTACTGAAGTGCAAATTGCGGCCCCTTGCCCTGCCAACAACCGCATCTAAACCAGGTTCATAAACCGGCAGTTTGCTGAGATCAGGGTGGTTCCAGGCGGCGATGCGCGCTTCATTTAGATCCACCACCGTTACCTGGATCCCAGGGCAGCGATCGGCAATCACAGCCATGGTGGGCCCACCCACATAGCCAGCCCCTATGCAGCAGATAGTGCTTATTGGCGCTGAAGCCATGGGAAACGCTTAATTGAGCGGCATTGTGACTCATACAGTGCCGAGGGTTGATACTGAAGGAATGACTAAAACAGCACTGATAACCGGCATCACAGGCCAAGACGGCAGCTATCTCGCGGAATTACTGCTGCAAAAAGGTTATGAAGTGCATGGGATCAAACGGCGCTCTAGCAGCTTCAACACCCAAAGGATTGATCACCTTTACCAAGATCCCCACGAGCCTGATCCACGTCTCAAGCTCCACTACGGCGACCTCACCGACAGCAGCAACCTCACCCGCATCATTCAACAGGTGCAACCCGATGAGATCTACAACCTCGGCGCCCAAAGCCATGTGGCCGTGAGCTTTGAGGAGCCCGAATACACAGCTAATTGCGATGGCCTTGGCACCTTGCGCATCCTTGAGGCGGTGCGGCTGCTGGGGTTAACCACTAAAACCCGCATTTATCAAGCCAGCACCAGTGAGCTCTATGGCTTAGTGCAGCAAATACCCCAAACGGAAGCCACTCCCTTCTATCCCCGCAGCCCCTACGGAGTGGCAAAGCTCTATGGCTATTGGATCACGGTTAATTACCGCGAAAGCTATGGAATGTATTGCTGCAATGGCATTCTTTTTAACCATGAAAGCCCAAGGCGTGGTGAAACCTTTGTTACCCGCAAGATCACTAGGGGCCTTGCCCGCATCGATGCAGGTTTAGATCAATGTTTATTCATGGGTAACCTCGATTCATTGAGGGATTGGGGCCACGCCCGCGACTATGTGGAGATGCAATGGCGCATGTTGCAACAGGAGCAGCCGGAGGATTTTGTAATCGCCACAGGTAGGCAGGAATCGGTGCGTCGTTTTATTGAACTCAGCGCCGCTGAATTGGGTTGGGGGACCATCAACTGGGATGGGGAAGGCCTTGAGGCAGTTGGCCGCCGCGCAGACACTGGCGCTGTTGTGGTGCGAATTGATCCGCGCTATTTCAGGCCAGCTGAGGTGGAAACCCTTTTGGGGGACCCCAGCAGGGCCCATCAGAGATTGGGTTGGCAACCCACCACAACCTTGGAGGAATTGGTGGCGGAAATGATCGAAACAGACCGCGAGGAAGCAAAAAAAGAGGCCTATCTGCGCCGCAAAGGCTTTGCCGTGGTGGGGGCAGCCCAGGAATGAATCCCCCTCCGGCCTTAATTAATCAAAACGATCGTATTTTTATCGCCGGCCATCGCGGCATGGCAGGTGGCGCCATATGTAGAGCCCTGAGTAATGCCCAATACACAAATCTGCTCACCGCCCCAAGGACGGAATTAAACCTGCTTGATGCAGCAGCAGTGCAGCAATGGTTTACAGAAAATAAACCCACAGTAGTGGTGCTAGCAGCGGCCAGGGTGGGCGGTATATTGGCTAATAATAGTTATCCAGCTGATTTTTTACTTGATAATCTAAAAATTCAAAATAATGTAATTGAAACCGCTTGGCGCAGTGGCGTGAGGCGGTTGTTATTTCTTGGTAGCAGCTGCATTTATCCAAAATTTGCTGAGCAACCGATCCAAGAAGAAGCGCTGTTAACAGGTGCCTTAGAAGCAACTAATGAATGGTATGCAATCGCCAAGATCGCTGGAATAAAGCTTTGCGCGGCCCTGCAACAGCAGCATGGTTTTGATGCAATTAGCCTGATGCCAACCAATCTTTATGGACCTGGAGATAACTATCACCCCAGCCATAGCCACGTGATGGCAGCGCTGCTGAGGAGATTTTACGAAGCGCAGCAAAGCGGTGCACCAAGGGTTTGCTGTTGGGGTAGCGGCAAACCAAAGCGTGAATTTCTGCATGTGGATGATCTGGCTTCCGCATCACTTTTTTGTTTAAAATATTGGGATCCCAGTAGAGCTGATGCGCCTAAAGATAGGCATGGAAACCCATTGCAATTTCTAAATGTGGGCAGTGGACATGAAATCAGCATTAAAGAATTAGCAACACAAATTGCAGCCAGCATTGGTTTCAATGGTGAAATCGAATGGGATGCAAGCAAACCCGATGGCAGCCCCCGCAAACTGCTTGATTGCAGCCGGCTGCATCAGCTTGGCTGGCAGGCGGCAATTCCTCTTAAGGCTGGATTAGAGCAAGTTGCCTGCGATTTTCCAGCGGCTTTTGCCCAGCAACGCTGATGCAAATGCGGGCCCCAGCCAGTTGGAGCAATTCTTGAGATGGATTGGGCTAAATTGCCAAAAAGAGTAAATCCGCCAATAACGTTTACATGTAAGCAATCGAAGCAATAATATATTGGTTAATAATCCAAGGGATTTACTATGAATTTGCACACAAACTGAAAATATCAATGCCTTTTTAATGTTCGCCACAATCAACACTCCAGAAGCTTGATCAGCTGAAACTGATCCACTAATCTGCTAGTATTTGTATTAAGATTTTTTAATTGAAATTGGCCACTTTGGGCCTCTGTTTCACCAATTATCAAAGCATAAAGGGAGCCAGATTTTACGGCCCTTTTCAACTGTTTTGAAAAACCAGCCCCACTCTGATCAAGTTCAACAATATGCCCCGCCTGTCGTAGTTCACGGGCAGCAAATAGCGCCATTGATTCTGCCTTAGCACCTTGGCTCACCACATAAACAAGAGGCGCGGCCTCTGATTGTTCATCTACGGCCTTAAGCAGTAGCACCAAACGTTCTAGGCCCATGGCCCAGCCTATGCATGGGGTTGATGGGCCACCGAGCTGTTCCACTAAACCGTTATATCTGCCGCCGCCGCACACGGTGGCCTGGGCGCCCAAATCAGTGCTGATGATTTCAAAAGCTGTATGGCCGTAATAATCAAGGCCCCGAACTAAACGGGGATTCACAACAAATGGTATTTGCAATGCTGAAAGGCCTTCTTTAACGAGATCAAAACGTTTATCACTCTCTTCTCCTAATGCATCACTAAGACTAGGGGCATCTAGCAGAAGCTCACGGGTTTGCGGGTTTTTGCTATCGAGAATGCGTAGAGGATTAGTAGTTAAACGAGCTTGCGAATCAGCATCTAGCTGATGCTTGTGCTGCTCGAGCCAGCCTACTAAAGCAGCCTTGTAGTTAAGGCGATCTGTGGTTGTACCAAGGGAATTGATTTCAAGCTTGAGGTTGGTAAGGCCCAGATCAAGCAAAAAATCCCAAGCAATTGTTATCGCCTCAACGTCGCTATTTGCCCCCTCAAAACCAAGAAATTCAAGGCCGATTTGATGAAATTGGCGTTGCCTACCCGCCTGCGGGCGCTCGTAACGAAACATTGGCCCGCCATACCAAAGCCGCTGCGGCCCCTGGCTGAGCAAACCATGCTGAATTGCTGCACGCACAACACCGGCGGTGCCCTCTGGCCTCAGTGTGCAACTGCGATCACCACGATCTACAAAGGAATACATCTCCTTGCCAACTACATCGGTTGCCTCGCCGATGCCGCGGGCAAATAACTCCGTGGCCTCAAGCAATGGCGTGCGAATCTCCTTCACGCAAGCCCGGCGGAAATGTTCTCGCGCCTTGCTCTCCAACTGCTGCCAAGAACCAATTGCCTCCGGCAATAGATCAACCATGCCGCGCAAAGTTTGCAGCTGTTCCACCTAACTCCTTGGGGTGAGCATCCCAGGCGTAGCACAATGCCAAGGCTGACCTACCCCTGCCATGGCCAATCTGCTCTTAACCGGCGGGGCTGGTTTTATCGGTAGCCACACGGCCCTAGTGCTTCTAGAAGCCGGCCATCAACTGGTGGTGCTCGATGATTTCCGCAACAGCAGCCCGGAATCCCTGCGCCGGGTGGAGCAGCTCAGCGGCAAAAAAATCAGCCTGGTGGCTGGCGATATCTGCCATCCCGCCAGCTTGCAACGGGCCTTCAGCAGCATCCCCATCGATGCTGTGATTCATTTTGCCGGCCTCAAGGCCGTGGCTGAATCGGTAGCCAAGCCCTTGCTTTATTGGCAGGGGAACCTAGAGGGCACTCGCCTCTTGCTGCAGGTGATGGCAAGCGCCGGCTGCCGCAACTTGGTTTTTAGCAGCAGTGCAACCCTTTATGGCATTCCAGATCAAGTGCCGATCCCAGAGAGCGCAGCGATAAAACCGATTAACCCCTACGGCCATAGCAAAGCAGCTGTGGAAC
>MWMJ01000013.1:0-29432 GCA_002151525.1 Synechococcus sp. Lanier | reverse complement strand
TCAATTTCCATGATCCGGCCGGAGAAAATATTTTTCTTGTTGGCCTTCTCCACCGTGAGTAATCCCTGCTGGATTGCCACATAGGGAATTGCATTCACCACATCCCGCAGGGTTACACCTGGCTGCAATGAGCCGCTGAATTTCACCAGCACAGATTCCGGCATATCCAATGGCATCGCCCCGATCGCCGCTGCAAAAGCCACCAGGCCGGAACCGGCCGGGAATGAAATACCCAACGGAAAACGGGTGTGGCTATCGCCGCCAGTGCCCACCGCATCCGGCAGCAACATTCGATTCAACCAGCTGTGGATGATGCCATCACCTGGGCGAAGGGCTACACCACCGCGGGATTCAATGAAATCTGGCAATTCGGCATGGGTTTTTAGATCCACCGGTTTTGGATATGCAGCTGTGTGGCAAAAGCTTTGCAATACAAGATCAGCGGAAAACCCCAGGCAGGCCAATTCCTTCAATTCATCACGGGTCATCGGGCCTGTGGTGTCTTGGCTGCCAACGGTGCTCATCAATGGTTCGCAGCAGCTGCCAGGCCGCACCCCAGCAAGCCCGCAGGCCTTACCCACAATTTTTTGCGCCAAGCTGAAGCCCCTGTTGCTTGTTTGGGTGCTGCCTGGCCTTATAAACAGTTCGCTTGGCGCTAATCCCAAGCGCTCGCGCACCTTATCCGTTAGTGATCTGCCAATCAGCAAAGGGATGCGGCCGCCGGCCCTCACTTCATCGGCAATCGTGTTTGGTTTTAATTGAAATTCGGCGATAATTGCACCATCTCTTTCCACCGTGCCGGCATAGGGCCGAATCGTAATTACATCACCTGTATTTAATCCAGTTACATCAAATTCAATTGGTAGGGCGCCTGAATCCTCAGCGGTATTAAAAAATATTGGCGCTATCTTGCTGCCTAAAATCACACCGCCGCTGCGTTTATTTGGCACCTGCGGGATATCTTTACCCGTGTGCCAGAGCACTGAATTAATTGCTGATTTGCGCGAACTACCTGTGCCCACCACATCACCGCAATAGGCCACTGGATGGCCTTTTTGTTTTAGGGCGCTTATTTGCGCTAGGCCCCCAGGCATGCGGCTTTCCAGCATCGCCATCGCATGTAGTGGGATATCCGGCCGGGTGGTGGCATGGGTTGCCGGGGATAGGTCGTCGGTGTTGGTTTCACCTTCCACCTTGAACACCGTAACGGTGATTTCAGCCGCTAGTTCCGGCCGCGCTGTAAACCATTCAGCATTTGCCCAGCTATCAATTACCCGCTTGGCATGGCAATTGCTGGCTGCTAGTTCCAGCACATCATTAAAGCTGTCGTATACCAATAGGGTTTTACTTAGGCCCGTTGCTGCTTCGGTGGCAATTGCAGCATCAGCGTTGCTTAATAGTTCAATTAAGGCAGCCACGTTGTAACCGCCAATCATCGTGGCAAGCAGCTGGGTAGCGAGCAGGGGAGTTACCAGGGGGCTCTCTAATTCGGCTTTTGCAACAGCCTTTAGCCACGCCGCTTTTACGTAGGCAGCCTCATCCACCCCTGGTGGAATCCGTTCTTTAAGCAGTTCCAGAAGGAATTCCGCTTCCCCTGCAGGTGGCTGCAGCAGCAGTTCTGTGAGGGCCTGGGTTTGGCCTGCATCCAGCGGCAGTGGTGGTACCCCAAGCGTTTCCCTGTGCAAAGCGGCCTGGCGGTAAGCGGCGAGCATTAGCGGATATCAGCACTGCTCCTATTGTTCCCGCACGGCAGACCCTTAGGGTTGTATTTGATGTGTCTGAACAACTAAGGGCATGCTTCCCACCTCTGATCTGCACGTGGTGGAGACCCGCCCATTGGTGGCTCCCGTAATTCTGCAAAGCGATCTGCCCCTCACCGAGAGGGCAACCCACACGGTGCAAGCCACCCGCCAGCGCATAAAACGCATCTTGAGCGGCGAAGATCAAAGGCTTTTGGTGATCGTTGGCCCCTGTTCGGTGCACGATCTCGGTGCCGCTGAGGAATATGCAGGCGCCCTGGTGCAAATCCGTGAACGCTTGCAGGCCAAGTTGGAAATTGTGATGCGGGTTTATTTCGAAAAGCCGCGCACCACCATCGGTTGGAAGGGTTTGATCAATGATCCCCACCTCGATGGCAGCTACGACATCAATACCGGCTTGCGTAAAGCGCGCGGCTTACTGCTTTATCTGGCGGAACGGGGTTTACCAGCAGCTACGGAATTACTAGACCCAGTGGTGCCGCAATACATCGCTGATTTGATCAGCTGGACCGCTATCGGCGCCCGCACCACCGAAAGCCAAACCCACCGTGAAATGGCCTCCGGTTTATCGATGCCGATCGGCTACAAAAATGGCACCGATGGCAGCGTAACCATTGCAATAAATGCGATGGAAGCCGCTTCCCGCCCCCATCATTTCCTGGGGATCAACCGCCAGGGCCATGCGGCAATCGTTTCCACCACCGGTAATCCAGATGGTCATTTGGTGTTGCGGGGTGGTGGCAGTGGCACCAACTACCACCCAGAGGCGATTGCAGCAGCAGCTGAAGCGCTCCAAAAAGCGGATCTACCCCATCGGGTGATGGTGGATTGCAGCCATGGCAATTCCAATAAGGATTACCGCCGCCAAGCTGAGGTGCTTGAGGCCGTAGCTGTCCAGGTGCAACAAGGTGGCACTGCCGTGATGGGTGTGATGTTGGAAAGTCATTTGGTGGCTGGCAGCCAGAAAATTCCGGCTGATCTATCCCAACTCACCTATGGCCAAAGCATCACCGATGCCTGCATCGATCTGGATACCACTGAAGCCCTTTTGGAAAAGCTAGCTGCTGCAGTGGCTTGATTTGATTGCTAACCGCCAAGCCAATGGGCCATGGCCGCCACCAGCAGGGGCACGCTGAAGTTATCGATTCCGCCCCAGCTGAATTGCTCCAACAACGTTGCACTGGCTGCAATTGCCAATAGTTGATAAGTAGGCAGTTGCGGTAGCAATATCAATAGCACCAGCAGTGTTACCACTGCCATTACGGCAGTGCCAAGCAATGATTTTGTTTGGCCAAATAATTGCCAACGCCTTGATGGGAAGTGCGCGCCCAATAAACCAGCAAGGCCATCACCAAGGGCCATGGTTAGCACTGCAGCGCATACCAAATCGGCCCGTTGGGGCCAAAACAAACCAAGCAACACTGTTATTGATGCCCCATAGGCAACCGTGCCAATGCTGGCCCTACCCACATCCTCTAGGGCAGGTAGCAACCGCCAGCGGTGGTTGATTGCAGCAAGGGCAGTGGCAAGCAACGCTGCTGCCAGGGCAATGCTGAGGGGAATATGGCTAAACCAGGCCAAAGGCAAAGCAAAACCTGCACCTATATGAACCACCTTGCGGCTTAGTTCCGGTTGTTGGGGCCAAGTGCTTTTAATCAGGCTTGAGCTAATAAAAAGCAGGCCTAGCCAAATGGAAACCAGTAGCAAAATCGCTTAGGCAGCCTGCTGTTGATTGGTGATCAAGCGCAGCTTGAGGATTGCTTTGGCTTCTAATTGACGCACCCGTTCACGGGATACATTTATCTGGCGGCCAATTTCAGCCAGGGTGAGCGGTTCGCTGCCCTCAAGGCCAAAACGAAGCTTCAGAATCTTCTGCTCCCTTTCATTTAATTGAGTGATCCAAGTGCCCAGGTGTTCCTTTTGAATATTGCGATCCATGCCCTCCATCGGTTCGGTGCTGGCTGGATCTGGAATCAATTCACCAAGGGTGCTGCGGTCTTCCTCGCCCCTGGCGTGGGCATCTAAGGAGGCGCAAGGAGCACTTTGGCTGAGTAGTTCCTCTAGTTCTTCCGGTTCCATCCCCATGGCATGGGCCATCTCAAGCCGATTGGGCTGACGGCCAAAGCGATGGGATAACTCGCGGGTAATGCGGCGTAATTTGGATAGCTTTTCACTGATATGAATCGGCAACCTGATTGTGCGGGCGCTGTTATCAATGGCTCGCGTCATTCCTTGCCGAATCCACCAATAGGCATAGGTGGAAAACTTATAACCCATGGCGGGGTCGAACTTATCAACGGCGCGCTCTAAACCAATTGCCCCTTCTTGCACTAAATCAAGCAATTCAAGGCCTTGATTTTGATATTTTTTAGCCACACTCACCACCAAACGCAAATTGGCAGCCATCATGCGATCCCTAGCGCGACAACCCATCCGCACCTGATGGCGCTGACGGGGGGTGCGCTCCTCCTCGGCTATTTCAGAAAGCTGCTTCATCTGCTGCACCTGGTGGGCCAGCTCGATTTCCTCAGCGGCGGTGAGCAAAGGCACCCTGCCGATATTGCTCAAATACCAACCGATTGAATCGGTACTTAAGCGGCCGCCAGTGCGGCTACCGCTCCGTAATTGCGCAGGGCGAACCGAAGGTTGTTCACCTTCAGTTCGAGCCCCCAGTGGTGTCCCCATCACCCTGGTCCTCTCGATTTAAATTTGGCCAGAACTTAGCACTAATAGGCGCTGATGTGTGCCTCATTTTGGAAAACAATCTGCAATTCAAGGCAATATAAAATCTACTGATTTGTTGCAGTTGCTTCTAAAGCTCTGGCACGGCTCAGCTTAACCAGCGGAATTCACATTTAACGGTCAGTTTAGGAATCGGTTTGGGAGCTGCCTTTTGGCCATGCTTCTTAACTTTTGGCCATAAAGCTTCGCAGAAATCTGAAATTAATCGCTTGATTTAAAGGCATTGCCCCTGCACAGCGTTCCAGTTCTGCATTAGCTCCAGCTGTGAATTATTTTCATTTTCATTACATAGCCGCTGCAGGAACTGACCATCGGCTTGCATATCCCAGGCGCCGCGGTTATCGGCCAGGTAAGTGTGTAGCAACTTCTCTAAACTGCTGCGTAGTTCTGGATCTTCCACCGGGGTAACCGCTTCCACGCGGCGATCGAGGTTGCGTCCCATCCAATCAGCGCTGCCGATAAAAGCCTCCGGATTGCCGCCATTGCCAAACCAGAAGATGCGGGAGTGTTCAAGAAAACGGCCGATGATGCTTATCACTGAAATGTTGCTGCTGTGGCCTTCAAGGCCCGGACGCAGGCTGCAAACACCCCTGATGATCAGTTCGATCTGCACGCCGGCCCGCGATGCTTCATAGAGCAGGGCGATAATGCGGGGATCCACAAGGGAATTCATTTTCACGATGATGTGTCCCGCTCCCCCTGCTTTGGCATGCTCGATTTCCCTTTGAATTAATGCCTCCATACCTGCCCGCAAAGTAACTGGTGCCACCAGCAACTTTCGGAAGCTTTGTTGTTTTGAAAAACCGGTTAAGTAATTAAAAAGTTCTACTAGATCTTGGCCTAATTCAGGCCTGGCACTAAGTAAACCCACATCGGTGTAGAGCCTTGAGGTTTTTGAGTTGTAGTTGCCGGTGCCCACATGCACATAGGAGCGCAGTTCATCCTTTTCACGCCGCAGCACGAGGGTGACCTTGGTGTGGGTTTTTAGGCCGATCACGCCATAAACCACATGCACGCCTGCGTTTTCCAGTTGCCTTGCCCATTGGATATTGTTCTCTTCATCAAAACGGGCTTTTAATTCCACCAATGCCATCACCTGTTTGCCATTTTCAGCAGCTGTAATCAGCGAACTAATTACCTTTGAATCTTTAGATACCCGATAAAGCGTCATCTTGATCGCTAAAACATCGGGGTCATCGGCGGCCTGGCCAATGAATTCCTCCACCGACGAACTGAACAGGTCGTAGGGGTGATGCAGCAGCACATCACCCCGCTTGAGAACATCAAATACGCTTTCAAATTCCTCTGGCTTAATTGAGCCATCGGCAAGCAATGCCTTTTGGGCCCTGGCTAGTGGTGCTGCGATCCTGGCTATTTGGGGGCTGTCTTTGAATTGGGGTAGCGGCACCCCGGTAAGGGCAAATAGATCATCTAAACCCAAGGGGCCGTTAATGCGATACAGATCTTCTGCTTCAACAGCCATGCCTTCCATCAATAAATCCACCACGTCTTGAGGCATTTCATCTGCCACCTCCAAACGCACCACTTCACCGCCCATGCGTCGTTTGCGCAGGCCTTCCTGCAGGGCAATCATCAAATCATCGGCCTCCAGCTCCCGCAGCTCCAGGTCGGCATCGCGGGTAACACGGAAGAAATAGTGCCCTTCAATCGTCATGCCAGGAAATAGGAGCGCCAAATTGAAGGCCACCACCTGCTCAAGCGGAACGGCGCTATACAGGGCTGGCGTTTCCTGCTGAGCTAGCTCAAGCGGTAATTTGATAAATCGCGGTAGGTTTTTTTGTGGCACCTTCACCCGCGCAAACTGTTGTTCACCCGTTTCTGGATCCCTAATTAAGGCGGCGATATTGAGGCTTAGATTGCTAATAAATGGAAATGGATGGGCTGGATCCACTGCCAGGGGTGTGAGCACCGGGAAAATAGCAGTGCGGAAATGGTTGTTTAACCATTCTCTTTGGCCAGCATTTAATTGCGGATAATCCAGCACATAAACGCCATATTCAGCCAGTTTTGGTTTTAGTTCGCCGCGGTAATGCTGCTGCTGTTGTTCTAATACTGGCCGTAATTTGGCTTGAATTGCTTGCAGTTGTTGCAGGGGTGTTAGCCCATCGATGCTCAAGCTGGTGATACCAGCCTCCACCTGTGATTTCAGTGATGCAACCCGCACCATGAAAAATTCATCGAGGTTGTTGCTGAAGATGGCGCTGAATTTTGCTTGCTCAAGCAATGGTGTGCGGCCATCAAGGGCCTGGGCTAACACCCGTTGGTTGAAATCAACCCAAGCCAGTTCACGGTTTAAGTAGAGCTCTGGGGCAAGAACAGCTGAGGCCATGGAATGAACAGAAGCCACTGGCGCGACCCTAGCTGGCTTGTTTAAGGGTTCCGTTAGCAGTGAGAAAACTCACCCCCAATAGCAGTGCTGCTGCCAATAGAAATGGGCTACTAAAACCCAATTGTTCATAGGCCAACCCCATCATTGGTGGGCCAAGGAAACTGCCAAGGCTTTGCAATCCCTGCAAACTGCCCAGGGCTGCGCCTTGGCCATCGCCATCAAGGCGCCTGGAAACCAAGCTGCGCAAGCAGGGAGTAACCAAACCAGTGCCCATCGCTAAAAGCGCAACGGCACTAAAAACCACCGGTTTGGCATTTGTGATCGGTGCCCCAGGGATTAACAGGCAGCCAACCACCACTAAGCCAAGGCCAAATAGCGTTAACCGCTGCTCACCAAATCTTGTTACCAAAGGACCAATTAATCCCCCTTGCACAACCGTTGCCACCACCCCAACAATCAAAAACGCAGTGGTGGCCGGCCCAGGTCCCCAACCAAATACCTGTTTAAAAAACAACACCAGCACCGCTGTAAAACCATTAAAGGCAAGAAAAAACAAAAAGAAACCAAGGCATAGGCTGCCTACTTTTGGATTAGCAAATACTTTCGCCAGCTGGGCAAAGGGATTTAAAGCCCGTTTGCGCGGTAGGGCACGCCGCTGCTCGGCTGGGTGGGTTTCCGGCAGCAAAAACAACACCAAAATCAAATTGATCGTGGCAATCGCCACCGCTATCCACACCGGCAAAGTAATGCTCCAGCGGCTTAATACCCCAGCTAAAGCAGGCCCAAGAATGAAGCCCAGGCCAAAGGCAACACCGATTAAGCCAAATGCCTTGGCTCGATTTTCAGGGCTGCTGATATCAGCAAGCACCGCTCCGGCACTGGCGGCGGTGCCACCGCTGAAGCCATCCAGCAGGCGGCCGCTAAACAGTAAAACCAAGGGCCAAGCGCTGGCCTGGGGCCAAGGGATTTCCAGGGTGATCCCAAATAAAGCCAATCCCAACACCGTGCCAGCTACGCAGCAAGCGATCACGGGCCTCCTACCAAAGCGATCGCTGAGGGCACCGATTAATGGCGTAGCTAAAAATTGGGCCAGTGCATAGCTGCCCGCCAGTAGGCCCAAGGTGGTGCCACTGCTGGTAAAGCCAGCGAGCAGGAAGGGCAGCAGCGGAAAAACCAAGCTTTCACCAACCCGATCATTTAGCAGCGTCACAAACACGCAAAGCAGCGTGGACGGACGTTTCATGGGGAGCGGGTCCTGCGGTTGATGCAACTAGTGTTCACCACCAGCCAGCCTTAATTGGAAAATATGCGTTTGATCGCCGCCTATCGCAATGCAGGTTATGAAGCCATAGCCGATGGGGTGATTCGTTTTTTTGAGCGGCGCCCTGATCTGCACACCCCAGGTGTGGCCTTTGGCCCAGGCAGTGAACCGGGAGCGGAACCTGCCAAGAGTTCAACTGATATCAGCCTGGTGGCGATTGATCGCAGTGATCCAGAAGCCTTTGCCTTGGCTGATGTAATTCTGCGTGGTGTAACAGCAGGCCTTAATCGCTACCTGGAGGAGCTGCCGCTGTTGCAGCAATGCTGCCCGGAACAAAAATTATTTGTAAATCCGATTTTTAATCTGCAGCATTACGCCCCAGGCGAAGGTTTTAAGGCATGGCATTGCGATTGGACCATCAGCCCAGAGGCCACCGAACCGGTGCATCGTGTGTTGGCCTGGATTCTTTATTGCAATGATCTGCCGGAGGGCGGCACTGAATTCCATTGGCAAAACCACCACGAGGCAGCAGAACGGGGCAAATTATTGATTTTTCCTGCTGGTGTTTCCCATATTCACCGCGGCCGAGTGGATCATCACCACAGCAAAACAATTGCCACAGGCTGGATTAATGCCGGTAGCAATGCGGCTTATCTCAAACGTTTGGCGGCCGCGCCGGAGTAGTTGTGATTCCCCTATCTAGCCGCACCGCCTGCCATACGGCAACGGCATCAAGCCGCATCAATTGCTCTGGTGCCAGGGCTTTTGATTCATCTGGTTGTTGTAGATCACGGCTGATCGCTTGATCGTCGTAGATGTCGTTGTAATCATCCCAACCGGCGGCGTAGTAAATCTTTTTTATGCCAGCCCATGCCGCAGCTGAATAGCACATTGGACAACATTGACAACTTGTATAAAGAACACAATCACTTAAATCCCAACTGCCTACAGCTTGGCAAGCGGCGCGGATGGCATTGATTTCCGCATGGGCAGTGGGATCTTTATCGCGGTAAACACTATTGCCAGCCACAGCTAATACCTGATTGTCTTTAACAACTACAGCACCAAATGGTTCACCGCTACGTTCCTCTAATGCCGTGCGTTGCATCGCTGCAATCGCCATCGCCATAAAGCTTGTATTACTTTGCATTTTCTTAGCTTAAAGCAGAGCTTCGCCCCGTTGTTGAATTGTTTTGGCGTAATCGGTCCAGGTGCCGTGGCCCCAATAGCGAAAGCAACTGGTTTCTAGCAGCAGCACATGTAAAAGCGCCTCTTGATAACGGGCGCTTTTTGTTACCGCTGGATCATTAGCCACCAGCGGATCAAATATTTGATGAAAGCGGGCGCTGAGCTGTTGCATTGGTTCAAGAATTCCTTCATAACCCTCAACCCAGCTGATGTTGTTGGTCCAGGAGGCACCTTCCATTGAAATAGTTGTATCGCCAGCCCTGAAGCTGTGTTGACCTATGGCTTGTATGGAAGGGAATTCAGCTGGATTAACGCCAGAGTTATCAAGTAATTCTAGATACTCTGTGCCATTGATGGCTACTGTTTGAGCAGTTGCTGTTGGCGTTGTTGATGTATTTGCTATCATGCGATTGGCCTGAATAAAGGCGGGTGGAAATTCATTCATCATCACACCACCATTTTCACCATCAGCAATTTGACTCACTAAAGCTGGAATAGTTGTTGTGCCAATTTGTTGCCTAGTTAAGCCAAGTGCTTCGTGGTAAGGCTGCATTTGAGCCACTAATTTGGTATCAGAGCCTTGGGTTTTGATTAAGGCGATGATCGATGTGGTTTCACCATGGCTGTTGCGGGCCACAAGCTGATTTGGGATTATTTTCTGCGCTTGGCTAAGGCTGCTGCCATCAAGATTTTCAACGCTATGTTCCTGCACCAGCAGCCAGCGATAGCCGCATTCACGCAGGGCACATACAAGGGCGTAAAGGGTATCTGGATTGTTTGGCAGGTGCATTTCAGGTAGTGAAAAACCCCTCACCCGTTGCAGGGCCTCCTGGCCAAATAGGTTGGCAAATTGATGTTGCCAGGCTTGGATTTGTAGTTTTAGGTCGGGAATTGGCGTTGATGGTGCAACGGCATGGCTCCAGAAACTGCCAAGCCACTCCACATGGGTATACAGCGTTTGATCACAGGCAAGTTTTTTTAGTGCAGCAAGGATGTCTTGGCGGCCCATTTGGCTAAAGCCCCAAAGCAGTGTGCCCGAGTAATCCAACATGATCCGTGGGTTGCAACCCTCATTGATCAGGTTTGGGATGATCTCTGCTATGCGTTTGTAGCACTGGGCAAAGGGCTCTGCATTGTGGTTATCCCCCTCTTCGCGGTGCTCAAACATGTATTGCAAATGGGAGATCAGCTTCCCATCAGCAGCGGCTGGAATCGTTGGTTGGTGCATGTGCAAAGCACAGGCAAATGCGGATTGCAGCTGTTCAAGTTTTAAATTCGAATAAGGTGCAGCTACTTGGCCGGGTTGTTGCATCAAGGCCAATAGCTCAGCTTCCATGCCAGCGATTGGCGGCAGGGGTTGTTTCTGGTGGGTTACCGAATCAATCATTGAGCAGCTGGTTTTTTTGAGGTTAATTTGATTTCGGTTGCAGAAGCGCATGGCGAAGAAAACTATGCGCCTACCGGCAAACTGGAAGCGGGCTTAGAAAGTAGTTTTTATAGAAATATTCAGTCTTATAATAGCTTTCTTGCGTTGGTTTATTAGCAGCTGCAAATAATGCAGGGGTTTGGATTTAAGCGGCCAATGCCTTAGGGCCTGCGGGAGGCGATGCTTTTTTAATCGTTAATAGTTGCATTGATATAGGGCAAACAAATAATGGAGTTCATGCATCTAATGCAATGTTAGTTACTTCTTGCAATGGACGAGCTAGATATTATTTGAGAATAGCTGTAAAAATGACATATGATATCCAAAGTAGTATTAATATAGAAATTGTCCCTAAAATTTCAAAGCGCTTTGATTCACCTTCAAGCCACGGTTGATAGATGTTGCTCAACCAGGGAACAAAAAACCAGCCGGTTAAGGCAACTGTTATAGCATTGCTAATTAACATATTTAATGGCAAGCTGAGTCGCCCAATGGTTGATTTGCTGATAATAATCAACAGCATTACCGATGGATACAGTGCGAGCCAAACAAGTAGGTTTATTTTCCAGGTAGATACTTTTTTGCTGGATTTAGTAGAGATCCATTGGTCAAATGATTTGCGATCAATAGCAGATTTGTACTCATATCCCATGCTTGCTTCAGCTTCACTCAATAATCTTCTTCGAATTTTGCTATCCAACCAAGCCAAACATAGCTCCAAATTTGTAAATCTAATTTTTACTATGCAAATTAAACCTTGATCGCCTTGTTCATAGTTTAGCTCTTGGCCTAAATAGCCTTCAAATTCTTTTGCTGCTTGATCCAAATTATTCTGCAGTGATTTGAAGTCTTCCAGTTTGGCTTGAGCAACATCATTTTTGATGGTATAAATAAATAAACCATCTGGTTGATTGATATTTGTCATTTCAGTTATCGCGGGAATGCACTGGGTTTCCGTAAATGTATGTATGCTTAACAGCCCTATCATCACCAAGCATCATTAAAACAAATAATTTTTCCAGAGGTGTTTTGGCATGTTCCATTCTCCATGAAATAAATGGGGTGCAACAAGCATCCAGCACAACAAAATCAGCTTCTTTACCAATTTCAAAATTGCCAACTTTATCATCTAAAGAAAGTGCTCTAGCACCGCCAAGAGTGGCATGGTAGAACGCTTCAAATGGTGAAAGGGAATAGCCTTGAAGCTGGGCAGTTTTGTAGGCATTTTCCATAGATTGAAGCATTGAAAAGGTATTTCCCGCACCAAAGTCTGTACCCATTCCCATTCTAATGCCGTATTCTTTTGCCTTTTCAAATTTGAATAAACCACTACCTAGAAACATGTTTGACGGAGGGTTTGGACATAATACAGCTCCAGTTTCACTAACTCTTTTGAAGTCTTCGTCATCGAGATGAATGCAATGGCCAAATATACTGCGTTCATTAACAAGTCCATAGTGATCATAAACATCTAGATAGCTTTTACGCTTCGGAAATAGCTCTAAAGTAAAACTTATTTCTTTTGGATTTTCGCTAAGATGGGTTTGCATATAGATTCCGGGATTTTCTTTCATTAGATCCCCTGCTACTTTTAAATCCTCTGGGGTGCAACTTATTGCAAAGCGAGGCGTTACAGCATAGGCAAGCCTGGCCCGTCCGTGCCATTTTTCAATAAGTTCGCTTGATTGCTCGTAATCATCTTTTGGGTTGGTGATTGATATACCATCAGGCATATTGCGATCAGCCATCACCTTGCCAGCAATTAGACGCAGATTTAACCGTTCCGCTTCACTAAATAATGCATCAACGGATTCCTTTGCCCATGAACCATAGGCGCACATGGTGGTTGTTCCAGCCCTGAGGGTTTCATTTAAGAATATCTTTGCGCGCTCCGCAGCGATTTCAGGATTCTTATAAATCTCTTCTTCTGGAATAATGCCATTCAACCAGCCTAGAAGTTGTTCTCCATAGAAAGCAACCGTTGTTAGTTGTGGAAAATGAATGTGTAAATCAAAAAAACCCGGGGTAATAATTGTATTTGGATGTTCAACTATTTTGCAATTAGCAGCTAGTGTTGGTTCAATTTCATTTCTTTCTCCAGCTGCAATTATTATTCCATTTTCAACAACAAGCATGCCATTATCAATAAAAACGTAGCAATCCTTTGCAAACCTGGGATCATCTACAAGGTGAAAAATAGATGAACAGTGGGCTACTGGGGACTTAACCGAATCATTAACTGAGCTGGTCATCTGTAGAGCCATGATAATTTATCTTAATATTAGCCAAAAAGTCCGCTGCTATTCTATGCTTTATTTTTTCTATAGATTTCTTGCTTGAATGCGATTGGGTAGTTATTAGGATATTTGGAGTTGCTCCTGTTTGAAGTGATGGCTAATACAGGTAAATATTTTTGCGGAGTGAGCGTATTAAATTGCACGTTAGTTGCAATATTATCCTTTTTTGAAGTATTTGCGTCAAGCTTTGTTCGCGCCCAGCCAGACGATCAAGGCCCTAATTCTAGGCTGATCGATCTTTCTAGTTTGGGAGTATCGGGTAGCCCTGCAAGGGTTGAGGCAATTCCGGGTACTGGTGAATTGGGAGAATGGCTTGGAATTCCAGCTAACTCAGCTTGGCGATTGGGCGGTATTTGGTTGGGTAATGCTTCTGCTCAACTTGGTGGCGGTTTGAATGTTGAAAATGATCCTGGCCTTGCACAGCAAATTTTGCTGAATCTTCATCTTGATCTAGAGAAATTTGTGGGATGGAAGGGGGCAAGAGTATGGGTGCAAGCTCTTCAGGTTAATGCAAATAAAGCCGCTTATCGCTCAGGTAGTTTGCAGGGATCTAATAGTACTCTTACCCCTCCTCCTTTTAATCGAACTGAATTATATGATTATGTTTTTGCTCAATCTTTGTTCGATGATCAAGCTACTTTATTGCTTGGCAAGCTAATCCCAAGTATTGATTTTGCTAATGTTGTTGTACCTATAGCTGTAAATAAAAAGTCTTTATACTCTTTGCCATCTATTACATCTTTAACTTATACCCCTCCCTACGCTATGCCTGTTCTTTTGGGGAGATTGCCTGGATATCCCAATTCTGCATTGGGCGCATCGATTAACATAAACCCTAAAATATGGAATAAATCTAGTTATTTTAAATTTGGTATTTTTGATGGGCGTGGTGGAAGTGGCGTCTCCCCAGCTATGCAAACTGGTATGACTTTGCCAAGCTTATCTGGTTCATTATTTTTGATTGGAGAGCTTGGCTCAACCTGGAGAATCGGTTCAAAATTAAAGCCGGGGGCCATGGGTATCGGTCTTTGGCGCCAGGGGGGGCCGTTAAGCATTTGTTCAGACAAAAGTACTTCCAATTGCCTTAATGAAACCAATGCTTATGGTACCTATTTGATTGCCCAGCAAAGGTTTATTAATTTTAGATATCCCAAGGACGGGAGTGGTATATCTGGATTTCTTCAACTCGGCTGGAGCCCTGCTAATACCAACCTTTTTACAAGCTCTATAGGTGGAGGTTTATCTATATATGCTCCGATGAAATCAAGGCCTTTAGATTCCTTTGGTCTTGGGGCGTCTTGGGCAAAAATTAATAATCAAGCTTTTCTTTATCATCAATTTAATGATTCCGAGTTGATGGTTCAGGCTTACGCCCAATTGCATTTAGCAGGTAATGTGTATCTTACGCCGTCTATTACGGTTTTGCCGTTAGTTGGCAAAAAGGAGGCTGCTGCTCCATCCACAAGTGCGTTGATGCAACTTGTATTTTTATTCTGAGTATTTTTTGGATTGGTTTGATTTATTGGTTAATATTAAATCATGGTTGCTTCTACCCAACACACTTTCAAGCCTCCGGCTATCCCTTGGCTTAAACCCCAGCAATTGTTGCTGGCGCCTGATTTGGGTATTGGTTTGGACTATGGCTTGTTTGCTGCAGCCATGGAAAGGCTTAGCGCTGATCCAGCGGTTCATGCGCTGATTGTGTTTGGTTCTAGGGGACGCGGCGAAGCCAAATTTGATTCGGATCTTGATCTGGCGGTTGTTATTCGCCAGGCTCAGCTCACACCGGCAGAAAAGGCAAGCCATTGGCGCCATTTTCGTCAGCTGATAGGCCCTCTAGGGGTGGGGCTTGACCTTGTGCTGGCAGGTTTTTCAGATGCAGAAAAATTGAGCCAATCGCGCTGGCATGTGTTTGGTGATGTGGCCAGGCAGGGGCGGGTGCTTTATGTCACCCGCTGAAGATGCCCAGCTGTTAATTGCGATCGTGCAACGCCACATGCGCAGCCTTCGCGTGAGTCTTGATCCGTCCTATCCAGATGAGGATTGGGGATTTACAGCTCAGCAAGCATTAGAGAAGCTACTGAAAACTTGGATTGTGCTCAGCGATCGTTTGCCACCAAGAATTCACGATTTGGCCGACCTTGCTGAATTGGCTGAAAAGCGCCTAGAGCCAAAGCTATTGGAATTGCAAGTTTTTGCTGTGGAAGCTCGATATGAGGAAGGGCCTTTTCCCTTGCCTGCAAGTAGGCAGTATTTATTGGCAGCACTGGAAGTGCAATTGCAACTTTGTGTTGCTGAGATTCAACAGAAACTGTGAATTCTGATGCATGGATTTGCTGAACTAATTGTTCCAGCCAAAATGGCCAACCCGGCTCCCCCCTCCGATCTCCTACTCGTGGTGCATGGCCGCTCCGGTGGTGAGGTGCCAAGTGAATTTGAGCTGCTTGCAGCTGAACTGCGGCGGCAGAGGGGTTGCAGGGTGATTTTGCAGTGTTTAACCGCCTCCACTGGCGCTTACCAGGCTCAGAACTTAGAGACAGCACCACTTACCCTGGTGCCCCTTTTTCAATTGCCAGGCCACCATGTGCGGGTTGATCTACCCGCTATCGCAAAGCATTGGCGCAGCAGCGGTTGGCCCCTGCGGCGACTGCCATTCCTCGGTGCTTGGCCCCAATGGCAGGGGGCCTTGGCCCAGGCTTTAAGTGAAGCCAAAGGCCAGGGACTACAACCCCAGCTACTGCACCATCCCCTCAGTGGTGCTTTGGCAATGCGTTATACCCAATATTTGCAGCAGCGCCTCGGTGCACCCTGCAGCCCCTGGACTGCTTACACTCAGCCGAGCCAAAATCTTTTGTTGGTGCCCTTAGCTGTGGCAGCTAATCGGCTTAGTGAGGCACTCAATGCAATTGATTGGCCCCCTGGTTTGCAGCTTTGGCCGCCCCTGTTGCAGCAAAGTCGTTTTCGTTTGGTGCTGATGGAGCAGCTTCTTTCCCTGCCATGACCGCCCCTTCTCCACCTGGCATTGTTTATTTGGTTGGCGCTGGCCCCGGTGATCCGGAATTGTTAACTATGAAGGCCCATCGGCTACTTAAGCGTTGTGATGCTTTGGTGCACGACTCCCTAGTGCCACTGGAATTATTGGAAATGGTTCCAGAAACCTGCGTTGTGCATGGTGTTGGTAAACGTTGCGGTTATCACTCCGTGCCGCAACCCACCACAAATGAATTGTTGGTGCAATTAGCGGCCCGCCACCGATGTGTGGTGCGTCTTAAGGGCGGTGATCCGTTTCTGTTTGGCCGTGGTGGCGAGGAAGCCGCCTACCTGGCAAGCCAAGGGGTATCGGTGGAGGTGGTGCCAGGGGTAACCGCTGGCATCGCAGCGCCTGCCTATGTGGGCATACCAATCACCCATCGCGAGGCGGGCTCCTCCGTTACTTTTGTTACGGGCCATGAGGAGATTGATAAGGTTCGACCCGGCGTTGATTGGCGTGGGCTAGCCCAATGCAGTGATGGCTTAGTTATCTATATGGGCCTCCATAACCTGCAACGGATTTGCGATGAATTGCAGGCTGGCGGTTTGGCTGCTTCCACCCCTGCGGCAATCATTCAGCAGGGCACCGTGAATGGCCAAAAGCAACTGATAGCCACATTGGCGGATTTAGCTTGCAGCGCAGAAGAACAAAATTTTGTGGCACCAGCAATAGTTGTAATCGGCGCAGTAGTTGCCCAACGGGTAGCCGCCTGCGCCCCAGCGCCGGCGCCGGTAACAATGCCCCAACCGATTAATTACGCACCACTCGAAATGTGAGATTTAGCCTGGCGTTTTGTACCCGCAACCGTTTTGGTAAGGCATGGAGCCAACCATCTTGGGTGGGGGGATCCATCAGCAATAGGTCGCCATGGTGCAATTCCAGGCTGAAATTAATTTTGCTATTTGTTTTGGCCTTAAAACGAAAGCTGCGGCTGGCACCAAGGCTTAAGGATGCAATCGATGCATCTGGATCTAATTCGGGTTCATCATCGGCATGCCATCCCATGGCATCAACACCAGTGCGGTAGTAGTTGAGCAACAATGAATTAAAAGGGCTTGCGGCGGCTTTTGTTACCTGCTCACGGATGGTTTGAGCAGTGGGCGTCCAGTTTTCAACCACATTTTGCAGGCCGGAATAGCAATAGCCACAACCTGGATCCGCCATCCAGCAGGTGAGCCTCGGTAGTGGGTGTTGGCGGCCAAATAGCTTGATCTGCTCCTGTTTCCAAGGCACTTCCTTGAGCAGTTGTTCTAGGTAGGCGTTTGCCTTGTGAGCATCTAACCAGCCGGGCCAATGGCGCAGGGCAAGCCCCTCTGGGTAGATATCGCTGCTCACTTCCTAACCAATGGCTAGGGGCAGCATAAAAAAGGCGACCCCAGAGGGAGCCGCCTGCCTTTCCCATGCCCCAACCTTTTCAGGCTGGACCACAAGTGTGCGGTTTGCGGTTGATGGTTGTGGTGATTAAAAGCACCAAATCCGTAACAACGCACCCAACAGCAAATTGCTTTTTTTGGCTTACTGGCTCATCCCGCATTTAGCCCCATGGCCACTGTGCCGATGTTTGAGCTGGTTCCCTATGAACGTTTTCGCGATACCCCCGCGGTGCGTTTCTTTGATATCACCGTTGCTACCTCTAATGCCCGCGATCTAGTAATCCATAGCGGCCCAGCGGTTAGTCCCCCCAATGAGGAAACCACAGGGGCATGGCAGTTTTATTTGCATCCCCACCAGGAAGACAACCTCCTGGCCCTGCACGGGGGCCGCACTTTTTATTTAGTGAACCTCGGCTGGAATTATCCTTATCACATAGTTCGTTTGGATACCGGCGGCGATATCTTGCGCATCCCACCGGGTACTTTCCATCGCTCAGTTTCAGATCCCGATGGTTCGGTGGTTTTAAACCAAGCGGTACGCGAACCAGGGGCTACTGTGGCCCGTGAATTTCGCGTTTATAACAGCCGCCTAATACCACGTTTATTTGGTATTACCTTCAAAACAGCTCCGCTACCGAAGCTCCATGGGGTTAGTTGGTAGTTATGTGGGGAGCCGTAGATCCACACAGAGCTCATTCGGTTGCCAACTAACTAACGCTTGCTCATTAATTGGATGGGCCATTTGCACTGTTTGAAATAATTGATCTAATTCCTGCCACTGATAACTAATTACCTGGTTATCTCTTTCAATATCAAGGCAGAGGGGCCAATGGCTTGGCAAGCTTGGATGCAGGCAGGGAAATAAACGCCCCTGGCGCAACCTGGCCCCCAGCACCGCTTCTTTAAGGGCTAATTTTCTTCCCTGCAGCCGCAATTGATAATGTTGGCGAAATGATTCGTTTGTACAAATTTCAATTCTTTGCAAAGAGGTATCTACAAATCGACTGGTAATTGCCCCCAGTTCAGGCATGTCTGATAGCAGCGGCCATGGCTCAAGGGCACGGCGCAGCACTAATTCCGCATCCCCTGCGCTCCAATGCAACAACACTGGAAAGCGCCACTGCCATAGCTGGCGGTAATAAGCGGTATCAAGCTTTAAACCCTGGCGGTTTAATTGCCGCAGTATCTGTTCAAAATCACTCCAAAGCAGGCTTGGCAGTAGGTGACGATCATGTAAGCAACCGCCATGGTTAATTACACCAATGGGCCGTTGCTCGGGTTCCAGCAGCATTGCCCCTAAACAACTCCAAAGCAGGGCTACCGCCGCCATCCATTCGGCTTTTGGCAGGGTTTCAATAGCGCGAAATTCCACTAACCCCTGGCAGCCAGCCAGGGAGCCAGGATTCCAAAATTTATCGAAGCTGATTTCGCTGCGGTGGGGATTACCACTGCGATCTACCTGTAGATGACGCATGGTTTCAGCTATCGCTTGGCGTTGGTCGCCAGCTGGTAGCTGCTCTAGGGCGAACAGTGCCATTTCAAGATCTAGTAGCGGTGCGCCGATTTCATCGGAACGGGGTGCTTGGCTTGCTGCACCTACAGGATCGGCAATAAACAGGTAGGAAAGGCAGGGATGGGCTTGCCAATAGCGCAGCACCGCCCCCAGCCAGGCGGGTTGTTGGAATAGTGGATTGCGATCCAAGGTGGGCCCACCCCACAACAGGTGGTTGCCGCCGCCAGTGCCTGCGCTTTGGCTGGAACTTGCTTGTTTCCAGGAGCGCAAACCAACAGCAGCCGTTGCTTTTTCCAAGGCCATTAGCCATTCGGCATACACCTGCCAGCTTTCACACACCGGTAAGTTCACTTCCAGTACACCAGGATCAGCTGTGATCGCCAGCACCAGCCAGCGCTCCTCTTGATCGATAGGCACCACACCACTCAGTTGTGGTGCCATCAACTCGTTTTCGTGCAACAGCTGGGCGATCGCTGCCAGTAATTGTTCAAAGCCATCTGGTGCCAATGGCGGCAGAAATAAACCCCAGCCCTCGGCATTGCAATCAAGGGTTAATACCTGGCGTGGCACATCCTCTGGCAGCTTGTTCAAAGGCAAGCGCAGCCCCGGCGGACCATCACTACTTACCAGTAGCCGTTCTTCTTCTGCTAGCGGCCAAGATGAAGTTTGCCAGCCATCTGCATTGCGGGTGATGGGCACTGCCCACACCCGCTGATCCGGGGCGAGGGGATCGCTGAATTCAGTTGGTTCGAGTTCAAGCCCCAGGCGCTTACCAATCGCCTTGAGCACTTGGCTTGCTGATTGCCTGAGTGGTCCGGCGGCCGGCCACGGCACCAGTGGTTTGCGGTTGTGTTTACACAGCAACCGCAGGGCCCAGCGGGGATTTGTTTCGCCTGGATAGTGCTTACCGGGGCAAAAAAAGCAAATACTGCCAGGCAACACATCGCTTTCTAGTTGCTTTGCCAAGGCCCTGGCGTAGCTGAGTTTGCTTGGGCCATCGGCGGCTACACTCCATTCAGCTCCTTTAGGTTCAAGGGGCACATAGGTGGGTTCACCCCCCAAGGTGAGTTCCATGGCGGCGCTTTGAAACCGCTTTCGGGCTTCCTGTGCCGCCGCCAACATCCATGCAGGTAGGGAACACAACAATCCTTGGCTCACGGTTGCTTCAGGCTTAGTTCCGCTGCGTCGATCTGCCAGCTGAATTCACTAACAACCCCTGGCGGGCCACTAAAACTGCCGCTTACGGCTGCTGTTAATTCGGGATTTGATGAACTGGCGAGCGGTATGTAGCGCTCATCTACGGCGCCAATGCCGCTGGGGTCGAAACCACGCCAGCCGGCTCCGGGTAGGTATACCTCAGCCCAGGCATGGAGGTCGTAGCGATCGGGCTTTGGCTCCACCAGGTGGTAACCACTCACAAAGCGAGCTGGTAAACCAATGCATCTGCAGCACTCAATCATAAGAACTGCTAGGTCGCGGCAGGAACCAACCCGTTCCCGCAAGGTGCGCCCCGCTGGCCAAGGGGGGCCATGGTGGCGTTGGGTGTAGTTCACCCGCTCTTGAATCATCTCCAGCAGTTGTTGCAGGAAGGCGAGGCAGTGCTGGTTGCTGCCGATAATCGCCTCCTGGGCCAAGGCAACGGCGGCTGGATCATGCTGACCATTGGGCAGCCAGCCCTGCAGATTACTTAAAAGATCAGCATTTAGCCTGCCGATTGGATAGGGCAAGCGCGGTTCCTGTTCATCCAAACAGAGTGAAAGTAGGGGGGGCGGGCTAGTGATCAACTCAGCATCTGAAATGATTTCAAAGCGATCGGTGCTACCAACAAAACGCGCCCGCAGGATTTGATCACCACCAGCTGCTAATAATTCAAATTGGTGGCATGGTTCTGGATTAAAGCTGATTTTATGTTGGATTAGTTTTTGAAATCCAATACTGCGAGGCATCAAACACAGCCGATGGGGCCCGAGCTGCACTGGCTTTGAGTAGCTATAAACAAAGCGATGGCTAATTTTTACGTGCATTGGTTTGAAGTGAAGTAGCGGATTTCTAATAGTGTGTGGAGTTCATTGATTTGTTGTTGCAATTGATCAATAACTTGATGAAGACCTTGATCGATTACATCGCCCACTTGGGAATAGTTCCAAGTGGCCTGGAGGCGCCCCAGGCTGCGGCTGAGGGAATGGCCGCTTTGCAGTAGTGGTTGTTGATCAATACTTGCAATTGCCTCGGCAATACCATTAAGGCAATAGCGCACGGAACGGGGAAAATCTGGATCCAATAATAGGAATTCCGCCACACCACTGGGGGTGATTGGTTGTTGGGTGTGTTGGCGATACATTTGATATGCACTGGCGGAGCGCAACAGGGCAATCCATTGCAATTCATCTAAGGCACCACCCACATCCTCAGGGCTTGGCAGCAGTAGAAAATATTTCACATCGAGTATCCTTGCAGTTTTTTCTGCCCTTTCAATCAACCTGCCAAGGTTGGCAAAATGCCAGCTGATATCCCTGCACATACTTGAATCTGCTATGCCATACAGCTGTTGGCAGCCGCGCCGGATCAGTTGCAGTTGTTCAGGTAGGGCCTGCTGCCAAAAACTTTCACCCGGTTGTAAATCAAGATGTAAAGCATTTAGTTCTTCAAATAATTCATTGGGGATTACCTCACGGATTTGGCGAGCATTTTCGCGGGCGAAGGCAATGCAATTACAAATTGCGTTTGGATTTTGTGCTTGGGCAAGCAGAAACCATTCCACCGCCGCAGCACCGCCTTCAGGGTGTAATTCTTCAAATAAGTTGCTTTCTGCGCAAGCTTCAATCAGCGGCAGCCACACCGCATCACCACCTGCCGGTGAATCCAGCGCCATCGACATACTCACATCTAGGAAACGGGCCAAATTCTCGGCCCGTTCCACATAGCGGAAGATCCAATAGAGCTGTTCTGCTACACGGCTGAGCATGAAACCACCCAGGTGTCTTTACTGCCGCCGCCCTGGGAGGAATTAACCACGAGGGAACCACGTTTTAAGGCAACTCTTGTGAGTCCCCCCGCCGTTACCCAACTCTGTTTACCCCGTAATATGTAGGGCCTTAAATCCACGTGGCATGGGTAGAGCTCCCCCTCGCTGAGGGAGGGAACCGTTGAGAGCTGCAGCGTTGGTTGGGCGATGTAATTGCGGGGATTAGCTTGAATTAATTCACTGAAATGTTTGAGTTCTTCGCTGCTGGCATGGGGGCCTATCAGCATTCCATAGCCTCCCGCTTCCGACACCGCTTTAATTACTAGCTCAGGCAAATGTTCCAACACATAACTGCATTCTTTTGGCCGGGAGCAAAGAAAAGTTGTTACGTTTGGAATAATCGTTTCTTCATCTAGGTAGTAGCGAATCATTTGGGGCACATAGGCATAGATCAGCTTGTCGTCGGCAATGCCGGTGCCAGGGGCATTGGCAATGGCTACTTGGCCTTGACGGAACGCCTCCATCAGGCCGCTTACGCCGAGCATTGAATCTTTGCGGAAACAGGTGGGGTCTAGAAAATCGTCGTCGATGCGGCGGTAGATCACATCTACCCGTTCGAGGCCATTGGTACTGCGCATCCACACCCGATTGTCTTCACAGATCAAATCTGAGCCCTCCACCAGCTGGATGCCCATCAAGCGGGCCAGGTAGCTGTGTTCGAAATAGGCGCTGTTGTGTACTCCAGGGGTGAGAAGTACCACTTGGGGGCTATCGGTCCAAGGGGCCATTTCCTGCAGGGTTTGCAGAAGTTGGGAGGCATAGTTATCGATGGGGGTGATGCGTTGGCTTTGAAATAAACCGCCAAAAAGTTGTTTCATCACCCGGCGATTTTCGAGGAAATAGGCAACTCCTGAAGGGCAGCGCAGGTTGTCTTCCAGCACCCGCCAGGTGCCATCGCCATCACGCACTAGGTCGAGGCCTGAGATATGGCACCAACGGCCGAGGGGAGGGATTAATCCCTGCATCTGGGGCCGCCAACCCTGGCTACTGGTTATTTCTTCTGTGGAGATAATTCCATCTTTGATTATTTTCTGGGGTCCATAGATATCGGCAAGAAACAGGTCGATCGCCTCAAGCCTTTGGATTAACCCCGCTTCCAGCACTGCCCAATCCTGGTGATCGATCAGCCGTGGCAAGGGATCGAAGGGCAAAATTCGTTCGCTGGCCTCTGAATTGTTGTTGTAGAGCCTGAAGGTGGCACCTAGCCGTTTGAGTAGTTGTTCAGCCGCCCGATGATTTTCATTCAGTTGGCTAAGGCCAAGGGCCCCCAGTTGATCCATCAGGGCCCCCATCGCTTTACGGGGTGTGTGGCTGGGGCTCATGTATTCATCGAAGCCACCCATTGGCACATAGGTTTCAAACATCGGCTTCAGCTGTCTCAACCTTCCTATCGTGCGGAACCAAGCCGCCCGCCCATGGTTCCCATTGCTACATAATTAACAGGCGGCTAATAATTAGCGTTGAAATTGTGTAATTTGATACTTATTTTATCTGCAAGCTTCATTTGCTGATGATCCTTTCACTGCTGGCAGGGCTAGAGGTGCAAACAACTTCTTAAGGCTGCCTTTGCTCTGCTCTTCTGTTAGGACAGAATTCAAGGCTGCAAGCAGCCCTGGGTTGTCTTTCCTTATGGCAATGCCAAATGGTTTAGCTGGAAAGCAAGCTGCAACATCTAAAAGGCGAAACCGATTGCGGTCTTTAGCAACACTGAGCATTCCCATAATATTTGTATTGTCGTTTGCCCAGGCTGCCACCTCTCCGCGGCGCAGTAGTTCGATGCCACCGGATTCCAAATTTGTGCTGCGTTGATAAATTCCTGGCCAAGCCCTTTTGTAGCGCTGTTCACTTGCTGAGCCATTAGCAACACTAATATAATTTCCAATGAGATCACTCAATTTATAAACCTTGCTGTTCACTGGTAGCAATAGTGCTTCATGGGCGATCACATAGGGCACTGAAAAATCTACGAGTTTTTGTCGTTCTGGGGTAATGGTGAATTGAGCGATTACTAGATCAATCTTCCCTTTTTGAAGTAGTGCTAGTCGCTCCGGTGAATCAACGCCGATAAGTTCAACTTTTTTGGCATCACCAATCAGCTTTGAGCCAATTAATAGGGCTAGGGTTGCTTCCGCACCCTCAAAGGCTGGCTTGCCAGCTATCCTCCTGGACATCCCTGGAAGGTCGGGCGAAACACCTATGCGCACGAGACCATTCTGTTTGATTGTGTCTAGCAAATCTGGCGATGGCGAATTTGCTAGTACTTGGGTTATAGATGTAAACATATAACCGCAAGAAATAATTGCTAAAAAGGTAAATTTTCTGCGAAATCTTGCAATTATATACATTGAGCTGCGGCAGTGGGTTGTTCTAATTTATTAACTACCAACATTTGGCTTAATCAAAGCAAGAAATAAAGCTGCGCCATCGGCAATATCTCGGCTGGTTCGCATGTGAGCAGTTCACCATCGGCATACACCTCATAGGTTTCTGGATTAACGCTGATATTTGGCAGGGCATTGTTGTTGTGCAAGGCTGCCTTGCCGATATCCCTGGTGTTTTGCACCGGTAGGCAGGGGCGAGCTAAGCCCAATTGCCGCGGTAAATCAGCATCGAGGGCAGCTTGGCTCATGAATGTGAGGCAGCTTGGTGCCAGCGCCTTGCCGAAGCTAGCAAACATCGGCCGGCCATGCACTGGCCCTGGGGTGGGGATTGATGCGTTGGCATCACCCATCTGGGCCCATGCAATGCTGCCGGCCTTCAGCACCAGTTCTGGTTTAACGCCAAAAAAGCCAGGTTTCCACAGCACTAAATCAGCGAGCTTGCCCACTTCCACAGAACCCACCTGGCTGTTGATGCCATGGGCAATCGCTGGATTGATGCCAATCTTGGCGATGTAGCGCTTAATGCGGTTGTTGTCGTTGCGGGAACTATCACCCTCAAGGGGGCCCCGCTGCACTTTCATCTTGTGGGCCGTTTGAAATGTGCGGGTGATCACCTCCCCCACCCTGCCCATCGCTTGGGAGTCGCTGGCGATTATTGAAAAGGCGCCCAGGTCGTGGAGGATGTCCTCTGCCGCAATCGTTTCGCGCCGAATCCGCGATTCAGCAAAGGCCACATCCTCTGGTATGCCTGCATCCAGGTGGTGACACACCATCAACATATCGAGATGTTCTTCGAGGGTGTTGCGGGTGTAAGGCCTGGTGGGGTTTGTGGAGCTGGGCAGCACATTGGCCTGGCCGCAAATCTTGATGATGTCGGGGGCGTGGCCGCCGCCAGCTCCCTCAGTGTGGAAGGTGTGGATCGTGCGGCCAGCGATCGCTCGGATTGTGTCTTCCACAAAACCGGCTTCATTCAAGGTGTCTGTGTGGATGCACACCTGGATATCAAAGCGATCGGCTACCCCGAGGCAGCAATCGATGGCGGCGGGGGTTGTGCCCCAGTCTTCATGCAATTTGAGCCCGCAGGCACCCGCTCGAATTTGCTCCTCTAATGCCTCTGGAGTGCTGGCATTGCCCTTGCCAAAAAAGCCAAGGTTCACCGGTAAAGCCTCAGCCGCCTGCAACATCCGGGCCAGGTGAAAAGCCCCCGGCGTGCAGGTGGTGGCATTGGTGCCGGTGGCTGGGCCAGTGCCGCCCCCCAGCAGCGTGGTAACACCACTGGCTAGGGCGGTTTCAATCTGCTGCGGGCAGATGAAGTGAATGTGGGTGTCGATCGCACCGGCGGTGAGGATATGGCCCTCGCCGGCGATTGCTTCAGTGCCAGGGCCGATCACGATATCGATGTTGTTGCTGATATCAGGATTGCCCGCCTTGCCGATGGCGCAGATGCGTCCATCTCTGATGCCAATATCCGCCTTCACAATGCCCCACCAATCAAGGATCAGCGCATTGGTAATCACCGTGTCTACGGCGCCGGCGGCGCGGCTGCTTTGGCCTTGACCCATGCCATCGCGAATTACTTTGCCGCCGCCAAATTTCACCTCATCGCCATAGCTGGTGAAATCCTTTTCCACCTCCAGAATTAATTCTGTGTCGGCCAACCGCAAACGATCACCGGTGGTGGGGCCATAGGTTTCGGCGTAGCTGCGGCGATCGATTTGATATGCCATCAGAGAGCTCCGTTGATTTGAGCGTTGAAACCCACCACCCGGCGGGCTCCCACAAAGGGCACCAGTTGCACTTGGCGTTCATCGCCGGGTTCAAAGCGAACGGCGGTGCCGGCGGGAATATCAAGCCGTTGCCCCCGGGCTGCTTCCCGATCGAATAGCAGCGCAGCATTGGCTTCGGCAAAATGGAAATGGGAGCCCACCTGGATGGGGCGATCGCCGCTATTGGCCACCATCAAATTGGTAACAGGGCGGCCGGCATTTAGTTCAATGCTGCCGGGTTCAGGTAGTAGTTCGCCTGGGATCATGGCCTGATCGGTTGGTGCAGGGTTACAAGCTTGGTGCCATCCGGAAATGTGGCTTCCATTTGCACTTCATCTATTAGTTCAGCCACCCCAGCCATCACTTGGCTGCGGTTTAACCAAGTGCTGCCCTCCTGCATTAGGGCCGCTACGGTTTTGCCATCCCGCGCCCCCTCCAGGATTTGAAAGCTGAGCCAAGCCACCGCCTCCGGGTGGTTCAGTTTCAAACCTCTCGCTAAACGCCGCTCCGCCAACAGGGCTGCGGTAACAATTAAGAGCTTGTCTTTTTCTTGGGGAGATAGGTGCATGGGCTGCAATCACTGTTGATCGTTGGGGGGCTGTGCTGCCACTTTTGCTGGAACTAATCCCAACTTTGGCCCTTGGCTTGGCCATTGGTATGCGTTGGCCGCTACTGCCTGGAGCATTGGCGCAACCGCTGGTGCGCTTTGGCATCCCCTTGAGTGTGGCTGCTTTGCTGCTGCGTTCTGGCTTAAATCGCGATTTTTTACAGGCGGGCGCCCTGGCACTGCTATTGATTGCTGCATTGATGTTGTTGTTGCACCGTTGGCCGCGGCTGATGCCCTCTGGGGTGTTGCAACTGGGGGCGGTAACGGGTAACACCACCTACTTCGGCATTCCGGTGGCCTTGGCCCTATTGCCCCCCCAGGCCCTAGGGGCTGCCATCGCCTACGACCTGGCCGGCACACTTTTGAGTTGGACCCTCGGCCCACGCCTGGTGGCAGCGCCCGGCCAGGGGCGCCGTTCCTTCCGCCGCGACCTAGGCCAAAGCCCAGCCACCCATGGCTTTTTGCTTGCCTTTGTGCTGCAACTAACCCCATGGCAAGCGCCCCTGGCTGCCCTGCTCTGGTGGCCAGCCCGCTTGGTGTTGCTGTTGGCTCTATTGCTGGTGGGGATGCGTTTGGGGGTGATGTTGAACCAAGGCGAAATCCAGCCTGGTTTCAATTGGCGCCCTTTGGCGCCTGCATTACTTTTTAAAATGCTGCTATTGCCGCTTTTGTTTGCAATTCTTGGCCGCCTAATTGCATTGCCCGCTGGTGTGTCTGATGCCTTAGTGCTGCAAGCGGCAGCCCCCACAGCGATCTCAGTGTTGTTGATGGCGGAGGCGGAAGGGGAAGGCGTTAATGCAGCGGCAGGTTTGGTGCTATTAAGCACTGCAATGGCTCTCGTTACTGTGCCGTTGTGGTGGTGGCTGCTCAGATGAGCGCTGGGGCATGGGGATATTCCTGCAGGGGCCACACCCTTGGCGCTAGCGGCGCACTTAAACCGCGCAGTTGGCGAATCCGGGCCCATAGGCGATAAAACCAGTGGCGGGCCACTTGGCTGGAGGGGCCCCGATAGCGGGCAATTAAGCCCTGTTGCAGGCTGCCTAGGGCCATTTCTCCCTCGAGTTCCAGGCTGTCTTGGCGGCCTTGGTTGATTAGGGCTTGGAGTTTGTTGCTATCTAGGGGGCTCGGTGCCGCCCACACCAGGCTGGCCAGCACCGGCTGGCCCTTTAGCCCATGGGCGCTATCAAGGCAATCCCGATTGATTTGGAGCCGATCCACCAGTTCCCAGCGCCGGCCGCTGGCTGATTTGCGCTGAATTTCGAGGCTGCTGCGCCAGCAACCATTGCCCAGGGTTTCTCCCCTGGCGGTGCGGCCAAATCGCACCACATCGATGCCTAGCCAGCTGGCGCTTTCAGCTAACTCCAGCCGCTGCTGCTGTTGCAGTAGGCCCCCTTCAAATACCAGGGTTTCCTGGGGCAACCACTCCAGATCAGCTCCCGGCCCTAGCTGGGTTTCTATATCGATGTGGGCCCACTGGCCCTTAATGCCATAAACCTTCTGGGCGGCCACGCTGGTTATGAGGGCGCGGCTGTTGACGCTAAGCCCTAGTTCGATTTTGAGTTGATCACCGCCCACCAGGCCGCCGGCTGTATGCAAAAGGGGCAGTTCACAGCGGCCATCGGCGCCAGCAAATGCCCGCATTAGCTTTAAAGGGGCGGTGCTACCCCCTTGAAAGCTGGTGAGCCCTTGGCTGCTGGCTGCAAATTGCAAATTTGCTGAGCCCCGCCAAGGGCTTGGGGTGGCAGTGGCTTGGGCCATGGGGGTATGGCAGCTTGGATCCATGCAACAGGAAACCAGGCCATTGCTGCTGCAGCATCGCTGCAGTTCCGCAGCTGGAGAGGCTTTATTGCAGCTGCCACTCACAGCGGCTGAACGACAGATCTGTCGTGGTTTGCGCCGCTGCAGTGGCGGCCAAGAAGTGTTGCTGCAGTTGCCAAGGGGCGAACCCCTGGCACCAGGGCAATTATTAGGGGCCGTTGAAACTACGCCACTAGCGGTGGTGGTTGCTGCGGATGAACCACTACTGGTGGTGTACAGCAATGATCCTCTGGCCCTGTTGCAGGCTGCATATCACCTCGGTAATCGCCATGTGGCCTTGGAGTTGCACGCCGATCAATTGAGGCTATTGGCCGACCCTGTTTTGGAGCATTTATTAGGCCATCGCGGTTTGCAAGTTGCCCACCTGCAGGCCCCCTTTCTGCCCGAAAGTGGCGCCTATGGCGCTAGCCATAGCCATCCATGACCCTGCCCCTGGCCCTGCTGCAACTTGTGAGCCCCGCTTTGCCGGTGGGTGCTTTCAGCTATGCCGAAGGTTTGGAGGTGTTAGTGCAGGCGGGTGAGCTCAGGGATGCGGCAACCTTGAAGGCCTGGCTTGAGGCTGAATTGCAATTTGGTTTGCTTGCGGTGGAGGCAGCTGCCCTAGGGCCTTTGCAACAGGCCTTTAAAACTTCAAATATGGAGCAGTTGCTTGATCTAAATGGTTGGTTGATCGCCCAGCGGGAGGCGCCTGAAATGCGGGCGCAGCAGTGGCAAATGGCTGGTTCATTACTACAACTACTTGCCGCGATGGGCTGGCCATTAACTGAGCAGTGCCAGGGTTTGAAATTAACGGGTTTGAAATTAACCGGTTTGAAATCAACGGGTTTGGGTTGGACTGCTGCTTGGGCTTGGGCCGGTCATTGTTTAAATCTAGCGGCAACTGATTTAGTGGAG
>MWMJ01000012.1:0-29920 GCA_002151525.1 Synechococcus sp. Lanier | reverse complement strand
GGCTGCTATCGCGGCTGGCTTGGCAAAGGCTGGGAGGCCCCCAGGTTTAGCTGTATTGAGGGTTGGTGATGATCCAGCCAGTGCTGTTTATGTAGCTAATAAGGAAAAGGCCTGTGCCCGCATTGGTGCCAAAAGTTTTGGCAGCCATCTGCCCGCAAACATCAGCCAGGCTGCCCTTGAGTTGGAATTGCATGAACTAAATAAAAATCCAGCCGTTGATGGAATTTTGGTGCAATTGCCCGTGCCAGCTTCCATAAACGACAGGGCATTGCTTCAAGTTTTAGATCCCAATAAAGATGCAGATGGATTGCACCCGCTTAATTTGGGTCGCCTGCTGCGGGGGGAAGTGGGTCCCCGCAGTTGCACTCCCGCCGGGGTGATGGCGCTTTTGAAACAAGCCAATCTCCCTTTGGAGGGCATGCGAGCGGTGGTGGTGGGCCGCAGCATTTTGGTGGGGCAACCGATGGCGTTGATGCTTCAACAGGCCAACGCAACCGTAACGGTTGCCCATTCCCGCAGCCTCAACCTGGAGGGTATTTGCCGCAATGCAGAACTCTTGGTGGTGGCAGCTGGTAAGCCTGGTTTGATCGGTGCAAATCACGTGAGCCCAGGGGCGGTGGTGGTGGATGTGGGGATCCATCGCCGCCCGGAGGGCGGTTTATGTGGTGATGTGAGATTTGCTGAGGTGGAACCCTTGGCTGCTGCAATCACGCCGGTGCCCGGTGGCGTGGGCCCCATGACCGTAACGATGTTGCTGCTAAATACTCTGAGGATGTGGGCGCAACGCCATGCTTTAGCTGAGCCATGCCAGGGACTTTGATTGCTTTGCTTTTGGCAGCCCTGCCGCTGCAAGTGTTGCCGCTTCAAAAGGGCACTGTGATGTCTGTTGAAAATGGCCAGGTGGTTGTTGTGCGGCTTGGCCGCAGCGATCGAAGGGTGAGACTTGCCTGCGTGGATGCGCCGGAGCAGAGTCAGCAGCCTTGGGCGCAGCAGTCGAAAGCTGCCCTTGCCAATGAATTACCAGTGGGAACTGCGGTAACTGTTGAATTGCGGGCAAGGGATGTATACGACCGGATTGTTGGCGTGGTGCGCCGCGGTGGTTTTGATGTGGCGCCTGAAATGTTGAAAAACGGCATGCTTTTTGTTCATAACGGTTACCTTGGCCGTTGCGATGACCTGCCCTATGGGGCCGCAGAAACCACAGCTAGGGAGCTGGGAGTGGGGGTGTGGAATCGGCCTGGAGGAATTCAGCGACCCTGGAATTTGCGCCTCGAACTAAACGATGCCAACCAAGAGCCCTAGGGAAACAACCCACCGCCGCCTTAATATTTTTTTTATGTTCTCCGCTGGTGGGCCCATGGTTTGCGCCCCTTCCTCTTTTTCACCGGAATCATTTCCTGGGCCTTCAGCTGAACAGCTGCGCAGCCTTTCCGGTTTGGATTTAATGCATACCCTTGAGCTAGCCCATGGGGCGATCCCCTGGCATCGCCCAGAAGTGAGCGAATTTGCCAGCGTTACTTTGGTGGTGGAATTGCCCGAGGCGATGGCTGCTCTACTGCAGCGTGTGGTGGAGTGATGGTTGCTGGCTTTGATTTTCAGCAATATCTGCTCCAGGGCCGTGAAGTGGTGGAGGCAGCCCTAGAGCAGGCCCTTGGCCCTGAACGTCCTGAATCCCTGCGGGAGGCCATGCGCTACTCGCTATTGGCCGGTGGTAAACGCCTGCGGCCAATCCTTTGCTTGGCCAGTTGCGAATTGGCGGGCGGTGATCCAGCCCTGGCTTTGCCAACGGCCACCGCCCTGGAGATGATCCACACCATGTCGCTGATCCACGATGATCTGCCGGCCATGGATAACGACGACCTGCGCCGTGGTAGGCCCACTAACCACAAGGTTTATGGCGAAGCCACAGCCATCCTTGCCGGCGATGCCCTGCTAACAAGAGCTTTTGAAATGGTTGCCCTGCGCAGCCCTGGGGTGCCAGCGGATCGGTTGCTGCAGGTGGTGGGCGAATTGTCTTTGGCGGCTGGTGCCCCAGGTTTAGTTGGCGGCCAAATCGTTGATCTAGCCAGTGAAGGGGTGGAGGTTGATTTAGCTACTCTTGAATACATTCATTTGCATAAAACCGGCGCTTTGCTCCAAGCGGCGGTTCTAAGTGGGGCGATTATCGCTGGGGCTGAAGAGAATTTATTAACGGCTCTGCGTTGTTATTCCCGCGCCATAGGGCTTGCTTTTCAAATCATCGACGACATTCTCGACCTAACCGCCAGCAGTGAAGTTTTGGGTAAAACCGCCGGTAAAGATCTCACCGCAGATAAAACCACCTATCCGAAACTGTTGGGGCTTGAGGCATCGAGAAATCGTGCCGATAGCCTGGTGCAGGAAGCGCAGCAGGTGCTCGAGCCCTGGAGTGAAGCAGCAAAGCCCCTGCTCGCTCTGGCGGGCTACATCACCGCCCGCGATAGATGACAAACCAAATTGCAGCTGCATTTTTTAACAACAGCGCCCTCACCTGGGGGCTTGTGGCCTGCGGCGTGGCCCAGCTTTCAAAATTATTTATCGAATTGCTCCAACACGGCCGTTGGCGGCCAGCGGTGTTGCTTGAAACCGGTGGCATGCCCTCTAGTCATTCCGCCTTGGTAGCTGGAACGGCAACGGCAATCGCTTGGGAAAACGGCTTGGATTCGCCTCTGTTTGCCCTTGCTGTAACGGTTGCTTTTGTGGTGATGTACGACGCCAGCGGCGTGCGCAGGGCAGCTGGAAAGATGGCGGAACGGCTTAATAGCCTCGGGGAAGCCCAAGGTTTAGCAAGCCTTAAAACCAGCCTTGGCCACAGCCGCCTGCAGGTGTTAGTGGGTAGTTTGTTGGGCCCGCTGGTGGCGATTTTGGGTGAGGCCTTTCTTGGCAGCCCCCTGGCCCTAGCCCAGCGCTTTGGCTTGTTTGTGGGGGTTGGTTGAACTGACAACTTCCGATGGCCTTGTTCTAACCGCCCAACAAACAGCAGCCCTTGATGCATTCAAGGCATGGTTAAGCCAACCGGCCAGCGGTGAGCCATTTGTGCTTAGTGGCTACGCCGGCACCGGTAAAACCTTTCTCTCTGTGCGCTTTCTTGCGATAGCTGATGGGGCGGGTTTCTGCTGGACCGTGGCTGCACCCACCCATAAGGCCGTGGGTGTGCTTAGGGCCGCTTTGGATTCCCAGGGACTACGACCCACCTGGTACCCATCAACTATTCACCGCCTGTTGCGCCTCAAGCTCAGCCGCATGGAGGAACGGGAAAGCTGCGAACCCACCGAACAAACCGCCACCGCCCTAGAGCAAATCGGTTTGGTGCTGCTTGATGAGGCGTCGATGGTTGATAGCAGGCTCTTGGAAATCGCCTTGCAATGCGCCCATCCATTTGGCACAAGGCTTGTGTTTGTAGGCGATCCCGCCCAGTTGCCGCCAGTTGGTGAAACCACCAGTGCTGTATTTGCCCTGCAAAGGGCTGTTCAACTGCAGCTAACAGAGGTGGTGCGCCACGGTGGACCTGTGCTCAAGCTGGCCAGTGGATTGCGCAGCGGGGCGCTGCCCAGTTGGCAGCCGCCTTTGCTGGCTGCCATCAACACTGCCGAGGGTCAGGTGGCGGTGGTTGGCCGTGATGAGTGGATAGCCGAAGCCCAGTCGGCCTTGCGCTTGAGCAGTGAGAACTTTGATCCCGACCATGCCCGTTTGCTTTGTTTCACTAATCGCACCCTGGAGCGATTAGTGCCGATCGCGCGTCGCGCTTTGCATGGGGAGATGGCCGATCAGCTCTCCGTGTTACCTGGAGAAGTATTAATTACCCGGGCTGCGGTGATGGCTCCCGCCTGCCAGGAAGGCTTAGCCAACAGTGAGCAAGCGGATCTGGTGTTGGGCTCCAACCGGGAATTGGTGGTGCGTGATGTAACACCCGATCGCTGCAACCTGGCTGATCTGGGCTTGCCTGATGCGCCAGTAATTGAAACCCTGCGGGTTGATGTGGAGGCAGGGGAAAGCCAATTGCAATTGCGTTTGGCTCCTGCCCCCGGCAGTGATGGGCGCCAGCGCTTGGATTTAGCCCTTAGCGATCTCCGCAATCGAGCTAAAGCAGCCACTGGAAAGCAAAGAAGTTTGTTGTGGCGCCAGTATTTCCTGCTGCGTGATGCCTTTGCTGCCGTGGGGCCAGCTGCTGTGCTCACGGTGCATCGCAGCCAGGGCAGCAGCTTTAGCGATGTATTTGTTGCCCCTGATGTGTATTGGCCCCAGCAGGAAGAAGTGCGCCGTCAACTCGTTTATGTGGCCGTAAGCCGCGCAAGGCGCCGGGTTTGGTTAGTTGGAAGGGCTGATCTTGCCATTGAGCAGCAGCAGCGCTGGAGCCAATGGCTAAGTGATGATTTGAAAATTGCCTAAGCCAGTCCAGCCCTGCCAAGCCAGGTAAACGGCTAGGCCAAGGCTTAAGCCGCCAAGGATCAAGCTGCTGCGATCTTCAATTAGTTGTTTACCTTTTTGTAGGAGTGGTAAAACCTGCTGGCGGCCCACAATCAGTAAAAGAATGGGCAGCAATAAAAACAAACTGCTGATCAAGCTGAAGTAGATGATTAAACCGATTTCACTGCTGGTTTCGTAATTGCCGCCTTGAACGAGGGCAGCGCCTTTTGCCAGCAAAAATAAATTATCTGGGCTTAGAAGCAGGGTTAAAGGTGCCACCAGCATCATCACCAGCAAAGGCAGCTGGCCCACTTTTTCCAACTTATGAATCCAACCCTCTGAGAGGTCTTCATAACCCTCAGGTTTTGGATCCAATTCGCGAATACCCAAGGCCAGCAAGGCTCCGGCGGCAAATAGATCAAGCCCCACCTGTTGCACACTGCCCCTTTCCATCGAAAGGGTGAGGGAGCGGCCAACGGTGAGCAGTAGGGCAATGGCAGCGCTGTTTGAAAAAAACCAGGCGAGGCTAAAAAGGCCCGAGCGCAGGAATGGTGTTGCCCCCAATAACAATAGAAAAACCAGGGCAATATCCAACGGACTCAAGGCCACCGCCAAACCGCAGGCGGTTAATTCCGTGATGGTGCGAATTATGGGCATGGGGCATTCCAGCGCATCAATACCTGATTCTCCCTTTCGAAACCCAGCACACTGCTGGTGGCGGTGCCAAGGGCCAGGTGTTTGCCCCCCACAGCCCCCTGGCCAATCCAAGTGCCTGCAAGGCTTCTTAGGATATGTCCATGGGCAAATAGGGCCACATCTCCCTCCACTGCCAGCAGCGCTTCAATCAGGCGGTTGCAGCGTTCGGTTACGGCAGCTGCATCCTCGCCATCAGGGCAGCCATGGCTCCAAACACTCCATCCAGGAACGGTTTGGCGGATTTCAGGCGTGGTGATGCCCTCATAGGCGCCGTAGTTCCATTCGCGCAGCAACTCGTTGATTTCTGCCTGCCCGCCAAGCCCTGCTAGCTCACAGGTGCGCCTGGCCCTTTGCAGCGGGCTCACCCACACCTGTTTGAACTGGTGGTTGGCAAGCATTGGTGCAAGCCGTTTGGCTTCCGCTTCCCCCTCTGGCAGCAATGGAATATCGCTGCTGCCCGTGTGACGGCCGTTGCGGCTCCACTCTGTTGCCCCGTGGCGCAGCAGCCAGATTTGTTTATTTGTTTGCATTGGTTAGCTGGGGTTGGTTTGGCTGGGGCGAATTTCAAACCAATCGGCGCCTGTGGGGGCAAGCATGCTGGTGAGCACTGAATCCACCCGGGCGGCCGTGGGGCCAGCCTCGCACCAAACCCGTAGTTCAGCCAGGTGTTGCTGCACACCTTCCGCCTGGATTTCAACGCTGCCATCAGCGCAATTACGCACCCAACCAGCCAAACCAAGTTCCGTGGCCCTGCGCTTACAGGCCGCCCGATAGCCCACCCCTTGCACGTGGCCGTGCACTAACAAACGCCAACGCTCTGGGGTGAGCGGGTGGCGCTTAGGGGCAAAGCGTTGCCGATTTAATTCTGCCTCGTTTGCCTCTTGGCGTTCGCGGCTGCTGCTGCGTCCCGCAGCCGAAGGGGTATCGAAGGGCATCCACCCCAGTGGAGGTGAAGCCAGCTTGCGTGAAGAGCGGCGTTGGTCCATCCCTCAACCCTAGCCAGCACCCCCCAACCTTCCAACCGCCAAGCCTGCTCAGCAGCTTTTTGAACGGGGGCCTCCTCCAGCTGCCAGCGGTGAAATTCATGGCCCTGCAATTGTTCACCTGGCCTGATCACCAAACCAGCCCGCAGTGGTGTGGCCTCTCGGTAACCGAGGCTCATGGCACCCCGTTGGGCGCTAAATGGCAGCACCCCAGCCATGGGATGGGCTTCCCCATCGGCATCAAGGAGCTCCTGGCCGAGCAGCAACAGTCCGCCACATTCGGCATAGAGCGGTAAATCAAGGCGGCAATGCTGATTGATTGCCTCAAGGCTGCGTTTGCATTGGCTTAATTCCTTGGCCTGAAGTTCGGGGTAGCCCCCTGGCAGCACAAGGGCAGCACAATCTTCGGGAAGCGCTTGATCTTCCAGCGGTGCCCACCACTGCACCTGGCAGCCCAAAGCTTCGAGCCACTCTGGTAATTCCGGATAACAAAAGTGAAATGCCTTGTCTTTAGCGATAACCACGCAGGGCCGTTGCTCTGATTTTTGGTGAGTTGCTTGTTGGTGGGCTTTTTGTTTGCTCACCACTGTGCCGAGGGACCAGCTGATGGGGTTTTGAGTTTGGTTTGGAGTTTGGGTTTGAGGAGTGTTTTGATTTGGGGTTGCCATCAGCGCCAAAAGCTTTTCCAGCTGCAACCATTGGCTTGCCTTTTGGCCAAGTTGGCTAAGCCGTTGCGGCCAAGCGTCCTGCTCTGCAGGGGGCACTAGGCCTAAATGACGGCTGGGTAATTCCAAGCTTTCATCGCGGGGGATCACCCCAAGCACCGGCATGGCAATGCTGCCCATGGCCTCCTGGAGCAATTGCTGATGGCGACTGGTGGAAACTCCATTAAGCACCACCCCAGCAATGTTTAATTTTGGTTCATGGTCGCGAAAGCCCCGCACAAGAGCAGCGAGGGACCCAGCCTGGCGACTGGCTTCCACCAACAAAAGCACCGGCAGATTTAGTTCAAGGGCAATGGCGGCACTGCTGCCTTCACTGCTGGGACCGCGGCCGTCGTAGAGCCCCATCACCCCCTCCACCAGGGAGAGGGGCACCTGGTTGCTCCACCAGTGGAAGCTTTGCCGCACCCATGGGGCACCGCAAAGCAATAAATCAAGGTTGCGGCAGGGGCGACCACTGGCGCTAGCCAGCAATTGGGGGTCGAGGTAATCAGGGCCCACCTTGAAGGTTTGCAGCCCTATGCCCCTGCTGCGGGCCGCAGCCGCCAAGAGCAAGCAGAGCAGGGTTTTGCCGCTGCTGCTGCAGGGGGCCGCGATCAGAAGGGCCAATTAGTGGCAAAAATCAATTTGGCAGCAGCTTGGCAGCAAGGGGTGCGGCAGCACACAACAGCGGATTTGTGCTGTCGTGGCCACCCCTGAGGGTGCGGGAAACCTCTTTCTGGGCTGATTCCACCGCTGTTGCCACCACCTCTTCAACCAATTCCAACCGGGCCATGCCCCCGGCCTCAAGGCGCATGCAACCGCCGGTTTCGCCGCACAAAATTACGCAAAGGGGTGTGCGACCCTCTGGTTCACAAACCAGCCGCAAACCAACCAAGCTGCCTGGATGGGTGCTAGGTGTGCCAACGGGAACTGGCATTTGTCGAAAGCGCACAGGGGCACCATCGGGCCGGCGGAAGCTGGCCAAAATGCCATCACCCTCAGTCTTAGAGGTGTGCTCCAGCTGCCAGCCGAGCCGATCTGCGATCCAGGCCGCCATCAATAAACCCTGCACGGGCTGATGACCTTGCACATCGATATCGAGTTGAACCACATGGGCTAAAGCATCCCTGCGGCTTGGCATATCGAAGGCCATGGCAAGGCTTTCGCGCCAACTAACCAAGCGATACCAGTTCAAATCGCTTATCGCTTGGCCGCTGGCTGCTCGGCTACAAAGCACTTCCAGAGCCCTAGCTGGAGAACCGATGGCCGTATCCACCACCAGGCGTCGCGGCGCTTGGCTCACGGCTTCAAACAGTTGCGGCGCCTCATCAAGGCAGCCGTTCCACCACACCCAGCAGGGCAATTCGGCTGAAATCAAGGGATTAACCATCTGCAAGCCATGCTCTAGGGCGCCGAGGCCACCGCGCATTACCACCACATCTCCGCACACACTCGTCATGGGGCCTTCTTCCGGCAAGGGGCAGTAGGCGGCCACAAGAGTTTCGAGGGGCCGATGGCCATCAAGGGTTGGGGCAAGGGTGATCAAGCGGCGCGGTTGGTGGCGACTGATCGCTGCATCCACCTGTTGACCTCTGAGATCTTCCGCTGAGGAATCACCTGGTAATTGACCCAATTGCCAAGCCAATTCAGGCGCGAGGGGTGAGGTGGATGGGGGCAAACCACAAACGGGTATGGCCTCCCTGGCGGCCTGGAGCAATTCAGGTCGCTCGAGGCCACTGATGGGTCCAGTTAGGCGGCCTAAACGCACTAATTGCTGCTCTATCCAGGCTGGTTCCCAAACCACTAGCGAGAAAGTGCTGGCCCCATTGGCCTGCTCCTGTTCACCCTCCCAAAGGCGACCCAGATAATCAGGCACCTCCTGGGGTGGTAGTTCCAAGGGAGCTTGCAGAGTTAGTTGAGGAGCCATGGTTTTTAGGGAATTGGGTAGGGGTAAAAAGCTGCTTTTGGAAATAATTCTGTTTTCAATGATGCTTAGGAAAACAGATCCGATCAGGGGCGCCGCCAGAGCAACCCATCGCCGGCCAGGAGGCTGTCGGCGGCGGCAGGACCCCAAGTGCGGGCTTCATAGGGATAAACCGGCAATTGCCAAGGCTGCTGTTCGATCAACTCCACCAGTGGGGTGTAGAGCCTCCAAGCTGCCTCCACCTCATCGCTGCGGGTGAACAGGGTGGGATCGCCGAGCATGGCATCGGCCAGTAAGCGCACATAACCCTCATCGGAGGGTTCACCAAAGGATTCGTCGTAGGAGAAATCCATGTCAACAGGCCGGCTGCGCATGCCGGAACCAGGGGCTTTTACCTCAAATCTGAAATCAGCCCCTTCATTGGGTTGAATTCGCAAAATTAATTGGTTTGCGGTGGGGCCAGCACCGGCTGAATCGAATAAATGCACCGGTGCCTCACGGAAGGTGAGCACCACTTCACTAAGGCGTTTGGGCATGCGTTTGCCCGTGCGCAGGTAGAAGGGCACCCCCTGCCAACGCCAGTTATCGATAAATAATTTCATCGAAACATAGGTTTCGGTGGTGCTGTTTGGATCCACCCCAGGCTCCTGGCGGTAGCCAGCTAAGGGATCGGCGCTGTTGCCACCGGGGCCGTATTGGCCGCGCACGCAACATTTCCAAGGTTCAGCTTCCTCGGCAAGCCGTGCCGCCTGCAACACCTTGGCCTTTTCGTTGCGGATTGATTCGGGCTCATAGCGGCCCGGCGGTTCCATCGCGGTGAGGGCAAGCATCTGGGTGAGGTGGTTTTGCACCATGTCCCTCAGGGCGCCAGCGCTTTCGTAGTAGCCGGCCCTTTCCTCAACCCCAACGGTTTCAGCAGCGGTGATCTGCACGCTGGAGATGTAGTTGCGATTCCAGATCGGCTCAAAAATCGTGTTGGCAAAGCGCAAAACCAAAATGTTTTGAACGGTTTCCTTGCCTAGGTAGTGGTCGATTCGGAAGATTTGATTTTCTTTGGCGCAACTGTTCACGATGCGGTTTAAGTCTTGGGCGCTGGCGAAATCACGGCCGAAGGGTTTTTCGATCACCACCCGGCTGCGCTTTGGATCGGCCAGCAAACCGGCAGCAGCAAGGGCGCGGCAACCGCTGCCGTAGTAGTTGGGCGATACCGACAGATAAAAAGTGCGATTGCTGCGGGTGGCCCGCTGGCGATCTATCTGCTCTAGGCGCTTGCCTAAACGCACCACATCTTCATCTTTCTGCAGGTCTACCGGTTCATAAAAAAGCCCGCCGCAGAAGGTTGTCCAGGCGGCGGGATCCTCGGCGATAACAGGGGCCAAGGCTTCTCCCATCTTGGCGCGGAACTCCTCGTCGCTCCATGGCCTTCTGGCGCAGCCCAGCACCGCGAATTCACTGGGCAGGCGCCGCTGGCGGAACAATTCGAATAGGGCTGGTATCAATTTGCGGTGGGTTAAATCGCCGCTAGCTCCGAATATCACCAGGCATTGGGGTGAAATCACCCGTTCTTGCCTTAAACCAACGCGAAGGGGATTGGTGAGAGTGGCCGTCATGGAAAGGCATCGCTAACCGTGTCTCTACAGGTTGATGGCTAGAGATGAACAGAAGGTGAATGGACGGTGTGTTTGCAGATTTGAGTGGCCCTTAATAGGTTTCCACATGCCAACGTTCGGCCTTCTTAAGGGCTGGCCTCAGGGTGCTCCAATCCTGTCCGCTCTTGGCTGCTGCCGCTGTCATCGCTTCGTCGATTCCTGGTTCCATGCCCCTCAAACCGCACATGTAAACGTGGGTTTTGGGATCTTCGATCAAGGCAAAGATCTCATCGGCGTGCTCGGTAACACGATCCTGGATATACATGCGGCCACCGCTTGGATTTTCCTGCTCGCGGCTGATCGCTTTGGTGTAACGGAAGTTTTCGGGGTAATCGCTCAGGTAACGGCTGAAATCGTCTTCGTAGAGCAGGTTGGGAGTTTTGGGCACACCCATAAACAGCCATGCTTTGCCTTTGAATTTGTATTCGGGATTTTTTCCCTGCTCACCCGGTTCAAACATGCGGCGCAGGTAGGCACGCATCGGAGCGATGCCCGTGCCGGTTGCAAGCATGATCACGTTTGCATCCTCATCGGGAGGCAACAGCATTTCTTTGCCCACAGGCCCTGTGATTTTTACCTTTGCGCCTGGTTCGATGTCGCAAAGAAAGCTTGAGCAAACGCCGTAGATCTGTTCGCCGGATTCGTTTTTGTATTCCAGCTGCCGCACACAGAGGGAAACGGTGTTTCCCTCAAGGTTGTCGCCGTGGCGGGTGGAGGCAATTGAGTAGAGCCTCAGCTTATGGGGCTTACCGTTTGCATCTTCCCCATCGGGAATAATGCCAATGCTTTGGCCTTCCACGTAGTGGAGATTGCCCCCTGAAAGATCAAAGGTGATGTGATTCACCCGGCCGATGGCCCCATCTGCCAAAAGCGAGTAGTTGTCGAGCACTGTGCCGAGAAAGGGATCCTTCGGTTTGTAGAGATTTACTGGCACCTGGCCATGGTCTTTGGCTTTGGGGCTTGGGGTTTCCGTCACGGCTACTGATTGGGTGGATGGAGAATTGTTGGTTTGCTGGTGGGGGGTAATGCGCAACACCCGGGCACCACTGTTTCTGATCAACTGCAGCGTTGCACTCAAAGAGCTGTAGGTAACCAGCATTTGCCTCAGGCTGCGGCGAACAATGCCGCCGGAAGCATGGCTCACCTCGATTGTGAACATGCGGCTGTCGCCAGGGGTGCAGGAAGCTGGTGGGACGCGCATGGTTCGAGGTAACGCGCTGCGACTATAGGAACTGCCCTGCCAGCGGCAGCTTGTATCTCTATAAGGGGAAACCTTCAGTTAGGAAGAAAACACAGTTAATGTGATCAACGTTGCAGCCTATGCCCCTCGGCCGCTATTCAGATCTTGCAGCCCCCCCCTCTACCTACGCTTCCTTCAGAGCCCATTGAGCAGGAGATCGAGCGCCTGCCCTCGGCCACCCGCCGCCTTGCTGCTCAACTCAGGCTGCCCCTTGCTGAAGCAGCGGTGTGGGAGGTGCTTACCGATTATGAGAGCTTGCCTAGCTTCATCCCAAACCTCACGAGCTCGCGCCTACTGAACCGCGAGGGTTCAACTGTGTTGTTGGAGCAAATCGGTTGTCAAAGGTTTGTGGGCCTTAATTTTACCGCCAGCGTGCGGCTTGAGCTGGAGGAACGCAGCCAGGAGGGAATACTTGGTTTCAGGATGGTGAGTGGCGACTTCCGCCGTTTTGAAGGGGCTTGGACCCTGGTTAAAACCAATGAGGGGGTGCGTTTGCGCTACGAATTGCTGGTGCAGGCTTGCATTGGAATGCCCATCGCCTTGATCGAGCAGCGCCTTAGGGAAGATTTGGCGACAAATTTGAGATGTGTTGCCATAGAAGCTTTGCGCCGCGCCCAAATAGAAATAGTTTCGCCTTGCCCGCTATAGATTTTTAAATCATAAATACTAAAGTTATTAAAATTTAAATCAATATTATTAAACAATTACTATTAATTTAAAAAATGCAAATCAATTGTATATTGAAAACATTTTAGAAAATTTTGAATGATTTTTAACGATTTTGGTATGCCAATACCATCTCTAAAAAGATATACCCCCAAGGGGATTCGAACCCCTGTCGCCTCCGTGAAAGGGAGGTGTCCTAGGCCTCTAGACGATGGGGGCGAGGCCGTATTGGCAAGAAGCCAACCTATACAGCCAAACCACCTTGAGTCAAGCAATCAATCAATCGCTTTGACCGCGCCACACGGGCACTGTGAAGTGAAAGCAGGCCCCCTCACCCGGGGCAGACACAACCCAGATGCGCCCGCCGTGCACTTCCACAATCCGTCTGCATACCGAAAGGCCAACGCCAAACCCCGATGCCTGGGCTGCCGTTTGCGGTAAGCGCACCCGATCTTGAAAAATTCTTTGCTGTTCCTCCATGGGAATGCCTGGGCCGGTGTCGCTAACGCTCACCTGTACCCATTGGCTGGTGCGATGTAACAGCGAAAGATTTACCTGGCCTCCATCAGGGGTGAATTTGAGTGCATTTTCAATCAGATTCAACAAAACCTGACGCATTCGTCTTTGATCGGCATACACATCTGGAAGGTCTCCAGGTACATCGGTATGGAATTCGAGTGATCGATTTACCCAAAGTTTTTCTAGTTCAAGAATTGCTTCAGCTGCAATTGGAGCCAGCGCCAGCCTCTGGGGATTGAAAAGTGCCTCCCAACGGGTACTGCCCACCTCCAGTAGGTCTTTTGAGAGTTGTTCAATATCATCCAAACGCCGATCAACCACATCAAAAAAGCGCTCACTATCGATTTGATTGCGCCTGTAGCTCTGCAAAGCCAAATTTGCGGCGGTGAGCGGGGTGCGCAATTCATGGGCCACCATGCGCAATAAACGTTCCTGTACCCCCAGCCTTGAGGTGAGGGTTTCGTTCTCTTGACGCAGCACCAGCAGTTGATCTTCGAGTTGTAATTCCCTTTGGCTTTGGCCGCCGCTTGGTTCTGCTGTGCGCAGTCCCATGCCAAGGCCGCTCACCAAGCCCAATTGGCGCCAGCGGGGCAGCCAATTCTCCATTTGCCTACGGATTGAATTGCCGGCAAAAACCTGCTTAGGCAATGGATCCAACTTGATCAATGCAGGTGTTGCCACCAGCCGATGCAACTCCAATAGCTCGGGTTGTTTTTGCGGATCAGCAATGGTGAGGGTGAGCTCGAAATTGCCCTTTTGCTCCTCAAGAAATTCCAGTAAACCTCTCAAATCTGGCCCAGCCAGATGCTGAGGTCTGGCAACCAGGAGCAGGTTCAGCACCTGTTGTTGTTTTATTTCTCCCTGGCCCGGCACTGCAAACTTCAGAGAGCTGCACCACACTATTAAAAAAATTTGATTTTCCTGTCAAAAAAAGGTAAATCCGCTGCAATGTTCGCCTTTTGCTAACGAGCTAGCTATCACTGAAACAGTTCATAGCTAAAGATGCTTAAGGGTTTGCCCCAGGCTTCATCGATGGCTGAACCCAGCCGCATTCAATTTGATAGTTCCCTAAGGCGTTGGTTTTCCCGCAACCTGGGCCTATGGCGCTCCCGGCGCCAATACGTTTTTGGCGACGACGAGTCCCTCAAGGTGGATGTGCTGCTGCGCATTGAAGCTTTTAGCGAACCGGTGGAGGGTGAAGCGGCTTACCGCTTTAGTTGGTGGCCGGAGAAGGAATACAACTTCTTTGAAAACCAACCCCGTTACGTGCCCACCGGCACCATGGAGGCCTATCTCTGCGGCCATCAGTTGCGGCGCAGCCGCGGCTTTTTTAACGGTTCACCGATTAAGAGCCAAATACGCCAGGTGGATGAACATGAAGTGGTTTTTGAATCCCACTACCAGGAATGGGACATTCTCGAGCACATTCGCCTAGTTGCCCAAGACCGCTACCGCAGCAGATCCATTTATTCCTGGCGCAACGGTGAATTGGAAGTGGCTGAGGTTCACCACGAAATTCGCATCGAAACCAGTGGTGCGGAGTTGCAGCCCGAATAAGGCAACATGGTTTGGTAACTAAGAATTGAATTGTTGTGTTGCGTCAGCTGATTCCCGCGTCTGCCCTGCTGGCGCTCACCTCCTTTGCGGCGCTGCCAGTGCAGGCGGCACCTCAGCCGGCAACTGAAGCTGAGATGACCCTCTACACAAGGATTTCAGCCCTCAACGCCTGCATCGCAGCTGCCAATGGCGTGGATTTCAATAAGTCGATTGGTATCGCTGGTGAAACCCTTTCCCAGGTGATTCAAGGTCAAAATGGAGGTGCCATCAAGCAATTAGGTGCCAAGCCGCTACCCCAAGAGGAATTGCGCAAGGGTTCGATTAATTCAGTGTTGATCGGTGTTTCCCAGGTGTGCCCTGATTTGATGCCCGCCGACGTGCGCGACAAGGTGAAACAAGCTCTCCAGAACCAAGCCAAGCCAGCTAAGTAACCAGGATGGCTAGCCCCGGGGCGATTCCAATTCGCTTGGCTGATTACAGGCCGCCCCAGGTGCTGATTGAGCGGGTAGAGCTGTTGGTGCAGCTATTCCCGAGTCACACCCTGGTAATAGCTCAGCTGAGCATTACGCCCAATGGCATAGCCCCAGGGGAAGCACTTCAACTTCAGGCCGTTGATCTGGAGTTGTTGGACCTCAGCATCGATGGGCTGCCAGTGGCAGATCAGCATTGGCAGCTGGCGGCTGGCCGGCTTGAACTAGCACCAGAAGTGCTGCCGCAACAACCCTTTAGCCTGCGCAGCGTTAGCCGTTTGCACCCCAGCTCAAACAGCAGCCTCGAGGGTTTATACGCCAGCGGTGATTTGTTCACCACCCAATGCGAGGCCGAGGGTTTTAGGCGGATCACCCCTTTCCTTGATCGACCGGATGTGCTGAGCCGCTACAAGGTGCGGATTGAAGCCGGTCGCCAATGGGCGCCGGTGTTGTTGAGCAATGGCAATTGCATCGCCAGCGGTGATTTAGCTGATGGCCGCCATTACGCCGAATGGGAAGACCCATTCCCTAAACCTTGTTATTTGTTTGCCCTAGTGGCGGGACCCCTTGTGGAGGTGGTAAGCCATTTTGATACCGCCTCCGGCAAACGGGTGCGCTTGAGGATCCATGTGGAACCGGGCGACCAGCAGCTTTGCGGCCATGCCATGGCCAGTTTAAAGCGTTCCATGGCCTGGGATGAAGAGATTTATGGCCTCGAATACGACCTGGATGAATTTAATATTGTTGCGGTGCGTCATTTCAATATGGGCGCCATGGAAAACAAAAGTCTCAATATATTTAATTCAAAATTAGTGCTCGCTGACGCGGAAACAGCAACCGATGCTGAGCTTGAACGGGTGGAGAGTGTTATCGCCCATGAATATTTTCATAATTACACCGGTAATCGCGTTACCTGTCGTGATTGGTTCCAGCTTTCTTTGAAGGAAGGTTTAACGGTATTTAGAGATCAGGAATTTAGTGCCGATCTCCATGGCAAGGCCATTAAGCGCATTGAAGATGTGGCGATGCTAAGGGCCCACCAATTCCCGGAAGATAACGGCCCCACAGCCCATCCCGTGCAGCCTGATCAATATATTGCCATCGATAATTTCTACACAACTACCATCTATGAAAAGGGTGCGGAACTGATCCGGATGCTGCGCACTTTGCTTGGTGAGGAAGATTTTATGGCTGGGGTTTCCCTATATCTAAAACGCCATGATGGCCAGGCTGCCACCTGTGAGCAATTTATCCAGGCCCTTGAGGATTGCTCTGGAAAGTTGCTAACTTCATTTCGTTTTTGGTATCACCATGTTGGCACGCCAACGCTAACAATTAAACAACAATGGGACCCGAAAAATGGCAGTTTAAAATTGCAATTAAGCCAAGCAAATACGAAACCAAATGCCAAACCAAATTTAGATACAAATCAGGCCCATCAACCACTGCCGATTCCGGTTTCTATGGCGTTGATCGCCCCTGATGGCGAGCTGCTTAGGGAGCAACTACTGGTGCTGGATTGCGCCCAGAACCAATGGCAATTCAACAATTTGCCCCTTGGGGAAAAACCACCATTGCTTTCTTTACTGCGGGGTTTTTCAGCGCCTGTGCGCTTGGAATGGGAGCGCAGCAACCAGGAATTAGAGCGGTTGCTTCTGCTTGAAAGCGATGCCTTCAGCCGCTGGGATAGCGCCCAGCAGCTATGGCAACGCTGTTTGCTACAGCCCAACCCCGAAGGGCGGAGCCAAATGCTTGCCATCTGCCAACAATTGCTAAATCAGCAATGCCTTGATTCCCGCTTGCTGGTGGCGCTGCTCAAGGCCCCTGCCATTGAGGAGCTGGAGGCTGCTTGTTTAGCCCAGGGGTTAGTGCCAAATCCGCCAGAGCTGGAGATGGGCCTGCTGCAGCGGCGGGTTTGGCTTGGCAATGCCCTAGGTCCGCAGTTGCAGCTATTGGTTGAGCGGCTTAATCCATTGGTGCATCAGCCCTGGCCGGCGGCGGTTGGGGAGCGCCAATTATTAGCAATGGCCTGGAGTTGGCTGGTGGCAGCTAATCCCGAAAACAGCACTACGGAAAACAAGATTGCCCATCAGGTTGCCCTTGCGGTGGAAGGCCCTTCCATGACCCTTGCCCGGGCTGCCCTCGCGGCTCTGCAGCCATGGGATTGCAAGGCACGCACCCTTGCTATGGAGGCTTTTCAAGCGCGCTGGCTTGAAAAGCCCGTGATTTTGGATAACTGGTTTGCCCTGGAAGCTTCAACGCCCTTTGGCAATTCCATCGCTAGGGCGGAAGCGCTTCTTCAGCATCCCCGTTTCGATCCCCAGGCCCCCAATAGTTTGAGGGCTGTTTTAGGTGGATTTGCCCGATGCGCCCAAGCCTTTCACCAGCCCGAAGGGAAGGGTTATCGCTGGTTGGCTGGCCAATTAGTGGAGTTGGACAAACGCAATCCAATTGCGGCTTCACGGTTCTTGAAATTGTTTATGGGCTGGCAAAACTACGCACCAGAACGCCAAGAACAAATGAAAAATAGTTTAAGTTGGCTACTGGAGCATTTGCAGTCTGCCAATAGTTTAGAAGTTACGCGTCAATGTTTAGGGGTTTAGTTTTTTGAATAACTAAAATTCGGGGTTAACGAATGGAGCGTAGATTATTTGAATTAGGGAACGGATCTGGGTAGAGACTGCGGTGCACCTGGGTTAAAATTGATTTACGAATTTCCGCCCCCTCTCTACCTGCATATTGCCCCCATAAACCCTCCCAATAGAAATAGATAACACCAAAGCCCCTGCTGGCACTAAGCTCAACCTTGTTACGCAGGGTGTTTGCATCGGTAGTGCGGCCGCCAAAACCAGCTAACACCCCAATGTTGATCGGAATACCCCAGCTCTGGGCCCGTTCGATTGCCGATTGATTTAGATCTTGTTCAAAACCGCGCACTGAATAGGCATAGTTTTGGATCACCAGTTCATCTACTAAACGGCGAACCGACCAGATCTCCCAATCCTGCAACCATTTGTTGTAAGCAAAGCGAAAAGGACCTGGCGATAAACTGATGCGACTGTTGCCATTGCTGCGTTGTAGCGCTTGACGCAGCTCAATAAGCAATTCGGTTAGTTTATTGCGACGCCAGGTCATCCAGGCCCGATTTGTGTAATCAGCAGGTGGTTCTAGGCCGGTTTCTTGTTTATATAAAGCGCTGGTGTAGGAGTCGTAGCCTAAATCAACTGGCCAGGCAAAGTGATCATCTAACTGAACGCCATCAACTTTGCAACGCTCCACTATTTCAGTGATTAAACCAATAAATCTTTGCCGTACACCCGGGTGGGCTGGATTGAGCCAAACCCTTAGGTCTTGAAGGGGTGAGGTTTGTAAATTAGCTCCATGCATTGCATAGTAAGGAGAGCCATCCTGCTTTTTTAGTATCCAATCTGGATTTTGTTTAACAACCTTGGCATCTCCAGGTTCCATTAGGCCGTATTCATACCAGGGAATAACCTGTAAACCCCTTTGATGGGCCCTCGCCGTGATCCGGCAGATCGGATCTAAGTCGGGGGATCGTTCAGCTAAAGCTGGTTCCATCGGTGCCCATTTAGAACGATAAAAAGTAGTGCCGCGGCTCCACACATTTGGATATAGGGTATTAAAACCGGCCTCTGCTAATTCAGCTACGGCGCGATCAATGCGACCAGCATCGTAATAAAGGGGGCTGGGGCTATTGGTTAGCCACACCCCCACACGGTTTGCTCCAGCAACCACAGCCAAAGGCAGCTGGGTTGCACAACCGGCTAGCAAAACCACCAGATGTTTGATTAAAAAATTAGTTTTTGATTTAGATTTAAGCGTATGTGACGTTTTGAATTTCATTATTTAACGGAACATCGAGCTCACTGAACTCTCTTCATGGATGCGCCAAATCGCTTCGCCCAACATATTTGCAACTGAGAGAACTTGCAGTTGGGGAAAGCGTTGATCTGGTGGGATTGGAATGCTGTTTGTAACCAGCACTTCTTCAAATAGGCCCGGTTCAGAAAGCCGCTCAAATGCCGGTGGTGAAAAAACCGCATGGGTGGCGCAGGCAATCACCCTTTCAGCTCCCCTTTGGCGCAGCAGTTGGGCGCCTTTCGATATCGTTCCGCCGGTATCGATCATGTCGTCTACCAACACAGCGGTTTTTCCTTTCACATCACCAATCACGGTGAGGCTTTCAGCCACATTGTGGGCGGAGCGCCTTTTATCGATAATCGCCAATGGGGCGTCGTCCATGCGCTTTGCAAAGGCCCTGGCCCGCGCCACACCGCCCACATCAGGTGAAACCACCACAACTTCACCCAGGTCGCGGGTGGCCAGGTAATCAACTAAAACTGGAGCGCCGTAAATATGATCGCAAGGTATGTCAAAATACCCTTGAATTTGTGCTGAGTGCAGGTCCATTGCCAGCACTCTATCTACACCTGAAGCTAGCAACAAATTAGCAACTAATTTAGCTGCAATCGATTCGCGTCCGGCTGTTTTGCGGTCGGCCCTGGCATAGCCATAGTAAGGCACCACCGCTGTTATTTGCCTTGCAGATGCCCTGCGGCAGGCATCAACCATGATCAATAGTTCCATCAGGTGGTCGTTCACCGGCGAGCAGGTGGGCTGCACCAGGAACACATCACAGCCACGGATGGATTCCTGGATCTGGATGTAGATCTCGCCATCGGCAAAGCTTTTGCTCACCCTGGGGCCGTCTGGAATGCCTAGGTAGCCAGCAATTTCATTGGCAAGGGCTGGATTAGCGCTGCCGCTAAACAGGCGCAATCGATTGCCATCACCAGGGTGGAGGCTTGGGCTGCTGCGTTCGGTTAGCAAAAATCTGCTCACGGCGCCGGGGGCTGTGATTGGGATGATCAACACCGATGGTAGAAGCGTGCCTCCGATCCCGCCCCAAATGAATCTGTTGTTGATCTGTGCCCCCTTTGGCAGTGCTGTGGTGGCTCCCTTCGCTTGGGCCTGCGGCTCCATGGGCTGGGGACCATTGCGCTGGTTGGGATCAGCTGATGTTGATCCCCAGCTGAAACCTGCAAAGGAGAGGCTGTGGGTGTTGCCAGACGACCAGGAACTGGTGGATTGGGTGGATGCCCTTGCCGCCCACCGTTTGCCTACCCTGCTGGTTTTGCCAGGCGGCCCCCGGCTTAAAGCGGAAGCAGCTCTGCACCAGGCCCTCTTGAATCAGGCGGGGGTGCCTTTGTTGGGCCTATTACAGGTGGGAGACAGCTGGGATCCACAGCAACGTCGAGCAGACAATTTGGCGTGGCTTGGCCACTGGCAGCCGGGGGACCGTCAGGCCCTAAACCTCAGCGGCCCCCTGGCAATCCTGATGCGTGAACGGCTGCTTCAGCTTGATTTGAGCTAGGGCTTGCTGGGTTGCCAGTCTTTGCCAAGCAACACCTGCACACCCGCCCCAGGGCTGAGGGGACCCCGTTGCAGTTCGCCAAGCCCAAGCGCCTTGCGCACCGCTTGGGCTTGCTTCAAATTGTTGCCATTGCCGTGCAGGATTAAGGTGCGCGGCCGCATTAATTCAGCATCTAAAAAGCTTGCTTGGGCCGCCAGACCCGCCCCCTGAAGGCGCTCAACCGCAGTGTTGGTGCTGATTGTTTCGATCCCTTCCACGTTCACCTTGGGGTTGTTGGCACTGGGAGCTTGCGCTTGGTGCCACAGCTCCAAAAGTGGTTCCGCCCGGATTTGATCCAGCTTCCGGGCAGCTTGATCGCCCCTAAGTGGCAAGCGACTGAGTTGAATTAAATCAGGATCCTTAAGGCCCGCTGCCAGCAGGCTGAGCAGTTCCCCATGGCTAAGGTTTGTGTTCAGTTGCGCCCGCATTTGGCTGAGCAGCGCCGGCAGTTGGGGGGCAACGGCAGCATCGGCGAGTCGATCGGCCAGGGGCAATAGCAATTGCTGCTGCCTTTGTCGCCGGCCCCCGTCACCCTTATCCGGGCCTTTGAACTGTAAAAACTGTTCTAATTCTTTGCCGCCAAGCCATTGCCGGCCGGCATCTAATTCAATTTTTAATTTTCCTGCTTTGTCTTGATACCTGAGCGGTGTTTCGATATCGAAGGGCAAACCGCCAATGCGATTAATCACTTCCCTTAGGCCATCAGGGCTGAGCAGCAGGTAGCGATCGGGCGGCACCGGTTCACCGCCATTGGCCATGAGTTGAGCAACCACATCAGCCACTAGGGCAACCCCCCCCTGGCCGTAGAGATTCGATATTGGTTGCAGTTGTTTTTGGCCCGGTAGCAACACGCTCAACTCTGTGGGGATTTGGATGATCTCCACTCCCCCCCCTGGGTGCACCCGGGCCATGAGCAGCAGTTGCACCTGGGCGGGTGGTGTTTGCGATTTCAGTTGGCTTCCATCAAGACCAAGCAGCAGCACGGTTTGGGGGCGGCCTGGGGGGTCGGCGAGGCGGCTGATCGCCGGTCGCAGGTCTTCCAGGGGGCCGGCGGTTTTTGGGGGAATCAATAAACCGCCCAGGATTGAACCAAGGAAGATGCCAATGGCCACCATGCCTAGGCGCCAAAGCAGCCTTGCGGTGGCAAATCGGGGCGGCTTAGGGGGAACCATGCCAGATAGTTTGGAGCCTGAGCGCGAGTTGCTGTTCATTGAAGTTTGCCCCCCACGAAAGGGCCCGCCCCATGGCGCGGGGCACCATAAGACCAGCTAAAGACCTTTGCAGTGATTGCGGCCTGTGCGACACCCGCTGGGTGGCCTATGTGCGCCAGGCTTGCGCTTTTTTGCATCAACAGTTCGACCACTTAGAAACCCAATCCCACGGCCGCAGCCGCCAGTTGGATAACGAAGATGAGCTTTATTTCGGCGTTTTTCAGCGCATGCTTTGTGGCCGATTGGAGCCCCCCCTTGAGGGGGCGCAATGGACTGGGATTGTTACCACCATCGCCGAAAGGGCCCTAGGCCAAGGGCTTGTGGATGCGGTGCTCTGCGTACAGCAAAGCCCAAGCGATCGCTTCACGCCCTTGCCGGTGTTAGCCCGTAGCCCGGCAGAGGTGCGGGCTGCCCGGGTAAACAAGCCAACCCTTTCCAACAACCTATCGGTGCTGGAGCAATTGCCCGGTAGTGGCATTCGCCGCCTCTTAACGATTGGTGTGGGCTGTCAAACCCAAGCGTTGCGGGCTGTGCAGGCCAGCTTGGGCCTTGATGAGCTCTATGTGCTCGGTTTGCCATGCGTAGACAACGTGAGTAGGGCTGGTTTGCAAACCTTCTTGGATTCCACCAGCCGCTCTCCTGAAACGGTGGTGCACTACGAATTCATGCAGGATTTTCGTATTCACTTTCGCCATAGCGACGGCAGTAAAGAAACAGTGCCATTTTTTGGCCTCGATACGCCAAAACTGAAGGAGGTATTTGCCCCCAGTTGCCTCAGTTGTTTTGATTATGTGAATGCAGCTGCAGATTTGGTTGTTGGTTACATGGGGGCACCATTCCAATGGCAATGGCTAGTGGTGCGTAACGATCGCGGCCAGAGTCTGCTGGATCTAGTGGAAAAGGAGTTGCAAACCCAGCCTGTGATGAGTGCGGGCAATCGCAGCCAAGCTGTGCAGCAAGGCATTGAGGCCTACGACAAAGCCCTAAGGCTGCCGGCTTGGCTTGCGGAACTGATCGGTTTTGTGGTGCAAAAATTTGGTCCTAAGGGATTGGAATATGCGCGTTTCTCTATCGATTCCCACTTCACCAGAAATGCTCTCTGGCTGAGGCGTCATCATCCAACCATGGTGGATAAACACCTCCCTCCCTTTGCCCGCAAGATTGTGAATCGCTATCGCCTGCCGCAGCAATGAGCAATCTCCTAAAGCATTTGGGGGGCCAGCGCCAATATGGCGTTTTGATGCATGTTTCAAGCTTGCCGGGCCCTGGCAGCAGCGGTTGTTTCGGCGCCGCTGCCCTGGAGTGGATAGATCTTCTGGCTGATCATCAGGTGAAGGTGTGGCAGGTGCTTCCCCTTGCCCCCACCGATAACACTGGTTCTCCCTACAGCTCCCCCAGTGGTTTTGCCCTAAATCCGCATTTTTTAGATCCGGATCAGTTGCAGGAAAACAGCGCCGTTGATGGCTTCTCAACCTGGTGCCAACAGCAACGCTTTTGGTTGAAGGACCACTGCCGCTTCATGGTGCTGCGCCGTCGCCATGGTGGTGACCCCTGGTGGCAATGGCCCAAGCCCTATGCCAGGCGCCATAGGCAGGTTATTAAAGAATTTGATCGTGCTGAAGCCGTTGCCATTGGTCAGGAAGCTCTGCAGCAATGGCAGTTGCAGCAACAGTGGCAAGGCTTACGTGCCCATAGTCGCGAACGGGGCGTGCAGTTGTTGGGTGATTTGCCTTTCTATGGTGCCCACGACAGTGCCGATGTGTGGAGTAGGCCTGGCCTTTTCAGCCTCAATCCGGATGGCAGCCTTGCCCAACAAAGCGGCGTGCCCCCCGATTATTTCTCGGCCACCGGCCAGCTTTGGTCTACCCCTGTTTATCGATGGAGTCGTCATCGTTTAAATGGCTACCGCTGGTGGTTGCGGCGGTTGGAAAGACAACTGGAATTATTTGATTTGTTGCGGCTGGATCATTTCCGTGCATTTGCTGGTTTTTGGAGTGTGCCAGGTGCAAGCAGCACCGCTGAACATGGCGAGTGGTTGCCATCACCGGGCAAAACAATCTTGAAACGCTTGAGCAGTAGATGCGGCGGTTCACTTCCCTTGGTGGCGGAAGACCTCGGTGTAATCACACCCGATGTAAACGCCCTACGGGAACAATTTGATTTGCCAGGCATGAAGGTTTTGCAATTTGCCTTTGAGGCCGATGCCAGCAATGCCTACCTACCCCAAAATTTTGCTTCTGGTAGTTGGGTGGTTTACACAGGCACCCACGACAACGCCACGGCCCTTGGCTGGTGGCAAGATCAATCTGATCAGGTGAAGCAACAACTGCAAAACCTGTTGGGCCATCCGGTGGAATCTCCCGGTTGGGAGTTGTTGCGGTTGGCGCTTAGCTCCACCGCTGATTTGGCGGTGGTTCCCCTGCAAGACCTCATGAGCCTTGACGACAGTGCTCGCTTCAACACACCAGGTACGGCTAGTGGCAATTGGAGTTGGCGTTTAGATCAACCCATCGCTAATTTGCGCGGCCACATGGAAGGTTTACAACAACAGGGCCAGCTCTATGGCAGGGGCCGCAGTTCGGGGTAGAGCTTCAGCAATTGTTTCGTGGGGGTTTCTTGCTTTTTAAGCGTTGGGTTTGGCGAAATTGGAGCGATGCTGATTCCATTGGCACTTGCAAGTTGCCGTTGTTGCAGATTTAGGCCATATATCAAAACCAACACCATCGCCCCATAGGCAATGGTGCCCTGCCAGGTGCTGAATAATTCAATCGATCCCAGGGTGAAGCCAGTGATCCGATCGCTTGCTTGCTTATTACTCTTGTAGAGAGGCGGTAAGGCTGCTTTAATTTCCTGATCGATTTCAGCTCCAGGTAGCGATAGGCGCTCAGCCAATTTATGCAGGATCGTGCCGAGAAAGGCGGCTTCCGGTAGACGTTGGAGCCAACCTTTCTCCAGGGCCTCCAGCACAGCTGTGCTCACCCTTGTATCCAGGGCCAATTGGCGCATGCTGAGGCCTTGGCGCTCCCTTTCCTGTTGCAGCCTTTTGCCAAAGCAGCGCAGGGCTTCCTCCTGCAATTCTTTTGGGTTGGGGCTGCTGGGCTTTGCTGCAGGTTTTGCCATTTACCTACGGGGATTCGATCAGTTTTGTGATTGCCGTGTTTTCAGCTTCGCTTAACCAGCGCCAGGCACCAGCTGGCAAATCCCCCAACTGCACAGGGCCCACAGATAGCCTTTGAAGATCTAACACAGGGTGTCCCAATAGTTCTGCCGTACGGCGGATTTGACGGTGGCGACCCTCTTTCATCTCCAGTTCAAGCAGGCAGCGTCTTTTTTCCTGTTGCTTCATTGCCACAAAAACTGAGCGGCTAGCGATGTCGTCTATGGGTACACCCTTACGCCAGCGCTCTAATACTTGGGGGCTGGGGTTGCCTTCCACCCACACCAAGTAGCGCTTGGGGTGGTTAAAGCGAGGATGGGTGAGGCTTAGCGTTACGTTGCCATCATTACTAAGAAGTAATGCCCCATGGCTAAATGCATCCAGCCGACCCACCGGGTGTAGCCCTTTACCCCTAGCAATATCTGGGGGCAACAGATCTAAAACCGTGGGGCGACCCATGGGGTCGTGGCATGTGCTGTGCACGCCCCTGGGTTTATGCAACAACAGGGTGCAACTTGATGCCCTAGCCGGCAGGGGTTTTCCATTTACCTCGATGCTATCCAGGGCTGGATCAGCTTGATCACCTGGTTTTGCCCGCACGCCATTTACCAATATGCGGCCCTGAAGCATCAACTCCTCTGCACGACGCCTGGAACATACCCCTGCAGCGGCAAGCAATTTTTGCAAACGTTGGCGACTCATGCTGCAACCGGCAGCGACAAAACCAACAAAGCTCCACCCTTACTGTGGTTGCGGCCGCGGATGTGGCCCCCATGGGCCACGGCTATTTGTTGCACAATCGCAAGACCCAAACCGCTACCAATCCGTTTGCCGCCGGAGCGGGAGGGGTCACCCCGATAGAAACGCTCAAACATGTGTTGTAGATCTTCAGAACTAAAGCCATTGCCTTGATCGCGAATTTCAATGCGCTGCCAACGCCCTTCGGTTGAGAGATTCACGTTTATTTCGGCTTCGTTTGGACTAAAGCGCAAAGCATTATCCAACAGATTGAGCAGGGCGCGATGCAATAGGGCTGGATCGCCAACTACCCAGTGGCTGCCGCTGCTTTCCATTACTAAATCAACCTGACGCTGTTCAGCTAATGGGGCGATGGTTTGCCAGGCCTTTATTACTAAATCAGGAACATCTACTTTTTGTTGGTTGCTTTCTATGCTCTTAGGGGATGGATTATCGAGCCTATTTAACTCCAATAAATCTGATACTAAACGCTGTAGCCGTTGCAATTCCCTTTGCAGCCGTTCAATTTGTACCACCTGTTTCTTGCTGGGGTTTAGGGCAAGGGATTCGGTAACAAGCGATAGAGCTGTGAGCGGAGTGCGCAATTCGTGGGCCACATCGCTCACCCAGCGCTCTTGCTGTTGCTGCTGGGATTGCAATGATTGACAACTCTGGATAAAAACACCGATCCAGCCGTGTGAACCTGGAATGGCAATTGCCTCCAATGGTTCACTGCTAATCGATTCTGGTTCAAGGGGAGAGGCGCCAACGGCACTAATGCTCCAATTAACCCTTTGGCTTTTATTGCTGGATCTCGCTTCTTGCACCGCTTGATCCAATTGGTGGCAGCGCACTACCTCCAATAGATATCGATTAAGTAAAGGGGATCCACTTGCTAAATGGAGCAACCGCCTCGCCCTGCTGTTGATGTGCTGCAACCTGTTCCAGGGATCGAGCACCAAAAGCCCCTGGGGAGAATCCTCCAGCCAGCTGAGTAATTGTTCTGCATTCAGGCGCTTGGACCGCCCCCATAATCTATTTAAGCCAAAAATCATCCGAACCGATAACCAAAACCACGTACGGTGAGAATAAATACGGGAGCGCTTGGATTGGTTTCTAATTTCTCCCTGAGCCAACGAATGTGAACGTCTACGGTTTTACTATCACCCATAAAATCAATACCCCAAACTCTTTCCAGTAATTTATCCCTGCTCCAAACCCGCTTTGGATTTTGCATAAACATTTCCAATAGGCGATATTCCTTTGGCGAAAGATTCACCTCATTGCCATCTCTGGTAACTCGACATTCCTCTGGGTAAAGCGTGATGCCTTCATGGCGTAGCACCTGCTTGGCTCCGGCATCACCATTGCGGCCCGTGCGGCGCAGCAAGGCGCGGCATCTGGCCACCAATTCGCGCATGCCAAAGGGTTTGATTAAGTAGTCGTCGGCGCCCACCTCAAGGCCCACCACCCGATCGGTTTCGGTGTCCCTAGCGCTCACCACCAAGATCGGCGTAGAAAAGCCGCGGCGCCGCACGTAGCGGCACACATCAAGACCACTTACCCCTGGCAGCATTAAATCGAGTAGCACCAGATCAAAGGGCTGTTGATCGGGGTTGCCTTTAAAGCGTTCAAGGGCACCGTTACCTGTGGCCACCGCATCAACTTGAAAGCCCTCATTGGTGAGTGCTTCTGAAATGGTTTCCCGAATGGTGTCGTCGTCTTCCACCACCAGCAAGCGAGCTGGATTTGCCTGGCTTGAAGGGCTGACGGCCATAAAAAAGGCTTCTTTATGGTTAAGGCTAGTGGGAATTGCAACGGTTGTCTTGAAATTAAAGCTTGCCCAGTTAGAAGAACTGATCGAAGTTATCAAAATCCACTGCCTTAAAGCGGCCCTCTTCCACCTGTTGCATCAGGCGTTCAAGCTGCACCCACAGGGCGCCGCCGGTTAGCAAAGAAAGCAGCATTGAAACCAACAGTGCTGCCCCAGCTGCAAAGCCAAATACCTGCAGGGCGCCACCAATAAATAGGGTGATGCCAATCAAGGTGCCAGCAAAAGCAGCTGATGTTTCGGCATTGCCAAGCGGCAGTAGTGGCAAGCGATCTTGCTTCCAGGCCTCTAAGCGGTTCTCGATCAATTTTGCAAAGGTAAGTCCGCAAAGCACGCCAATAGCTAAACCGATGCCGCTTAGCAGGTATGGGGGCTGCTGGATCACCGCATAGGGCAACTCAAAATCAATGTTTTCGTAGTTCAATATCGTTTGGGATGGCACTGCATGCAGGCTAAAGGCTGAGCCGCTGCATCAGGTCGCTGGCTAGGCGCCTTGGCCCAAAGCGGCGGCGCAGCAGTTTTGCCAAATTGCTTATGTCTTCAGTGTTAAGGCGCCCATCGCGCACGAGGGTTAGCAAGAGCCTTTGCCTCAGGTCGCGGCCCTGGGGGCCAAGGATGAGGCGCAACCCTGCCCCAGCAACTGGCAGCAAGTCGGTGGGGCTGCCATCTTGACCAACCACATCCAATAAATTTTCTAAACGCTGCAGCTGTAATTTGCCTTCTTGATCAAATAAAACATCTAATAATTTATTGCGTAATTCTTCAGTATCTGCGGCAAGAAGCCGTTTGGCCACATAGGGATAGGCAACTTTTATTATGCTGAAATCTGGATCCAGCCGCAGGGCTAAACCCTCCTGGCTAACCACTGCTCTGATGATTAAGGCGAAACGCGCAGGCACCCGAAAGGGGTAATCAAACATCAACTCAGAAAATCGATCTGTGATGGTTTTGAAATTAAAACTGCCAACTGTTTCACCTAGTTGACCTCCCAATACCTCTTCTAATGCTGGTAATATCGGGCTTAAATCGGTGTTAGGTTGCAGGAAACCCAAATGCACAAAGTCGTGGCCTAGGGCCTTGAAATCACGGTTGATTAAATGAACAACAGCATCAGTAAGTGTAAGGCGATCATCATTGCTCAGCATATCCATCATGCCAAAATCAACGTAACCCAACCTGCCATTGCCTTCGCTGCCGCCAGCCATGGCAAATAGGTTTCCTGGGTGGGGATCGGCGTGGAAATAGCCAAACTCAAGCAGTTGGCGCAAGCCCGCTATTACCCCTGCCTTAACAAGGGTTGTGGGGTCTAAATTATTGCTTTCTAGCACCGATCTTTCCTGCAGTTTTACCCCATCGAGCCAATCTGTGGTTAGCACTTTTTTTGCGCTCAGCAACCTCTCCACTCCCGGAATAACTATGGATGGATCCTCTTTAAATAGGCTGGCAAATCGCTCCGCATTATCAGCCTCTAACTCGTAATCAATCTCCCTGAATAGGGTGTTGCCAAATTCATCAACTATGGCGCTGAGGTCGTCGCCCAGGTTGAGGGGTAGAAACGGACCCACCATTTGGGCTAACAAGCGGATTACCGCTAGATCAAGTATTAAACGCTCTTGCAAATTTGGGCGTTGTACCTTTACCGCCACCCAGCGGCCATTGTGGAGTTGGGCTTTATATACCTGCCCTAAGCTTGCAGCTGCGATTGGTTTATTCGGAAAAGTTGCAAATAAACTCTGGGCAGGCGCCCCAAGCTCAGCCTCGATTGTTGCAAGGGCTAAGTTGTGATCAAATGCTGGTAAATCATCCTGCAGGCGTGTTAGTTGCTCCAACCAGTCGCGCCTAACCAAATCAGGGCGAGTGGATAGTGCCTGGCCTAATTTAATAAAACAAGGCCCTAAATCCGTAAGGGTATGGAGTAGTTCGGCGCCCAGGCGCTTTTGCACCTCAGGGTTTTCGCTGCCCCCTTGGCTCATAAGGCTGAGGCTCAAGCTGCCCAGTTGCCACACCACCACCACCAGGCGAGCCAGCAATTGATGCAGGGGAACAGCGGCGCGCTTGTAGATAACTGAACCTTCTCTCCGCAAACTCTAGAAAGCGGAACACTCAACTGGAAGACTGAGCAGGTGTGGAATCCCCTAGCTCCAGCCAAGGACCCATGGCCCATCGCCCTTGCCCTGGGGCAAGAGGCGCGCCGGCACGGGGTTTTTTTGCACCTTCCCGCCCACGGCCGCGGCCGCGCCTGGGCTGGCGATCGCCTGCGGCATCAATTGCCTTGGATTCTCGACCTGCCGGAGCTACCCGCCCTGGGGGGGCCCTTAGTTAGCGATGGGGCGATAGCTGCTTCCCAGCAACGCCTGGCCAATTGTGTTGGCGCCGAGCGCAGTTGGTATGGGGTTAATGGCGCCAGTGGCCTCTTGCAAGCAGCCCTTTTGGGGGCGGTACCCCCTGGGGGGCGGGTGTTGTTGCCGCGCAACCATCACCGCAGCCTTCTGCATGGCTGCCTGTTGGGGAATTTGGAGCCAATTTTTTATGCCCCTCCCTTTGATCAAGTAAGTGGTTTAGCCCAGCCCCTACCTGCCCAGTGGCTAGGGCAGCTACTTAACCGGGTCGGTCCGATCGCTTTGCTGGTGTTGGTGTCCCCCACCTATCAGGGCTTTGCCGCCGATTTAACTGCCTTGGTGGCGATTGCCCATGGCAAAGGGATAGCGGTGTTGGT
>MWMJ01000011.1:0-30859 GCA_002151525.1 Synechococcus sp. Lanier | reverse complement strand
ATACCTGCCGGCACCATGGCCCAGGAGGCATGGTGGGGGCCTGCAGGCTTGCTTTTGCTTGGTAGCGGATTATTTGCCACCTGGGCCCCATGGGCCCAGGTGGGGGTGGCATGCGCCGGAACTGCAACGGAGCAGCTTGTTGGCATTGGTTGTGCCGTTTTGTCATTAGCGGGGCCGGGGCCGCAATTCACCCTTGGCTTTGCCCAAAGGCAAAGCCGCCTATTGGGCGGCGCCGTGCGGGTATGTCGGCGGGGCCCAGAGCTGCGAAGGGCCCTTGAATTACTGCTAACTACTCCCGCCCTGCAACTGGAACTGGGCAGGATTGGCCGCAAACGCATGGGCCCTCCAGGCGGCAGTGCGGCCATCGCTGCATTAATCCGTAAGCGATTACTTGATTAACTGCGATGTTCAAATATTGAGCCGAAATGCAACCGATCCAATTCGGAAAAAACCGGAATGCATTTAAAGCACTGCTGGGCCAGCTCCAACCGCTCTTCCCGCTCCAACATGCGATGCAGTTGCTGCCTAGCAGGCAGCAGATAACGCACATCATTGGCGGCATAGGCCAACTGCTGATCACTTAATTCATCCACCCGGCCCCAATCACTACTTTGGGCTTGTTTATCTAGCTCCACCCCCACAAGCTCCTGCACCACATCTTTAAGGCCATGGCGGGGGCTGTAGGTGCGGCCCAAACGGCTTGCCACCTTGGTGCAAAAAATCGGATTAACCTTTATTGCTAAACCGGCAGCAAGGGCAGCCACATCAAAACGGGCGAAATGAAACACCTTTTCAATTGTTTCTGCTTCCATTAATTGCTGCAGCTTGGGGGCCGCGTTTTGGCCACGGCCGATGCGCACACAACACACCCGGTCCTGGTCGTCGCAAATTTGCACCAAACAAAGCCTGTCGCGGCCATGCACTAAACCCATGGCTTCCGTATCAACAGCTAAGGCGTCAGTGCCGCGGTATCGCTCAAACCATTCATCATTCAAGTCAGAGTCCAAAACTACGAATTCCTTAGCTGGTGGCAATGGTTCTGGGGCCATGGGAATGGAAAACAAGGGGAACCAACCTGGCCAATATGCACGATCACGGCTTTCTCACTTGCAATTCAAAACAAGACTGGGTTAGTACTTGAGCAGAGCAAAACCTCACCATGTCCCAGCAACGCCTTCAAGAAAACCACAGATTGATCGATATCAAGCGGTTCTTCGACCAACCACCCCTTCAATACCTGGGTTTAGAGCTGGCCGTTTGCTGGATTCTCGATTGCCTACTAGAAGCTGATTCCTATCCCACCGCATTGATGAATCGCCTGGCGGATCTTCACCCCAGGTTGCGTTTATCCGAAACAGTGCTGCAACAGGCGATCAGCTTTTTGGATCAACAGGGTGCCATCGGTAGCTACACCCAGCGCTGCCCCAGCCGTGGCCGCCCCAGGCGCATGTTGCACCTCAGCGAGGATTACCGCCAGGAGGCGCAAGAGTTGATGCCCGCTTGGCAGCAATGGCTCGAGGAGGCCCATGCCGCCGCAAATTCCGCTACAACAAATTCCCTAACCATTAACGCCCTACCCCTACCAGCCGCCGTTTTAAGCCGGTAGTTGGCTAACTGCCATGGATTCGGTGCTCTCTTCTACTTTGCTGCTCACCCTTTTGATGGGTATCGGCTTGCTGTTCTTTCTTAGGGCAGCTAGTAAAGATCGCACCACCGTGGTGGAAGTAAGCAGCTCCCGACCACCCCTGGAGGTGCTGGAGGGCCTAAATCAATGGTTGCTGCAACGGGGATGGCAAACCATCGCCGGTGATCCAGAGCAGCAGCTACTGCGTTTTGAGGGCCAGGTAGAGGCAAGTGTGCCCTTGGCGGTGCTGCTAAGCGTGCTCGGCGCTTCAGGGGCCACCGCCCTTGGTTTGGTGTTGCGTCAATTATTGCCAGCTCTCAGTTATTGGCCCCTGCTACTTGCCTTATTGGGTCCGCTAGCAGGACGCGTTTACATGATCAGGGCTCGCCGGTTAGAAACCCTTGAGCTGCGTCTTTTGCCTCAACAAGGTTTTGTTCCCACCACCTTGAAACTGAGGGCCCATCGCGATGAATTAATCGCCCTTGAACGCAGCCTTGGCCGTTCCCTTAATCTCCACAGCGATGGCAGGTTGCTTAGTTCACCGCTTTAAAAAACCGCTTGCCAGCTGGCTTGCCTCTCTTTTACTAACTGCTCTATCAACACCAGCTGGGGCGTTAGCACAAACCAGAGGATTACTAGATCTGCTCAATAGTGTTGGCGCTGATGCCCCAACCCTTCAGCCAAGGGATTTCTCCCTACCGGTGCCAGCGGGCCGCACTAAAAATTGGCTTGGCACCCGCAGCCACCCCCAAGAACTAGCGATCCTTGTTCTTGCTGGCCATGCCGATTCCCAACGCCTGGACGGTTCTGGCACCCCTGGCGAAGCGGTTGGCCTTAGGGGTGCAGCACCGATGGATCCAGCCATAACCGATGAGTTGTATTGGAATTTGCTCACCGCCCAAAAGGTGGTGCAAATAGGCAACCAGCGCGGTTTAAATCTGCGCTTCTACGACCCCGGTTTGCGCACGATTGCAAACAGCAATGATCCCCGCAGCAACTGGAGTGTGGGGGCAGCCCATAGCGCCCTGGGCGGTTATGTGCTCGAGATCCACTACGACGCCTACGGCCCCCATGGCAGTGGCCCAGGAATAATTCCTGCTGTGCTCTACGAATTTTCTCGCCTTGATGAGGCCCTAGCCGAGGAATTTGGCAGCTATCCCTACAACTATCGCGGCATGCTTGGCGCCCCCCGTCGGGGAATTTCGATGCTGGAAATAGATCGGCTTGAGGGGGCCCTTGAGCGCAATTTACGCAATCCCCTCAGCCGAGATGCCAGCATCACGGCCATCGCCGAACGAGTGGTTAAGGCACTGCAGAAAGGGCTAGCCAACGGCACCACTGGGGGTGCAGCGCTCAAGCAGTGATCTATCTGCAAGCCAATCCTGAGGTTTGGTGAATAAATCGGTTAACAGCGCTTCCCTACTGCCCGGTTCCACTTGATAGCCATATTCCCATCGCACTAATGGGGGTAAAGACATCAAGATTGATTCGGTGCGGCCATTGGTTTGCAAACCAAAAATTGTGCCCCGATCAAATACCAAATTAAACTCCACATATCTGCCGCGGCGATACAACTGAAACTGGCGTTCCCGCTCTCCATAATCAAGCCCATTGCGACGTTCAACAATCGGGCAATAACTATTTAGAAAGGCATTGCCACAGGCGGAAGCAAGTTCAAAAAGATCCTCCCAACTGCGCTCTGGCACCAGGTCTGCCCCCAGCTGGGCAGCCGCTCCATCTGGATTTTGACCGCGGTAAAGGGCAGCTCCTGGCTCTTGATAATCGTAAAAAATTCCTCCAATCCCGCGGGTTTCAGCCCTATGTTTTAAATAAAAATATTCATCGCACCATGGCTTAAATACTGGGAAATAGGCTGGATTAACACTATCGCAAGCTGCCTTTAAACAGCGGTGAAAATGTTTCGCATCCTCTAAAAATGGGTAATAGGGGGTTAGATCAGCGCCACCGCCAAACCACCACACCGGCCCCGCTTCGAAATAGCGGTAATTGAGGTGCACGGTGGGCACATAGGGATTACGGGGGTGCAGCACCATCGAGGTGCCAGTGGCAAACCATGGTTCACCCTCCGCCTCCGGCCGTTGGCTCAAAATCGAAGGGGGCAGATTTGTGCCCTCCACTTCTGAAAAATTCACCCCACCCTGTTCAAATATTCGGCCTTGCTTCATCACCCGCGAGCGGCCACCACCCCCCTCTGGCCGCACCCAACTCTCTTCAGCAAATCGCCCTTCCCCGTCTAAAGCCTCTAAACCGGAGCAGATGCTGTTTTGCAGGCCCATCAAGAGGGCCTTCATACGCTCACGGGAATCGGCGGGGCGGTTGAGATTTAGCAAAACATCACCCATTGATGCCGTTACCTTTTCATGGATCCCCCAACCAGAGCAAGGCTTTGTAACGGGGCTCCCTAGGATAGGAACCATGGTGAGCACTGATGAGGCCCTCAAGGCCCTAGAAAGCATTCAAGACGCCGGCAGCGGTAGGTCGTTGCTCGATCTGGGCTGGATTAATCAATTACGGCTGCAACAGGGTCGAGCTGTTTTTCAACTCGCTCTACCCGCCTTTGCCCAAGGCCAACGGGAGCGCATCGTGAGGGAGGCCCGTGAGCTGCTTGAACAGCTTGATGGCATTGATTCGGTGCAAATTGAACTGGGCGCCGCCCCCCAAACCCAAGCGATTGGGGCAGCGGGCCACGGCCAATTGCAACCACCCCAAGCAATTCCTGGCGTTGCCAAGGTGATTGCCGTTAGTAGTGGCAAAGGCGGGGTTGGCAAAAGCACCGTTGCCGTAAATCTCGCCTGCTCCCTTGCCCAGCAAGGTTTAAAAGTGGGTTTATTGGATGCTGATATCTATGGCCCTAATGCTCCAACCATGCTCGGGGTTGAAGGACAAACTCCAGCCGTTGAGGGGGAGGGGTCAAGCCAGCGCCTAACACCTATCGCCAGTTGCGGTTTGCTGATGGTGTCGATGGGGCTATTGATCAACCCCGATCAACCGGTGGTATGGCGAGGGCCAATGCTCAATGGCATCATTCGTCAGTTTTTATATCAGGTGAATTGGGGAAACCTTGATTTATTGGTGGTTGATCTACCGCCTGGCACAGGTGATGCCCAACTCAGCCTTGCCCAAGCGGTGCCAATGGCCGGTGTGGTTGTGGTTACAACCCCCCAAAAAGTTGCTCTTCAAGATGCCCGCAGGGGTCTTGCAATGTTCCGCCAAATGAATATTGCAATTTTGGGAATTGTGGAAAACATGAGTTGGTTTATCCCCCCAGATCAACCGGAGCGCCGCTATCCAATTTTCGGGAGCGGTGGTGGCAACAGCCTGGCCGAAGAAGCCCAGGTGCCTCTGCTAGCTCAAATACCCCTTGAACTACCAGTGCAGCAAGGCGGTGATCAGGGGCGCCCCATCAGCCTGGCCCAGCCCAAAAGCGCTGCTGCCCTTGCTTTTGCCAACCTTGCCCACCAGGTGTGGCAGCAATGCGCCTCCAACTAGCAATAAAAAGTGGCCCAAAGGGCAAACGCAAATGGCCCTGGGGTAATGCCGATCCGCTGCTCTGGGGCCTACCCATCGCCATCACATTGCTAGCTGGGATCCTAATCGCCAGCACCCAAAGGGATTCACCCTTGGCCGATTGGAAAAATCACTGGATAACAGGTGGCGCTGGTTTAGCGATTGCAATACTGCTAGCCAAGCTCGATTTAAGCAAACTACAGGGGCTATTACTACCCATTTATCTGCTCACATTGACTAGTTTATTTGCAGTTAAATTAATGGGCACCAGCGCCTTGGGCGCCCAACGCTGGATATCAATTGCAGGCTTTCATGTTCAGCCCTCAGAATTCGCAAAATTAGCCGCAATTTTATTACTAGCTGGCATTTTAGCCAAGCATCCAATTGAAAGACCAGTTGATTTAATTCGCCCCCTTTCCGTTATTTCGTTGCCATGGGTAATGGTATTCATACAGCCCGATCTAGGCACTTCGCTTGTTTATGGCGCCATCTTACTAGTAATGCTTTTTTGGGCTGGCCTACCCCTTCCTTGGCTGCTGCTATTAATAGCGCCTTTATTTACTGCAATCATTGCGGGCACCTTCGCCTGGGGTTTGCTGCCATGGTTTGCTCTATTGGCTGTTGTGGCATGGCGCAGCCTGCCCTGGAAACAAATTGGTAGTGCCATCATCCTGGCCATCAATTCTTTATTCGCCATCCTCACTCCCTATTTCTGGACCCATGGACTTAAGGATTATCAAAAGGATCGATTGATTCTTTTTTTGGATCCTTCCAAAGATCCCATGGGAGGTGGTTACCATTTAATTCAAAGCCGCATCGGGATAGGTTCAGGGCAACTATTTGGAACTGGCTTACTGCATGGCAACTTAACTAAATTACAATTTATTCCTGAACAACACACGGATTTTATTTTTAGCGCCCTCGGTGAAGAGCTTGGTTTTATTGGTTCCCTTTTGCTGCTGGTGGCCTATGGCCTACTGGCGTGGAAACTGCTGCAAATAGCAGGTAAGGCAAGCAACGATTTCGAATCATTAGTGGTTATTGGCATTCTCGCCATGCTGATGTTTCAGGTGGTGATAAACATTTCGATGACGATCGGCCTTGGCCCAGTAACTGGCATTCCGCTGCCTTGGCTCAGTTATGGCCGCTTTGCAATGCTAGTGAACTTCATCAGCATTGGTTTAGTGGCGTCGGTGCAGCGGCGCGCCCAAAGAAACGGTTTCAAATTGCGCTGAACCTTTGCCAAACCCCTCACCATTGCTGGAGGAATTACGCCAGGAATTAGCTGCGCCAGTGCCCCCTGGTCGCGGCGATGAGGAGGGGGCAAGGCGGCAATGGTGGGCGGCCCTGGCAGTGCTTCAAGACACCCTGCTGGAGCAGCCAAGTCCCCATGGCCTATGGCTGGCCGCGCCCCTGCCGGCCCTATATGAACCAACCCTGTTGCAACGCTTCCAGGGTTGGGTTTGGACGCCCCCTGCTCCCTCAGGTTTGCGACCGGAATTACCCGGTAAGGGTGCTGGCTTGAACCCCAAAATTTGGCAGCTAGCCCTGAAAGAAGCAGACGGCACCGATCCCCTGTTGGTGTTGATCACAGCCAAATTGCAGGTGGCGCTTGCCCTGTTTGGGGAACCGCAGCGGCGTCAATTGATAGTGAGTTTTGACCACAAATTATTAGCCCAGCTGCTGCAACGGCTCGGTGCTCGCCTTGGCGAAGACAACCCAGTTGCCGCAATCGACCTGAAGCAAAAACTTGAAAAACTTGGCCCGTTGCAAAATTCAGCGAGGGCAGCGGAATTGTTTTGGCCCCGCCTGGCTGAACGCCTAGCTGCCGCCGCCCCTGGGCTCACCTTGATCGCTGCGCCCAAGGGTCCCCCAGCCCCCCCAGGTGCCGCTGATCAGCTGGGGCTACTGGAGGCGCTTGCCCATGAGGTGCGCACCCCCCTAGCCACAATCCGCACCCTGATCCGCTCCCTATTGCGGCGCCAGGATCTGCCAGCGGTGGCCGAAAACCGCCTGCGTCAAATCGATGCTGAATGCAGTGAACAAATAGATCGCTTTGGCTTGATCTTTTATGCAGCAGAAGCCCAACGGCAACCCCAGGGGGAGCGGCTGCTGGCCCGCACCGATTTAGAGGCCCTTTTGCTGCAATTGCAGCCCGGCTGGGAAAGCCAGCTTCAACGCCGGGATCTGCAACTCGATTTAAGGATTGAAACCGGCCTGCCCGCAGTGATGAGCGATGCAGCCCTGCTGGAAAAAATGTTGGCTGGCTTGATGGATCGCTTCAGTCGCAACTTTCCCAGTGGTGTGCGGGTGAAGGTGGAACTCCAAGCGGCTGGGGACAAATTGAAATTGCGCTTTAGCGGCAGCCATAACCCAGGGGAAGACCAGGCCGAACCCGCCCCTGAAGCAAGGATTGGCCCAGTGCTCACCTGGGATCCAGGCACCGGCGGCCTGCAGTTAAGCCCCCAGGCCACCCAGCAACTTTTTGCCAGTCTTGGCGGTCGTTTTACCGAGCGCCGGGGCAACAGCCTCACCCTTTATTTACCTATCGCCACGGCCACCATTGTTGAAGGCTGTGAAGAGAGCAACGATCCTGCGTTTAGTGCCGGCGCTGAGTGCTAGCTTCCAGCCAAATCACTCCCTGGCTTCAATGTCCTCGGTAGGAACCCTCAGCGGCCAGCTTCCTGGCTTCATCGGTAGCACCGGTGGCTTATTAAATGCCGCTGAAACCGAAGAAAAATATGCAATCACCTGGACCAGCTCATCAGCCCAGGCGTTTGAGCTGCCAACCGGTGGCGCCGCAATGATGAATTCAGGCGAAAACATCATGTATTTCGCCCGCAAGGAGCAATGCCTAGCCCTAGGCACCCAGTTGCGCACCAAGTTCAAGCCCCGCATTGAGGACTACAAGATCTACCGGATTTATCCAGGTGGGGACATTGAGTTTCTACACCCCAAAGACGGTGTTTTTCCTGAAAAAGTAAAAGATGGCCGCCCCATGGTTGGCCATAACCCCAGGCGCATAGGCGAAAATCCAAATCCAGCGAACCTCAAGTTCAGCGGCACTGAAACCTACGACAGCTGATCTGTTTTAGGCCTTTAGCGCAGGCTTCATCCATTAATCATCTAGAAAGGCGGAACTTGGGTTCCGCCTTTTTTGTTTGCCCAAGCCGCGATGGTTTCTTCACACCAAGGCAGCAGCTTCGAGCCGATGTGGCGACGCTGGCCGGCCGACCTGGAAACCCCTTTAAGCACTTGGCTAAAGGTGGGCCATGGGCGTCCCTATGGATTTCTATTGGAATCCGTTGAAGGGGGCGACCAGTTGGGCCGTTGGAGTTTTGTGGCAAGCGATCCCCTCTGGGTATTAACAAGTCGAGCTGGCAACTCCACCCTCACCCATCGCGATGGCAACAGCATTGATTTACAGGGCAACCCCTTTCAGTTGCTACGCGAACAGCTGAAGCCTTATCAAACCGTTCCCATTCCCCACCTGCCTCCCGTGGGTCAGTTATTTGGGTTTTGGGGTTATGAATTGATCCAATGGATTGAACCCACGGTTCCCGTTCATCCCCGCGCAAACGCTGAGCCACCAGATGGCTGCTGGATGCTCTGCGACAGCCTTTTGGTATTTGATCAGGTGCGTCGCCAGATCACTGCCATCAGCTACGCAAATATCGTTGAAGGGCAAGATCCAAACCAAGCTCGCGCCGAAGCCACCCAGCGCTTGGAGGCCCTTGAGGAACGCCTACATCAACCCTTGCCAGCTGGGATCTCGCCATTGCAATGGCAAGAGCAGTCGGCAGATCAGCTGCAGGTAACCAGCAATACCAGCCAGGCAGCTTTTGAAGCCGCCGTTAGCAAGGCGGAGGAACACATTCTTGCCGGTGACGTGTTCCAGCTGGTGTTAAGCCAACGGCTTGAAGCAAAAGTGCAGCGGGATCCCTTTGATCTCTACCGCAGTTTGCGGATGGTTAACCCCTCCCCATATATGGGCTTTTTCTCCTTCAACGGCTGGTTTTTGATCGGCTCCAGCCCAGAGGTGATGGTTAAAGCAGATCCCCAAAGCGATGGCAGCGTGAAGGCCAGCGTGCGGCCGATTGCCGGCACTCGCCCCCGCGGCGAAACCGCCATTCACGATCTAGAGCTCGAAAAAGAATTACTTGCCGATCCCAAAGAACGGGCTGAGCACGTAATGCTGGTAGACCTAGGCCGTAACGACCTGGGGCGGGTGTGCGCGCCGGGCAGTGTTGCAGTGCAGGAGCTGATGGTGATCGAGCGCTATTCCCATGTGATGCATATCGTTTCCCAGGTGGAGGGGTTGTTGCGTAGCGATTGCGACGTTTGGGACCTGCTGCAAGCCAGCTTTCCCGCTGGAACGGTGAGTGGCGCCCCCAAAATTCGCGCCATGCAGTTGATCAATGAGCTGGAACCCAGTGCCAGGGGCCCCTATTCAGGTGTTTATGGCGCCATGGACCTAAGTGGTGCCCTAAACACCGCCATAACAATTCGCACCATGGTTGTTTGTAAAGACGGTGAAACTGGGTGGCGCGTGCAGGTGCAGGCCGGCGCTGGCATTGTGGCGGATTCCAACCCCAGCGCTGAATACGAAGAAACCCTCAACAAGGCAAGGGGATTACTGAAAGCTTTGGCTTGCTTGTCATGAGCAACAGCTTGTTAAAAGGCTTTGAGGTGGAGCTCTACACCGGTAGAGCCGATGGCACGGTGGTGGGCTGTTCAACTGAAGCAGCGGCTGCCCTAGCTGGTTTTGTAACCGAACCGGATTGCCGCAACCTTGAATACATAACCTCCCCAGAGGCCAGCTACAGCAAACAACTGGAACAACTGCTGGAACCGCGCCGTCGCCTGCGCCGTTGGCTTGAACCCAGGGGTTTAACGCTTCTGCCTGGTAGCACCATGAGCCTGGGTGATAGCGGCCGTTTTGAGCGTTCCGACAGCCAAAACCCATATCACAGCTATATCGAAGCCACCTATGGCACCCGAGTTGTAACCGCCAGCGTGCATATCAACTTGGGGCTTGATAATCCAGAACAAATATTTGCGGCCTGCCGCTTATTGCGCTGTGAAGCAGCTTTGCTGCTGGCCCTAAGTGCAAGCTCCCCCTTCCTTGATGGCAAGCCCACCGGGGCCCATTCCCAGCGTTGGCTCCAGTTTCCAATCACGCCAACACTGGTGCCCCTATTCACAAGCCATGACCATTACATGGCCTGGATGGAAACGCAATTAAGCAATGGCAATATGCGTAATGTGCGCCATCTGTGGTCGTCGGTGCGGCCGAATGGCCCAGATCGACCAAAACTATTAAATAGGGTGGAATTGCGTATTTGTGATCTAATTACCAATCCCAATGAGCTGCTTGCAATAACTGCGTTTGCGGAACTGCGTTTGCTGCAATTGCTTGAAATACCAAGCCAGCATGATCCCCTCTTTGCAAGCAAATTAAACCCTGAAGAATTGCAGCTATTAGCTGATTCAAACGACCGAGCAGCAGCCACCAGCAGCCTTAATGCAACCCTGATGCATTGGCATGACGGGGCAGAAATTAATGCCCGTGAGTGGCTTCTAAATCAATTGGCGCAGTTGCGCAGTTGGCCCGCAGCTGCCCCCTTTCTGCCGCTGCTAAGTCCCCTTGATGGCCTTCTACTAAACGGCAACACAGCCATGGTTTGGCTAGAGAAATTCCAGGCGGGTGAAAGCGTTAGTGCAATAGTTGGCGCCGGTGCCCAGGCAATGGAAAAGGAAGAGAAAGAGCAAGGGGTATCGCTTAAAGCCGCCAATAACGATGGTTATTTGGGATGATCAACGACTCCTCCTCCCTCAAGGCTTCGCCCATGCGGCAGACGCTGCCCAGTTCAGATATTTTGATGGGCCGCCGCACCCTGAGGCAGTTAGCTGAACGGCTTGAACTGGTGGAAGACCTCTGGCGCACGGTTTTGCGCAGTGAATGCCCCCCTGATCAAGCGGAACGCCTACTAAAACTCAAGCAACTTTGTGATGAAGAGGAAACATCAAAAGAAATTATCCGTTTAATCGTGGAGATGGATCTAGCTGAAGCCATCGCTGCAGCTAGGGCATTTTCTCTATATTTCCAATTGGTAAATATCCTCGAACAACACATCGAAGAAGATAGATATTTAGCAACAATGGCCCATGGCGAAGAGGATAACGACCCCCTTGAAAATCCCTTCACGCCCCATTTAGCAAGCCATGATGAACCCGCTACTTTTCAGCGTTTATTTCGACGTTTGCGCAGTTTAAACGTACCGCCGGGACTATTGGAACCCCTGCTGCGCGACCTTGATGTGCGCTTGGTATTCACCGCCCATCCCACCGAAATCGTTCGCCACACGGTGCGCCATAAACAACGGCGAGTTGCAAATCTGATCCAAAAATTAGAGGGTTGCGACCGCGGCTTTGGCCCGATTGAAGATCGCCAGGTACTGCGCCAACAATTAGAGGAAGAGATAAGGCTTTGGTGGCGCACTGATGAATTGCATCAATTCAAACCATCAGTATTAGATGAAGTTGATTATGCCCTGCATTATTTCCAGCAGGTATTATTCCAAGCGATGCCATTATTGAATGAAAGAATTCGCAAAGCCCTAGCCCTTAGCTACCCAAATGTAACTCCGCCAGAGGATGGATTTTGCACCTTTGGTTCCTGGGTGGGCTCCGATCGAGATGGGAACCCATCGGTTACACCAGATATAACTTGGCGCACCGCCTGCTTCCAACGCAGGTTGATGTTGGAGCGCTACATATTAGCAGTGGCACAACTTAAAGATCAACTCAGTATCTCAATGCAATGGAGCCAGGTAAGCGGCGCCTTACTTGAATCTTTAGAAATGGATCGCCTGCGTTTTCCAGATATCTATGAAAGACTGGCAGCCCGCTATCGACTTGAACCATACAGGCTAAAACTCTGCTACATCCTCGAGCGGCTAAAACTCACTCAACACCGCAATGGCCTATTGGCAGAGGCTGGTTGGGAGGCACCCAGCGAAAACAATGAACCAGCACCTGCCATTGGCAACCTTGGTGTTACACCAGAACTGCATTACCGCTCCTATTTAGATTTCCGCAGTGATCTGGAATTAATCCGCACCAGCCTGCAGGGCACTCAACTTAGCTGCGAACCATTACAACGTTTATTAAGCCAAGTACAAATATTTGGTTTCACATTGGCATCCCTTGATATTCGTCAAGAGAGCAGTCGCCACAGTGAAGCTCTAACAGAGTTGAGCTGTTATTTACAACTGCCAATCACCTACGACGCCATGGATGAGGCCCAGAGGGTGCAGTGGTTGCTGCAGGAGCTCCAAACCCGCAGGCCCCTGATTCCAACCGGTCCCCATTGGAGTGCCGCCACCGCAGAAACATTCGCAGTGTTTCGAATGTTGGAGCGATTGCAACAGGAATTTGGCAATCGCATCTGTCGCACCTATGTAATTTCAATGTGCCATAGCCAGTCGGATCTGCTGGAGGTGTTGTTGCTGGCCAAAGAAGCCGGCTTGGTTGATCCGGTGGAGGGCAGCACGCGCCTACAGGTGGTTCCCCTATTTGAAACGGTGGAAGATCTGCGCTGCGCATCAGGGGTAATGGCAGCACTATTTAAAACTCCCTTCTACCAACGTTTATTGCAACATGAGGAAGTACCCCTGCAAGAAGTGATGCTGGGCTATTCCGATAGCAATAAAGATTCTGGCTTTCTTTCAAGTAATTGGGAAATTCATCGCGCTCAAATGTCTTTACAAAGTTTGTGCAGTAGCCATCAGGTGGGCCTCAGGATTTTCCATGGCCGCGGCGGCTCCGTTAGCCGGGGCGGCGGCCCTGCCTATCAGGCAATTTTAGCCCAACCCAGCGGCACCTTAAGCGGCCGAATAAAAATTACTGAACAGGGCGAAGTTCTAGCATCTAAATACGCGTTACCGGAACTGGCTCTCTATAACCTTGAAACCGTTACCACGGCAGTTTTACAAAACAGTTTATTGGGAACTGATTTAGATGAAACTGAAAGCTGGAATCAGTTAATGGAGCGGCTAGCCATATGTTCCCGCCGCCATTATCGAGCGCTAGTACATGAAAATCCAGATCTGGTTGATTTCTTTGAACAGGTAACTCCGATTGAAGAAATAAGTAAATTACAGATCAGTTCAAGGCCAGCGCGCCGCAAGCGGGGCGGCCGCGACCTTTCCGCCCTTCGGGCGATTCCATGGGTATTCGGCTGGACCCAAAGCCGCTTCCTCCTGCCGAGTTGGTTTGGGGTTGGCGCTGCCATTCGCGATGAGCTAGATAACGATCCAGCTCAGATGGAAATGCTGCGGGTTTTATATCAGCGCTGGCCCTTTTTCCGCATGTTGATCTCCAAGGTGGAGATGACCCTAGCCAAGGTTGATTTAGATCTTGCCCATCACTATGTACAAGCCCTTGGCAGCCCCGAAAGCCGCGAGGCATTTGAATCAATTTTTGAGCAAATTTCCAATGAATATCAACTCACTAAGGAGTTTGTTTTAGAGATTTCTGGCCATCGCCGCTTGCTCGATGGTGATCCCGGTTTGCAGCAATCCGTAGAGCTGCGCAACCGCACAATTGTTCCCCTAGGTTTCCTGCAGGTAGCCCTATTGCGGCGGTTGCGCAATCAGCACCGTCAACCACCCATGAATGAATCGGAAGCAACCGATAACCGCACCTACAGCCGCAGTGAACTTTTGCGGGGTGCCCTACTAACAATCAATGGCATTGCCGCCGGTTTGCGCAACACCGGCTGAGCCCTAAATAAATGATGCCCTATTTCCGCAGCGCTAACGTTGCACCTCAATTACCCGAGGGTTACCAGCTCCAATGGGAACCATTGCCAACCGCCGCACCCGAGGTAAATAGGCTTTTGCAAAGTTGTGGCGCTCCAAACCGCAGCGATAGTCGCGTGGCCCTTGCCCTTGAGCGCAGTGCTTGGTCTATGAGGCTCCATAAAGCAAACCAATTGGTGGGGTTTTTACGGGTTACCAGTGATGAGGCCCTTAATGCAAACCTCTGGGATTTGGTGGTGTTGCCGGATGAACCAGAAAAGCAAAAGTTGCTTGAGGTATTGGTTTATGCGGCCCTAAATCGCATGCGTAAACAATGGCCCGGTTGCAGTATTTCCCTTGCCGCCGGTGAGGAGTTGATACCTGTACTTGAAACCTATGGCTTCATTTCAGATCCCAACGGCATTCGCGCCATGGGATTGGATCTGAAACAAGCGGGTGAAAGGGAAAAAACGAGCATGGAGGGACTCGAACCCCCGACATTCAGAACCGGAATCTGACGCTCTATCCAACTGAGCTACATGCCCTTCATTGCTTAGCTTAGCTGCAATACCGCCTAGGCCCCATCCTTCTCCACCGCCTGGAGCTCAGTAGTTTTCGCAACTACAGCAGCCTGAAATTGGCGCTCGATTCACCGCGGCTATTGGTGCTAGGCCAAAACGGTGAAGGCAAATCCAACCTGCTTGAGGCAGTGGAAATCCTCGCTAGTTTGCGCTCCCATCGCTGCAACAGTGATCGCGATTTAATACAAAGGGGAGCCAAATCAAGCGTGATCAGGGGCCTCGCCGGCCCTGATGGCAAAGATGAATTGGTGTTGGAATTACGCAGCCAAGGGGGCCGCCGGGCCCAACGTAACGGCAAAGCACTTGAACGCCAAATTGATTTACTCGGCCCATTGCGCTGTGTGGGCTTTAGTGCCCTAGATCTCGATCTAGTGCGGGGAGAACCAGCCCTGCGGCGCAGTTGGCTGGATCGTGTTGTGATGCAGTTGGAACCGGTTTATGGCGAGTTGCTCAGCCGCCATGGCCGCTTGCTGCGGCAGCGTAGTCAGTTATTGCGGCGCAGCTTAAATGCCCAAGCAGAATTGCTTGATGCCTTCGACCAGCAACTCGCCGCAGTGGGGGTGCGACTCCACCGCCGCCGCCATCGAATGCTGCGGCGCCTGGAACCGCTGGCCGCCCCATGGCAAGAAAAACTTAGTGGCGGCAGGGAGCTGCTGCAATTGAAGTATTTAGCTGGCACCCAGCTCGAGGAACCAGAACAAGAAAGCATCTGGCAAGCATCCCTACTTTGCCAACTGCAAAACCAAAGGGATCAGGAATTGCGTTTGGGTGTTTGCAGTGTGGGCCCCCAAAGGGATGACATTGCCTTACTGCTAGACGGAGAACCGGCCAAACGTTTGGGCTCTGCCGGCCAACAGCGCTGCTTAGTTTTGGCCTTGAAATTGGCGGAATTGGAACTTGTAAAGCAATGCAGTGGTTGCGCGCCAATTCTCCTGCTAGACGACGTTTTGGCCGAATTGGATCCCAGCCGCCAACAGCTGCTATTGGAAGCGATTGGCGAGGGCCATCAATGCCTTGTGAGCGCCACCCACCTCCATAGCTGTGTAGAGGAGTGGCGCCATAGGGCCCAACTGATCACTGTGGAGGGCGGTTCACTGCTGGCGGAGGGGTAGGGGCTTTGCTGGAACCAGAAAACTTCAATAGAAATAGCGAGGTACCCCCAACCGCTACTGCAACCACCAACAGCACCAGCAGCAGCTCCCCCACGGTTAATCCACCTGCCTGCTGAATTCTTCCTTTTTGAAATCTTGTTTGCCGAATTCTTGTTTGCCGAATTATTTTCATTTTCAAAAGCTGAAAGGCCACTGGGTAGCGCTAAGATTAGGAGCTGTTTTGCCGGATTCAATGGCTAAAGCCCCTTCCTGTTTGCACCCAGATCCAGGACGTTCCACCCCCCTTGCTCCCCCAGTTGAAAATGTCCCAACGGACATGGTGGGCAAACACTGCATTCTCGAGCTGTATAACTGCGATTCCAGCCGGCTCGACGACGAAGCTTTTCTCAGGAGCGCCATCACCTCAGCAGCGAAGCGGGCTGGCGCCACCCTCCTGAATTTGATCACCCACCGGTTCGAACCCCAAGGAGTTACTGGATTAGCCCTACTGGCTGAATCCCATATCTCCATTCACACCTGGCCTGAATCAGGCTATGCAGCAGTTGATGTGTTCACCTGCGGCGATCACACAATGCCTGAGAAGGCATGTGCGGTGCTGAGTGAAGAACTGGGCTCAACCCGCCAAAGCCTCAGAAGTTTCAGGCGGCGAACCCCATCAGCCATCGCTGATAGCCAGAGGGAACCAGTGCTTATTTGATCAGGGAGCGGTTGAGTTTGCCACTCACCAATCCCTCTAGATCTACACTCACGGCTGTAAAACCCAGCGCCAGGAACTGTTCCACCAGTTCTTGGCGCTGTTTGTGTTTTAAAAGCAATTCAAATTCATCGGTTTGCACCTCCAGCCGCGCTGTATCCCCTTGGCAGCGCAGCCTCAACTGACTAAAACCAAATTGACGCAATAAATCCTCGCCTTTTGCAACCCGTTGCAACCTGCTTGCACTCACCGGTTCTCCATAGGGGAAACGGGAAGCAAGGCATGGCTGGGCTGGTTTATCCCACCAGGGAAAGCCCAGGGCGCGGGATATCTGGCGAACCCCTTGCTTATCAATACCAAATTGCAATAGGGGCGACGCCACCCCCTTTTCTGCTGCCGCCTGCAGGCCAGGTCGATAGTCGCCTTGATCGTCTTGGTTAACCCCATCCAGCACCAAGGCGCCCCCAGCCAGCTGAGCCAAAAGGCTATGCAGCTCTCTTTTGCAGTAGTAGCAACGGTTTTCAGGGTTGCTGCTGTAACCGGGCTCCTGCAATTCTTGGCTTTCAATTTCGCGGTGGCGCAATCCAAGCCAGCTCGCCTGCCAGCGGGCTTCCTCCAACAGATTTGGCGCTAAAGCGGGCGACACACCAGTAACAGCCACGGCCTTTTCTTCCAACTGTTCAGCCGCGAGGGCCGCCACCAAGGTGCTATCTACACCGCCGGAATAGGCAACTAATACAGCTGGTTGCTGGCCCAACCAATTACGCAAGGCGAGCAGTTGTGCTTGCCTTGGGGCCGCAAGGCTTTCCACTAATGGATGGGCTGAAATCGAACTACCAAAGAGCTAACCCCAAGTTATCCCGTCTCGTTACAATCGAGCAATGACTAGCTCAAGTGGTGGTGGCATCGGCATCCGCACCGCAGCGGGTAGCGATGAACGCAACCATGGTCAATTACATGTTTACGATGGCGATGGCAAGGGCAAAAGCCAAGCTGCCCTTGGCGTGGTGTTACGCACCATTGGTCTTGGGATTTGCGAAAAGAAACGCACCCGGGTTTTATTGATTCGTTTCCTTAAAGGGCCGGGCAGAACCTATGCAGAAGATGCCGCAATCGAAGCGCTGCAACAGGGCTTCCCCCATTTAATTGATCAAGTGCGCACCGGCCGGGCCGATTATTTCAATGCCGATGAAGTAACCCGTTTTGATCGCCAAGAAGCCCAGCGGGGTTGGGATATTGCCCGTGGCGCCATTGCCAGCGCTCTTTATTCAGTGGTGGTGCTCGATGAACTAAATCCTGTGCTTGATCTTGGCCTACTCGATGAACAGGAAGTTGTGCGCACCCTTGCGGAAAAACCAGCTGGCCTTGAAGTGATTGCCACCGGCAGGGGTGCACCGCGTGCACTGGTAAACCTGGCGGATCTGCATTCGGAAATGCGCGCCCATCAACATCCATCCGCCGCTGATCTTGGTGTTGAAGGGATTGAGATTTACACCGGGGAAGGCAAAGGGAAATCCACCAGTGCCCTCGGCAAAGCATTGCAGGCAATCGGCAAAGGCATCAGCCAAGACAAGAGCCATAGGGTATTAATTTTGCAATGGCTTAAGGGGGGCAGTGGTTACACCGAAGACAGCGCAATCGCAGCACTTCGGGAAAGCTATCCCCATTTAGTTGACCACTTACGCTCCGGTAGAGATGCAATTGTTTGGCGCGGCCAACAGCAACCAATCGACTACGTAGAAGCAGAGAGAGCTTGGGAAATCGCCAGAGCCGCTATCGCTAGCGGCCTTTATAAAACCGTAATTCTCGATGAACTGAATCCAACCGTAGACCTAGAATTATTACCTGTGGAGCCAATAATGCAAACCCTGCTGCGCAAACCGCGCGACACTGAAGTAATAATTACTGGCCGCTGCAAACACCCCCCCGCCTATTTTGATCTGGCTAGCGTTCACTCTGAAATGGTATGCCATAAACATTACGCCGAAAGAGGAATAGACCTCAAACGTGGTGTTGATTACTAACAACCGAGCAATTAATAACTAGATATTATTTTTTTGATTTACAACCTCCGCCACCCACACTTGACGCATGCTTAGAAACAAAGTTAATAATAAGACTTGAAACTTCGTCCCCATCAGAGATTTTATCCCATATTGAATTGTGATCTCGATTCTTGATATCCATCAAGCTCACATCAACAAAGCCAACATTTTTGAGATTTGCTACAAATCGATAATTCTGATCTCGCCTCCATTCTTCATCACCATCGGCAAGAATTGCCAACCAAGGCATCTTAGGGAAGGAGGTTCTGCCCCAAAACTTAGGAGTGGTAGAAGCGCTTTCCCAAAACTTCGGATCCTCGCCCCAAATATATATAGGTCTATTGGGAGCAACCAAATCAATATCATGAAAAGCACTCACGGGGATAGCCCCACTTATTGCATTCAACTTAAGATCATGCTTAGCCAAATAGGCGCCATTAAGTGCTAGAAGAGTAATAAGATAAGCGCCAGCTGAGTGACCTATAATATAAACTAAGCTTGGATCTCCACCATAGCTAGATATATTCTTTTTTGTCCAAGCGAAAGCAGCCGCCACGTCTTCCACATGGGCTGGATGAGAAACCTCCGGCGTAAGACGGTAGTTAATTACAGCGGCAGCAATTCCAGAAGAAGCAAACAATTTACCTTTTTTCGCGTCTTCACTTTTATCCCCTTTCATTAGCCCCCCTCCATGAACAGACAGCAACGTAGGAAAACATTTAGATTTTGATGGAATATACAAATCAAGTCGCCTGCGATCAACTTCTTTAGCATTGGAGGAATTAACAACTTTCATATAATTAACATCTTCAACAATGCGCACATCCTGCTGCGCTTGCACCGCGGAAGAATACAATCCCAAGCAAATCGCAGGAAGCAAACGCAAAAGATTAATGGCCATTTAATTTAATTAAGTATCCTAATTAAATATTAGAACGGGCAATTAAACATTAGCACGGGCTGAGTGAAGAAAAAAGCGCCTGTAATCCGGATCCTTCTCAAGTAAATCTAAAAACCTATCCCGATCCAAGCGCAACAGCAATCCATCTCCCCTGGCCCTCACAGTTACGCTGCGCGGTTGATCTTCCAACAAGCCTGCATCACCAAAGAAGTCCCCCTCCTCAAGCACCCCCTGCTTCACAGGACTTCCACCCCAAAGATCAGCCTGCAACATCTCTAGGGTGCCTGCCACCACCACATAAAAACTATCGGGGGCATCCCCCTCTCGAAAAACCTCTTCCCCAGGACGCACCCGATCGCTCACAAATTCGGAGGCAAGCCACTCCAATAAAGAGGGCTCCACCCCTTCAAATAAGGGAATAGAAGCCAACCTTGCCGGGGTAATTCGCACCCGTTGGCCGGCCCGCAGGTCAAAACCGCCCATCTGGCGATGCCAAAAAGAGGCATAAATCCCACCTGCTGCCAGCAGGCCATGGTGTGAACCCTGTTCCACCACCCTGCCGGCTGCAATTACAGCCACCTGGTCCATGGTTGCAGCGGCGCGCAAACGATGCAAAACAGACACCACCGTGCGCCCTTCCCCCAAGCGGGCAAGGGTTGCATTAATCGCTTGTTCCGTTGCTGGATCTAAAGCACTAGTGGCCTCATCTAAGAGCAATAAATGCGGATTCCTCAGAATTGCCCTGGCAATGGCAATGCGTTGGCGTTGCCCACCAGACAATCTGCCACCATCGCTACCCACAGGCGTATTTAAACCTTGGGGTAATGCTTCGATAAAACTACCCAATTCAGCCGCATAGGCAGCTGCAGTTACCTCAGCGCTGCTGGCATCAAGGCGGCCCAGTTGAATATTTTCTGCGATCGTAAGATTGAAAAGCACTGGTTCTTGCGGCACTAAGGCCACCTGTTTCAACCATTGCTCCCGGTTGAAACTAGCTAGCGGCAAACCATCCACCAATAGATCACCTCCCTGGGGATGCAATTGCCGCAGCAACATTTTCAGCACCGTGCTCTTTCCGCCACCGCTTGGGCCCACCAGGGCAAGGGAGCTGCCAGCTGGGATCTGTAAACAAAAATCCACAAGGCCGCCACCCTCGGCATAGCGATATTGGATTTGATTTAATTCAAGGCCGATTCGTAAAGGCGGAGGAACTAAAAGCGCTTGCTCTTTTTCTATCAGCCCATGCCTATTGGGTATTTTGTGCTCGAGTAAATCCAAAGCGGTGCTGGCCGCTTGCAGGGGCAGCAAAAGGGGACCCAACTGCCACATGCCACTAACGAGGGCCGTTGCAATCCCAAGGGCAGCCACCAATTGGCCAACACTTAGTTGTTTATTCAGCACCAACCATGTGCCCAAAGCAAACACACTCACCAAAGTGAGCAAAGCAGAAGCAGTGAGGGCAGCATTTTGCAATCCCGAAACAGTGCCCACCTGCAAACCCTTGCGCTTCAGGGCGTGGTTACGTTTGCCAAATTCCATCCGGGTGGCCTGGCCTAGGCCAAATAAATCAACCAATTCACGGCTGCGCAGCCGTTCCATTGCAAATTCCAGCAACAGGGCAGCTTTTGCAACCCTTCCCTCCTCACTGCGGGCCAGGGCAGGGGTAAAAGCCACTTGGCTCAATAGAAGGAGGGGAGTGAGCACCACCGCCACAAGGGCAAGCCGCCAACTGATCCGGAATAGCAACAACACGCTGAGCAAAAGTTGCGCCAGGGTCCAGATATATAAGGGGAATTGCACCACCACTACGTTTTCGATAGTGGGGATCTGTTGGGCCAACAGGGCCTGTTCCTCCCCTTCCAAACCTCTTTCTCCAGAAGCCTTTAACTCCAGCAGTTGTTGAAATAAATGTTCCCTAAAATCATTGCCCAGTTCACCACCAAGGGCAGCAAATAGTCTCACCTGCAAACCATTGCAGCCAACCGCTAACAACAACCACAAACAGGGCAACACCAATAGGGGTATGGCCCTGGCTGGTTCCCCAGGGGTAATTGCCCTATCGATCACCAGTTGCAACAACACTGGGATCCCCACCATCAAAAGGGGATCGGGCAATACAGCCAAAATGGCTAGCAAAACCTTGGGGCGTTGCTTACCGAAATAGGGCCAGAGGCGCAGGGGCAGCGCCAGGGCAGCCATTGGTTAAGAGCATTCGGCAACCCACTAATAGCGAGAATCCAGCTCAGTAATCAATTAAGTAATCAATAACGCTGCACTGAGGGATCAATCTCCTGGCTCCAGGCATCAATGCCACCGCTGATATTGGTGCCCTCAATGCCATTGCGTGCTAAAGCGATCAAGGCCTTAGCGCTGCGACCTCCCAACTTGCAATGCACAAATAAGCGCTTACCCCTGCTCATTTCTTGCACACGCTCAATGGCAGTGCCATCTTCAATGGAATCCAAAGGCACTAAAACAGCACCAGCGATTACTGCAATCTGAGCTTCCGGAGGATTGCGCACATCCAATAGCAATATGTCTTCAGCGCCACTATCTAATAGTGCCTTGAGATCTACAACACTTATGCTTGCCACAGAACCGGATTCCTCTTGGCCAGGGGCACTGCCTCCAACGCCGCAAAACATCTGATAATCAATCAATTTTTCAATCACGGGTCGCTCCTTAGCGGGACGCAACTTAAGTTCTCTAAACTTCATCGCAAGGGCATCAAATAGCAATAATCTGCCGCTTAATGTGGTACCAATCCCGGTGATAATTTTAACAGTTTCAGTGGCTTGGATTACACCGATAATTCCAGGTAAAACACCAACTACTCCCCCTTCAGCGCAGGAGGGCACCATGCCTGGAGGTGGTGGCTCGGGGAAAAGATCTCGATAGTTAGGGCAACCTGGCTCCAGGTTAAATACCGTTGCCTGGCCTTCGAAACGGAAGATGGAGCCATAAACATTTGGCTTACCTAAAAGCACACAGGCATCATTAACAAGATAACGGGTGGGGAAATTATCAGTGCCGTCGCAAATAATGTCGTATGGCTTCATTATCTCCAGGGCATTTTCACTAGTTAATGCGGTTTCATATAGGTCAACTTGGCAGTGGGGATTGATTTCATGAATTCGATGTTTTGCCGATTCAATTTTTGGTTTTCCAACCCAACTGGTTCCATGGATCACCTGCCTTTGCAGATTGCTGTGATCCACCACATCAAAATCAACAATCCCTAAACGCCCCACCCCCGCAGCAGCCAAATAAAGCAGTAGCGGTGAGCCCAATCCCCCCGTACCCACACACAACACAGAAGCGGCCTTCAGGCGCTTTTGACCCTCCATGCCCACCTCAGGCAGGATCAAATGCCTGGAAAAGCGTGCGATCTCATCTGGGCACAAACTGATTTCACTAGTGTTGAGCGGAAGCATCGCTGCAGTTATTGGTGCCAAAGGCACCTAGCTAATCCAATTGTCCCAAACAATCAGCCAATGCCCATGGAGTAGAAGCACACCTGGTTAAACCACGAAGTTCTCGATAACTTGACCCCAGCATCCATTCCAAAAAGTCCATGACGGAGCCCAGCGAAGTGAACATCGACGCTCAGCCAGTGGACAGCAGCACAGCTGAAAACTCCAATCCTATTGGGGATTTAAGCGGTGCCGCCGCTGATTTCAAAGAGCGCTATAGCGATGTGCTCGGCAAGGTAAATAACGCTCTTGATGGCGTTAATTGGGCCCAGATGGGTCGCATCGGTAAATCCATTGGCATCTTGGTGGCCGTGATCGTGGCTCAGGTGTTGATCAAGGGCGTGCTCGACACCATCAATCTTTTACCTGTGGTGCCAGGGTTGCTGGAGCTTCTTGGTTTAGTTGTGGTGGGTAGCTGGAGCTGGGGCAACCTGCGCACCAGCTCCAAGCGAGAAGAGCTGGTGCAGCGGATAACCAAATTGCGTCAGGAATACTTGGGTTGAATCAATCCCCCTGGGATGTGGTGGTAGTTGGGGCCGGCATTGCTGGCCTCACCGCTGCTGCCCTAGCAGCAAAAGCTGGCTCACGGGTGCTCCTACTTGAAGCCCATAACCAAACTGGTGGTTGCGCCGGCACTTTTAGGCGCGGAGCATTCACCTTCGACGTTGGTGCCACCCAAGTTGCTGGCCTTGAATTGGGAGGTAGCCACCAAAGGCTTTTTCGTGAGCTCGGCGTAAAACTTCCAAATGCAGCCCCCCTTGATCCCGGCTGCGTTGTGGATCTAAACGATGGCCAGCGGCCGGTGATGCTCTGGCGTGATCCCAAGCGCTGGCAACTGGAACGCAAACAACAATTCCCTGGCAGTGAAGCCTTTTGGCAGCTTTGTGCTGCGCTGCATCGTTGCAACTGGGCTTTTGCTTCCCGCCAACCAATCCTGCCGCCACGCAACGGCTGGGATCTGCTGCAACTGCTGAAGGCCGTTGGCCCCGGCAGCCTGGCAAGTGGGCTTTTTATCGGCAACAGCGTGGCTGATTTGCTCAGGCTTTGCGGTTGCCCCAATAACAACGCCAACCGCAGGCTCTGGCGCTTTTTAGATCTGCAGCTGCGCCTGTATTCACAAGAGTCTGCTGAGAACACCGCTGCCCTTTATGGCGCAACTGTGCTCAACATGGCCCAGGAACCCCTGGGGCTTTGGCATCTTGAAGGTTCAATGCAAGCCCTAAGCGCTGGTTTAGAGCAAGCACTCACAAACCAATCGGGTGAGTTGCGCCTCGGCCATCGCGTTGAAAAATTGCGTTTCATTGATGGCACCTGGCAAATCAGCGGTCAAAGCATCGCTAAGCAGAAATTTGAGCTAACTAGCGCCCATGTGGTGTGCAGCCTTCCACCCCAGTGCCTACCGGGTCTGTTGGGGGAGCAACTGCCTGAGTTCTATGCCAAGCGGCTCGCAGGCTTTGCTGATCCATCAGGTGCTTTGGTGCTTTATGGCGCAGTAGAGCGGCAATGCTTACCGCAGGATTGCCCCGGCCACTTTCAGCTCGATTGGCAACAGCCTGGTTCAGTTTTTGTTTCGATCAGCAGTGATGGTGATGGCCGCGCCCCGAGGGGCAAAGCCACGGTTATCGCCAGTGTGTTCACTCCCGCCAAACAATGGTTTGACCTTGATCCCAGCTGCTATGCCAGCAAGAAACAAAAAGCACAACTAGGCATAGAAGCAGCCCTAGGCCAGTTGCTTGGGATTGGCCCTAATGATTGGATTCAACGCGAACTATCAACCCCCAGGGGTTTTGCCCGCTGGACGGGGCGCCCCTATGGATTTGTTGGGGGCTTAGGTCAACGGCCCAGGCATTTTGGTCCATTTGGCCTTGCTAGCCGCACACCCTTAAAGCGCCTTTGGCTCTGCGGTGATGGCATCTATCCCGGGGAGGGAACCGCTGGGGTGAGTTTGTCTGCGGAAATGGCAGTGAAACAACTATTGGCTTCTGGGGATTAGCTGGGCTGATTGGTTGAATTCAGAGAAATTCTGGCCGCAGGGCTTGGCCACGGCTCAGATGTTGTTCCAATTGATCCCACTTCTCAGCTTCAATTAATTGACCTATCAACTTGAGTTCTTGGTTGTATGAATCAAGCGCGGCCATAAGTGCAACCCTATTTGATTGGGCAATTAAACGACCCAACTGGGGGTTGCCTCCACCCACCCTTGTGGTGTCTGCAAAACCACTGGAGGCCAATTGCCGAGCCAGGTGGCCCCCAGTGGCAGCTGATTGCAGCAGAGCTGCTCCAGCTAGCACCGGCAGGTGGGAAATCAAAGCAACTGCTTGATCATGCGCTTTGGCATCGCAATACACAGGTTTCGCTCCAAGCGCCAAGGCCAGTGCTTCCACCAACTCCACGGCTACGGAATCCTCTTGCCCTGAGGGGCTAATTACCCAGGGGCGTCCCTGGAATAGTCCCGCCACTCCAGCTTCCACCCCTGCCGCTGCAGTACCCGCCATGGGATGGCTTGGCACAAAACGCGGCAACCGCTGGGCAAGGGCTGCCGCAACAGGTGCCTTAACCGATCCCATATCGGTAACTACTGCCCCAGAGGGGATGGCCTGCACCAGGGCTTCATTCGGGGTAATCAATTGATCTAAAGGCAGTGCTAACACCACCAGGCCACAGTTTTGCAAATGAACTGCGGAAATATCCACCGCATCTACCAAACCCCTTTCCATGGCCCGGGTAGCAGTTGCTTGGCGATGCACCCAGCCATTCACCACAAAGCCAAGCCCACGTAAATCAAGGGCAAGGGAACCACCCATCAAACCCAAACCCACCACACCAATGGGTGCGCCAGCAAGGAGAGTTTTTAGCCGCTGCACCGGATCGAACTTGGTTGCTGTCATTTTTGGCACGGTGCTGAGGGAGAAGAGGCCATAAAAATGGGTGCGATTGGGCAGCTTCCTACGATTGCGCTGCTCAAATTGTGTGAATGCTGGAAGCCCAGGCCCACCTTTGCTTAAAGCAACTGCTTAAGCAGGGTGGTGGATCCAGCTGGCCCCATCACCTAACCCTCACCCGTTTGGTGGCACGCAGCCTGAGGCGGGGGGACCACAGCCTATTTCCAGTGAGTGCCACGGTGGATCGCCCCTGGCTGCTGGGCTTGCTCCTACCGGTGTTGATGGCAAACCATCCGGTGCTGCTGGTGGCAAGCGAAGCTTTACAGCGGCGCTTACTGCAACGGGAACTGATGTTGCTAGCCGAGGTGGGGCTGCGTCGCCCCCTGTGGCAGGGCATCAATCCACCCCATGAACCTGGGTTATGGATGGTTAGCCCAGCTGAATTAGTACAGATCTGGCGGAGCGGCAATCTTGGCGAATATCAATTGGTTTGCGCTGAAGCAGAGGAATTGGAGGAACTACTGCGCCAAGGGCAAGCAATTCGTTTAACGCCAAAGGATTGGGATCAATTGGGCAGGGCTAAACCGGAGCTAGCTCAAACCCTGTTGGTTTTACATGAACGGTTGAGCCGGCAATTGCTCAATCGCCCCATTGGCCGCAGCCCGAGTGTTGCAATTGCCGCTGAACAGGAAGCTCCCTTACGGCTTTTATTGCAAGGGGTGGAGGGGTTGCCTGAACCTTGGCAACACTGGTGCAAAAGCCATTCACAGCAATGGACCAGCTGGGCGATAACCGAACCGCAGCTGCTGCAATGGAGCTTGGAACGCCAACCGCTTAAACCGCTGGAAAGCCTCAATGGTTTGTTGCTGCAGCGGGGGGCAATTTTGATGGGTTCTTTGATGCCCCATGGCAAAAGGCTGCAAGACCTTGGCCTACGCGAACCGGTATTGGTGCCACTCCATACGCCAGAACGGCAAACGGCCATACCGCTCTATGCCCCAAGGCTGCAGGCGCTGCCAAACGACCCCTTATTTCCAGAGCAACTTTTGAGCCAATGTAGGCGGCTGGTGCTGGGAAGAACAGAACTTTCGGTGGTTTTAGTAGACGACAATCCCCTGCGGCAATGGCTTACCAGTGCTCTGGCGGCAGAATTCGGCAGGCGGGTAGACCACGAGCAAACAGCACCGGAAAGCAATGGGGTGATCTGCTGTAGCTGGAGCTGGTGGCTTGCCCAGCATCAGCAATTGCCTGCACCAGGCCAACTGATCTTGGGATTGCTGCCGATTGCAAGTTTGGAGGATCCCCTCACGGCAGCTCGGGTAAACGACCTACGGCAGCAGGGGAGGGATTGGTTCAGGGAGCTGTTACTGCCGGAAGCGATCGAAAAATTGCAAAGGGGGCTTGCACCGCTCCGCGTTAGGGAAGCCGGGCGGCTGGCGATTCTGGATGGAAGATTGCGGGGTAGGGGGTGGGGCCAAAGGGTATTGGAAGCGCTAGAGCCCTTCGAGCCACTGGAAAGACTATTGCCCCTCTAGTTGTTAGCTGCACTGCCACACTGCAAATAAGCTGATCAAAAACCATGGGTGAAGCCCGCCGTCGCTCCAGCCAGGGATTACCCCCTAGGCAAACCAAAAAGGCTGCGCCTAAAGACGACTCCCCCCGCATTGTGGCCTGGCTACCGCTAACTCAAAACCAGGCCCGTGAGTTTGTAAGCCTCACCAGCAAAGGCGCCTGGGTTGGCATCGGTGCCATGGCATTGCTCTGGATCACCGTACGTTTTATTGGTCCAGCCGCTGGCTGGTGGCAGCTATCCGATGGTTGAGCCTGTGCCGTTCCCCACACATTGCAAACCCACTAGGTATTTACACTCCCAAAATCAAAAGAAATCATTAGGATGTAGCCACCTCAGCTGTTAACTGTGTTCCTACGTTTATCCGCCCAGTACCAAGACTTAGTAAAAGATCTGGTTCTCAGCCTGAGGGCCCTGGCCGACACCCTTAAGAAAGAGGGTGTTGCAGCCAGTTGCTACTCCTGCGGTGATGACGGCAGCCATGGCGCCTCCTTCGTTGCCGACCTACTTGATGGCCATGCGGTGCGGTTTCTGGTTTCTGATTGTGGAATCAGCTGGATGGAGATGCGCCACGGGGTAGAGCTGGTGAAACTTGAGGGAGCTGAGGCAATCCAAGAACTGGATCGCCTCAGCAAACATCTGCGCAGCATCCAAAGCAAAAGGCGCTCTGGAAAGCAAGCGCAAATCCCCGCAGCCGCTTCAGCTCGCCTCGGCTAAGGCCGCAGAGCCGCTGGAATCTTCACTAACGGCCCGCTCAGATCCCTCCTTACGTTTTGCTGCAGCCACAGCAAGAGGTTTCATTGAATTAGCGGTTACATCCGCCCCCTCAGTGAGTTTCTGACGGGTTTTAACTTCAATAACTTCTTTGGCTTCAGGGTTTTGCTCAAGCCAAGTGATCGTGTTGTCACGACCCTGGCCAACGTTGTCTCCGTCGTAGCTATACCAAGCACCCTTGCGAATCACCACACCGGTTTCTTCCGCTAAGTCGAGTAGGCAGCCCAAGGTGCTGATGCCGCGGCCAAAAAGGATGTCGAACTCAGCGATGCGAAAGGGCGGTGCAACCTTATTTTTTGCCACTTTCACCTTGGCGCGAATTCCATATTCCTCAGTTCCCCGCTTGAGGGTTTGAATCCTTCTGATATCAAGCCGCACGGAGGCATAAAACTTCAGAGCATTACCACCGGTGGTGGTTTCAGGGTTCCCATAGGCAATGCCGATCTTCTGGCGCAACTGGTTCAGGAAGATCACAGTGCAGCCGGATTTGCCGATATTGCCGGTGATTTTTCGCATCGCTTGGCTCATCAAACGGGCCTGACTACCCACCGCCAGATCACCCATTTCCCCCTCAATCTCAGCCCTTGGAGTGAGGGCCGCCACGGAGTCCACCACCACGATGTCTACGGCAGCGGAACGCACCAATTGATCAACGATCTCAAGGGCCATTTCGCCAGTGTCTGGCTGGGAAACCAACAGATTTTCGATATCCACCCCCAGGGAGGCCGCATACATCGGATCGAGGGCGTGTTCAGCATCCACAAAGGCAGCCACCCCGCCCCGCTTCTGCACCTCGGCAATGGCATGGAGGGTGAGGGTGGTTTTGCCGGAACTCTCCGGGCCGTAAACCTCCACAACCCGACCCTTTGGATAGCCGCCACCAAGGGCGAGATCAAGGGTGAGGGCACCAGTGGAGATGGTTTCAACCCGCATGCGGGAAGCATCCCCCAAGCGCATGATCGAGCCTTTACCGAAATTGCGCTCGATCTGGTTCAACACAAGCCCTAGGGCTTTCTCTCGCTCCCCGGCGGAAGGTGCACCAACTTGGAGGGAACCAGCCGTGGGTGAGCTGGCTTGGGGTTTCGAATCAGCGGTCATGGGCTACTCAGCAGCAAAGAAAAAGTGGCTAAATCAGGTGAAAACAGAAAGCTCCGGAATATCCGAGCATCGTGCAACCACCTGGAGAGAAGTGCCACCCAAGCCGCCCGGTGTATCGATCGGCAGGGGCAGAACTGATTAGTTCAAATGTATTGTAACAAATCAGGGCCAATCGTCTAGGGGTTTCGCCAGGGTTTCAGGGTTGAGCAGCCCAATCCGTGCCGGTAGGTTGTCTTTGTCTTCAGGCAGCAGGTAGCCCCAGCTCACCAGCAGGCAACTCACTTTCTCCAATCCAGGGGTTTCCAACACCTCCTCGAGGGTGAGGCGGCGATCCTCTAAGAATCTCCAAACGCTCTGCCCCGTATTCCGCTCAGCCAGCAAGCGCCTTAAAACTGAGGGCTTAGGACCCTGTTCGCGGCCATAAACGGCAGCCGGCTCCAAGCCATGGGCTTGCAACAACTCGCGGGTGAATTCAGCACTTTTAGTTGTAAGCACCTGCCAAGGCTCACCATCCTCCTGAAAACGCCACAAGCGCTCCTGCATCCAGGGGTAAACCCGATGCCTAGCCAGCCAACCTTCTCGGTTGCTTGCAATCGCCTCTTGCCGCACCTGGTCGAGCAATTGGGTTAGTTGTGCCTGCTTCCAGCCAAGCAAGGCAAGGCTTGCCTGCAGAGCCGAGCTGTAATTGCGCTGAAAATCGGCTTGGGGTAGTGCCTTTCCAGCCACTAAAGCTGCCAGCACCGGCATTTCCCAACCAGCCAAAACCCTCGGGCGCAGGGCTGTGAATAAGGCTGGAATCGCCTCAGGCAGGGGTTCGAGGGAGGGGAGCAAACGCAGGGCGCAACTCCTGGCAGCCCACCAATATTCCGCCATGCCATCGATCACCACCCCGTCGAAATCGGTGATCAGCACAGGGATCCCCCCAATAAAAAGTCAGCAAAATAACCAAAAACTGGGTCGCTAGGATTCGAACCTAGGAATGGCGGTACCAAAAACCGCTGCCTTACCGCTTGGCGACGACCCATTGGAGCGGAATCAGGCCCATAACTGCCTGACGAGCTCTTATATAGCCACAAAAGGCCACCCAGCGTCAAACCCTTGGCCCAAACAGCCCAGCTATTCAGCTGTCAACTTTGCACCGTGGTGGCGCAATAAGCGTTCTAGGGCCCGTTGCACCTGGGTCAAACTATTGGCCTTGATCACATGGATTGGCACTCCGCCATCGCGGGCCTCTCGCCGCACCTCCGGGTTCAAACCCAATTGCTGCCTGCCGGCTAATACCGCGTCAGCAAGGGGAAGTTCATCGGCCAATTGCACAGGCCAATGGCGACTGCGGGCCGCCTGCAACACCAGCCGCGGAGCAATGCCGCAGCAATAAACCCGCAGGGGTGCAGTTGTTGGCTGCAATGGTTTCAACATTGGCTTTAAAACCGGCTTGGGCGGCCTCAACAGCAGGCGCGGCAGGGGCTGCTCCACCCTCAAGCAACCCTGGCTATCCACGCTTCGAATTTCAGGCTGGGCCGCATCACCCCGTAGTAAGCGATCTACGGTGGCGGCCACATCTGCGTGCACCAGCCAGCGGCTGCGGCTGTGCATCTCCACTGCGAGGGGAAAAGTGGGGGCAGCAGAGCGCTCTAAAACCGCCTTGCGGCTTCCCCTGCGGCGGGCTTCATCATCTCCAAGCGTTACAGCTTGAATGCCGCCTACCAGGTCGGAAAGGGTTGGATTGCGCAACAAATTTTCTAAGGCGTTGCCATGGGCGGTGGCCACCAG
>MWMJ01000010.1:0-33521 GCA_002151525.1 Synechococcus sp. Lanier | reverse complement strand
CGTTGGTGCCATCGGGCTGCCCATAACCATTGCACCGGCACAACCCCAGCAGCTGGTAAATCCCTGCGCATTCTTGATGCGGGCTGCGGTACGGGCGTTAGCACCGACTACCTCGCCCATCTCAATCCAGGGGCAGAAATCCTTGCCGTTGACATCAGCGGTGGTGCCCTTGAGGTGGCCCGTGAAAGATTGCGTCGTTCCGGTGGCCTGGCTCAGGTGCGCTTTGAACAGCGCAGTTTGCTGGATCTGGCGGGGGAGGGACCCTTTGAACACATCAACAGTGTTGGGGTGCTGCATCACCTCGAAAATCCCCTCAATGGACTGAAGGCCCTAGCGCCCCTTCTGGCACCAGGGGGATTGCTGCATCTTTTTTTGTATGCAGATGGGGGCCGCTGGGAAATCCATCGAATTCAGCGTTCGCTAGCCCTATTGGGGGTAAAAAGCGATGGGGATGGTTTGCGCTTGGGAAGGCAATTGTTCCAGAACTTGCCGGCTGAGAACAGGCTTAAACAAAGGCACGAACAGCGTTGGTTGATCGACACAAGCGCAGATGCAAATTTTGCTGACATGTATCTCCACCCCCAAGAAACCAGCTACAACCTGCAGGGGCTTTGGCGATTTGTGGAGGGGGCTGAGCTCACCTTCCTTGGTTTCAGTAATCCCGATCAATGGGATCCCAAGCGCCTACTTGAGGGCGAATTGCTGGAGCGGGCCAAGGCCTTGCCCCAGGAGCAGCAATGGCTGTTGATGGAAGCCCTCGATCCTGATATCAGCCATTTTGAGTTTTTTCTCTCTAACAAACAGCTGCCAAGGCAAACCTGGAACAACAACGAACTCCTTTGGCAAGCCACCCTGGAGCGCAACCCTTGTCTTTGGGGTTGGCCTGGAGCAACTCTTTTGGATCAGGAGCTGCGTCCCCTGAATTTGAGCCCGTTGCAGCTCACTTTTATGGAGTGTTTAGCAGCCAGCTCAGCAATGCCAACAAGGCTTTCCAATCTCAATTTGGGCTGGGAGGCGAGCCAAATATCTGAAATTGCCCGCCAACTATGGGGATCTGGAGTGCTTTTGCTCGGCTTGGAAAACTAAGGGCACATGGTAGATTCCGCGGGCCTTGGACGCTGTAACGATCGTGTCGTCAACGGCATCCTCTCCATCTGCCTCGGCCGAGGGAGGATCTCTGCGGGACTCGATTCTTTATCAGCTTTCCGGTAGGGATGAATCGCCCCTTCTGCCTGCCCCTTTGGAGCAGGATTTGGTTACGAGCTCACCCGTTGTTTCATCCCCTGGCGAAGTGCTTGTCACCGGCCCAGTAATTGATCCAATGGCTGAATATCGCAGCCTGCAAAAGCGCCTGCTGCTGTTCACTTTGGGGCTTTCTGCCCTAGCGGTGTTGGTGGCTGGATGGCGATTCAACGGTCCCACAGCCTTGAGTGTGGCCATCGGGTCTATGGGTGGTTTGGTTTACCTGTTTTTGCTCTCACGATCGGTGCAGAAGCTGGGTGGAACCAATAAGCAGGTGGGCAAAGTCCAGCTGCTCGTACCCGTAACTTTGGTGCTGCTCTCCACCCGCTGGCCCCTTTTGCAGCTCCTTCCGGCCCTGATCGGTTTTCTGATCTACAAGCCGGCGGTGATTATCAGTACGGCCCTTGATCTCTGGATCGTTAAGCCAGCTGCCAACTCACCTTCACCCTCCTCAAACGCCTAGGTTCCGGTGCCTTTTAACCTCCCCCTTGCCGAACTCGAGGTTGGTCAACACCTTTATTGGAAAGTTGGTCAACTAAACCTGCATGGTCAGGTTTTTCTCAGTTCCTGGATTGTTATTGGTGCCCTGCTTGCCCTCGTGGTAGCGGGTACCCGCAAGATGGAGCGAGACCCCCGCGGTGTGCAGAACCTCCTGGAATTTCTCTGGGATTACTTGCGTGATTTGGCTAGAGATCAAATCGGCGAAAAGGCTTACCGGGATTGGCTGCCTTTCATTGGCACCCTGTTCCTATTCATTTTTGTAAGCAATTGGGGAGGGGCTTTAATCCCCTGGAAACTCGTTCATCTCCCCAGTGGAGAATTGGGTGCTCCAACCGCCGATATCAACACCACCATCGCCTTGGCTTTGTTGGTTTCCCTTGCATATTTCTACGCTGGTTTAAGCAGGAAGGGTTTGCGTTACTTCGAGTACTACGTGGAACCAACTCCAATCATGCTTCCGTTCAAGATTGTTGAGGATTTTACTAAACCTTTATCACTATCTTTCCGTTTATTTGGCAACATTCTTGCTGACGAATTGGTAGTAGCTGTTCTCGCTTTCCTTGTGCCATTGGTGGTACCCCTACCAGCAATGTTTCTAGGTTTGTTTACCAGTGCCATCCAAGCTTTGATCTTCGCCACCCTCGCCGCTTATTACATCGGTGAAGCCGTGCACGAAGAGCATCACTAAGGATCGTACCCACGATCTGCTAGACCTCCTGCGCGCAGGTTCGGTTTTTTCCGCACCCGTTAGCTCTCCGGCCAACGTCCCAGTCGCAGGGATCGCTTCCCAGTTAGTCCCGCGCTTCTAGCGCACCACCCCATCTGTTCCACCATGGATTCCATCACCTCCGCTGCGTCCGTATTGGCCGCTGGTCTCGCTGTCGGCCTTGGTGCCATCGGTCCTGGTATTGGCCAGGGCACCGCTGCCGGTGGTGCTGTTGAGGGCATTGCCCGCCAGCCCGAAGCCGAAGGCAAAATCCGCGGCACCCTGCTGCTTTCCTTGGCCTTCATGGAAGCTCTAACCATCTACGGCTTGGTGGTTTCGCTAGTGCTTCTGTTTGCGAACCCATTCGCCGGCTGATCATTGGCCCCAGGGGGCGTTTGAACGCCCCCTAAGCACCATTCCCCTGTCCCAGCGCCTCCGGTTCCATGCATAGCTGGCTAATGCTGGCCGAAGCAGCTGCCCCCAAGGGCGGTCTGTTTGATTTAGATGCCACCCTGCCTTTGATGGCAGTGCAAGTGGTGCTGCTCACTTTTATTCTCAACGCCCTGTTTTTCCGACCCGTTGGTAAGGCGGTGGAAGAGCGGGAGGGCTACATCAGCTCTAGCCGCGCTGAGGCAAAGGAAAAACTTGTTCAAGCAGAACGCCTAGAACTGGAATTAAAAGCCCAGTTGGTTGATGCCAGAAAGCAATCCCAAGCCTTGGTTCAAGAGGCTGAAGTGGAGGTGGATCGCCTCTTTCGCGATGCCTTAGCCCTAGCCCAAGCAGATGCCAATGCCACTCGGGAAAAATCGCGAGTGCAAATCGAAGCCCAAAAAGCAGAGGCTTTTGCCGGCATCGATACCCAAGCCATCAAGCTTGGGTCGTTGATAGTTGACCGCTTGCTTGCAGCCTGATGACAACTACTTCCCTACTGTTGCTTGCCACCGAAGGGTTTGGCTTAAACACAGATATTTTTGATACCAACATCATCAACCTGATCATTGTGATTGCGGTTTTGGTGTGGTTTCTCAAGGGCTTTTTGGGAGGAATCCTGGAACGCCGGCGTGAATCGATCCTGGCCGATCTAAAGGATGCAGAAGAGCGCCTAATCATTGCTTCTAAAGCCCTTGAAGAAGGTCGTTTAGAACTTTCTCAAGCCCAAGCCACCGCAATAAAAATCATTAGCGATGGCAAGCAAAGGGCCATGGCCATTAGGGAAGAAAGTGAAAGGCGCACGATTGAGGAAATGGCCCGCATCAAACAGGATGCAGTTTCTAATTTGAGCGCTGAAGCTGCAAGGGTTGTGGAAGCTCTGAGGCTTGAAACCGCCAGGTCTGCCATGGAAAAGGCCATTGAGGCCCTACCTGCAAAACTCACCGCCGCCAAGCGGGCTCAATTGATAGATCGTTCCATCGAGGCACTCGGATAGAACCATGCCACTACTTAATTCCCTAGCTACCCCCTATGCCGACGCCCTGCTTCAAGTGGGTGAAGGTGCCGGAGCTGCCGACGCATTGGCTGTTGAAGCAAAGGCATTGCTTGATGCTTGGCACAGCTCCGCTGATCTGCAAGGGGCAATGCGCTCACCCGTGTTGGCCCTGGATGCTAAAAAAAGTGCCCTTGTGGCAATGTTTGGAGCCAGCATCAGCTCTTCCATGCTGAATCTGCTCAAAGTGTTGGTTGATAGACAGCGCATCGGCATTCTTGATGCCGTGCTTAATCGTTTTCTCGAGCTCTACAGGGAGCTGCGGGGCATCACCCTTGCCAAGGTGATCTCCGCCACTGCCCTTTCTAAAGAGCAGCAGCTCAAGCTCACCGAGAAGGTAAAGGCCATGGCCGGCACCAACTCAGTGGATATTGAGTTGAGTGTGGATCCCACCTTGATTGGTGGTTTTGTTGTGCAACTTGGCTCCCAGGTAGTAGATGCCAGCCTGCTTGGTCAGGTGAAGCGTCTTGGCCTGTCCCTGGCACGGGCCGCCTGATTTTCAATTACCCGTTCCCTCTCCTCCCCTAACACCGCTTTCCTGCCATGGTTTCCATCCGTCCCGACGAGATCAGCGCCATCCTCAAACAGCAAATTGAGGACTACGACAAATCTATTTCGGTGAGCAATGTTGGCACCGTGCTGCAAGTTGGCGATGGCATCGCTCGCATCTACGGCCTTGAACAGGTGATGGCCGGTGAGTTGGTGGTTTTTGAAGATGGCACCGAAGGCTTGGCCCTCAACTTGGAAGACGACAACGTTGGCGTTGTGTTGATGGGGGAAGGGGTTGGTATCCAAGAGGGCGGCACAGTTAAGGCCACGGGAAAAATCGCTTCAGTGCCCGTTGGCCAAGCGATGTTGGGCAGGGTTGTTAACCCCCTTGGTTTACCCCTGGATGGCAAGGGCGAGATAGCAACTAGCGACTCTCGTTTGATTGAATCCATGGCCCCTGGAATTATTCAACGCAAATCGGTGCATGAACCGATGCAAACCGGGATCACCGCCATCGATGCAATGATCCCCATCGGCAGGGGCCAACGAGAATTGATAATCGGCGACCGCCAAACCGGTAAGAGCGCTATCGCCATCGACACCATCATCAACCAAAAGGGTGAAGATGTGGTTTGTGTTTATGTTGCAATTGGTCAAAAGGCTGCCTCCGTTGCAAACCTTGTGGATGTACTCCGCGAAAAGGGAGCCCTTGATTACACCGTGATTGTTGCGGCTAATGCTTCTGAACCCGCTTCACTGCAATATCTAGCCCCTTACACAGGAGCTGCCATTGCTGAGCACTTCATGTATCAGGGCAAAGCAACCTTGGTTATCTACGACGACCTAACAAAACAGGCCCAGGCCTATCGCCAAATGTCGCTATTGCTGCGTCGTCCCCCAGGCAGGGAAGCATACCCAGGAGATGTTTTCTATTGCCACAGCCGTTTGCTTGAGCGCGCTGCCAAGTTGTCTGATGCAATGGGCAAGGGCAGCATGACCGCCCTTCCCATCATTGAAACCCAGGCGGGCGATGTGTCTGCATACATCCCAACAAACGTGATTTCAATCACCGATGGCCAGGTGTTCCTGAGTTCAGACCTTTTCAACTCTGGTTTGCGACCAGCCATCAACGTTGGTATCTCGGTGAGCCGGGTGGGTGGTGCAGCTCAAACCAAGGCGATCAAGAAAATTGCCGGCACCTTGAAATTAGAGCTCGCCCAATTCGATGAATTGGCGGCCTTCTCCCAGTTTGCCTCCGACTTGGATGCAGCTACCCAAGCCCAACTTGGCAGGGGTAAGCGCCTGCGGGAATTGCTAAAACAGCCCCAGTTCAGCCCCCTGATTCTTGCTGAGCAGGTGGCAATTGTGTATGCGGGCACCAAGGGTTACCTGGATGAACTGCCCGTTGAAAAGGTTGCTGAATTTGTGCGTGAACTTCGCGAGTATCTCAAGAGCAGCCAGCCTGAATACATCAATGCAGTGCAAACTGAAAAAGTACTGAGTGATGCCTCTGAAGCAACGCTCAAAACAGCGATCAAGGAAGTTGTGGCTGGCCTTATGGTTGCAGCCTGAGGATTAAAACATGGCCAACCTTAAAGAGATACGCGACCGCATCAGTTCGGTTAAAAACACCCGCAAGATCACAGAAGCAATGCGCTTAGTGGCTGCGGCGAAAGTGCGCAGGGCTCAAGAACAGGTATTGCGCACTAGACCCTTTGCTGATCGCTTGGCTCGGGTTTTAGAAAGTTTGCAAGCCCGCATGGGTTTCGAGGTGGCTGATACCCCTTTATTGCAAACCCGTGAACCTCGCCATATCACATTGGTGGCAATCACAGGCGACCGCGGTTTGTGCGGTGGCTACAACGCAAACATAATCAAACGCACCGAACAACGTTTTGCCGAATTGAAGGCGGCCGGTCATGAGCTTTCACTAATTACTATTGGCCGCAAGGTTGATGTTTATTTTCGCAACCGAAAATATCCAATTGTGAATAGTTTCATTGGCCTAAACCAGGTTCCAAATGCAGCTGAGGCAAATGAAATTGCCCAGGTTTTACTTGCTGAATTCCTAGGCGGTGGCACCGATCGCGTGGAGCTAATTTTCACCAAGTTCATTAATTTGGTGAGCACTAACCCTGTTTATCAAACACTTCTTCCCCTCGACCCCCAGGGAATTGCAAAGCCTGATGATGAAATCTTCCGGCTAACATCCAAGGAAGGTTCTTTTTCGGTAGAGCGCTCATCATCAGCTAATACTCAACCTAAATTACAATCCGATATTGTTTTTGAGCAAAGCCCCAGCGAGTTGCTTGATTCACTATTGCCATTGTATTTGCAGAATCAAATCTTGCGCTCTTTGCAGGAAGCCTCTGCTAGTGAATTGGCCAGCCGGATGACTGCCATGAATAATGCAAGTGATAATGCCAAGGCTTTAGCAAAGTCTCTAACCCTCGACTACAACAAGGCGCGCCAGGCAGCAATTACCCAGGAAATTCTTGAAGTTGTGGGCGGAGCAGCGGCAATGGCTTGAGGTGGGTGAACAGCAATTACCGCTGATAAATAACTTGTTTTCAGTGGCGTTAGCCGCTGTTCAACTTAAGCCTGATCCCATAAACACTGCCTGTTTACTGCAGCAATTTCTTGTTATGCGGGGCAGCGCCGAAGGCAACTCAGAGCCGGGTTGTGCATGGACTGGTGATTTAAATGGCCACCATCAAATACATCGCTGCCAGGATGCAGCTTGGTTGGTTGAGCAACTTGATAGGCAAGTGGCTGTTTATTTGCTTGGCTTGGGATTTAAGCCTGGCAGCGTTTGTGTGCATATTCAACGCAGTTGGCCTGTGATTAGTGAGCCTGGTCAATTGATTGGCCGCCATCACCATCCCAATGCCCATTTGAGTGCTATTTATTACTTAAGCGGTAATGGCAGCGGTAATTGTGGAGCCCTGCGTTTATTTAATCCAAATCCCCTTAATGAATTGATTCCTGGCATGGCAGTTGGTGGCCAAGGCCCCCTTGAAGCATCTGCAGCCCTTAGTATTTCCCACCATGATGTTGCCGCCAAAGCTGGATTATTGCTTCTGTTCCCCGCCCGCCTAGACCATGCAGTACTTGAGAATTGCAGTGATAACACTCGTTTCTCAATTAGTTTCGACCTTGTTCTAACCGCACCGCCCGGGCCCACCAGCGCTGAATATCTGCCCCCTCACCCAAGCCTGTGGGACCCCCTGCGGCAAGATGGCAATCTGATGCCCTAAGGCGAGCTATGGCCCAGGTATTCGCGGTATCTATCCGCATCAATGATCAGTTGCACAATTTTAATTGCGCCGCTGATCAAACCCTGCTTTCGGCGGCAGAGGCGGCTGATTTAGCCTTGCCAAGCTCCTGCTGTTCGGGGGTATGCACCACCTGCGCAGCTCGCATAGAAGCAGGCAGCGTTGATCAACCCGATGCAATGGGTGTGAAACAGGAACTGCGAAATCAGGGTTTTGCTTTGATGTGTGTGGCCTACCCCCGCAGTGATTTGCAGTTATTGGCATGCCAAGAAGATGCTCTATATGAAGCTCAGTTTGGTAAGTATCAAAAGTGAATCAATTCAATAATGAATCTAATAAATTAGTTGAGCTCAAATTGATGGCGATCCAAGTTGACTTTGAATTGCCGCGGCAGCAATGGCTAAATGATCCAGCCGGTGCGTGTAGGCATGCGCTCAGTGCCCATGGGGAACCCCTGCGCTGGGCGATTACCGCAGCTGAATTACGAGCTGATTTGCAATGGCTGCAGCTGGAGGCGGTTTTGCTGGTTTGATGAATCCCCTACCAACTTTGTTGATAATTCCCACCGGTATCGCCTGTGAGCAGGGTGGATTTGCTGGGGATGCCCTGCCGGCGGCCCGTTTATTAGCTGCAGCCAGTGGGTGTTTGATCAGCCATCCCAATGTTTTGAATGGCGCTTCGCTTTATTGGAGCGATCAACGCATTCATTACGTGGAGGGTTGGGCCCTTGATGGTTTTGCTCGAGGTGATTGGCGCTTAAGCCCCTGCAGACGGCAGCGCATCGGTGTGTTGTTTGATGCTGCCATCGAAGCAAATTTATTGTTGCGCCATCAACAGGTGCTAGACGCGGCCCGCGCCACCCTTGGCTTGGATATTGGTCCGGTGTTGATCAGCGATGGCCCGCTTGGGGTGAGCCTTTCCCAGGGTTCCAGTGGCAGCAGTTGGGGCAGCCTGAAGCATCCAGATCGCTTGTTGCAGGCGGGAGAAAAGCTAAAAGCGGCTGGTGCCACTGCCATTGCAGTGGTAGCCCGTTTCCCAGATGAACCCGATAGCAGCGAATTGCAGGCCTATCGCTGTGGCGCTGGTGTAGACGCCCTGGCAGGGGCAGAGGCAATAATTAGCCATCTTTTAGTGCGCCAGCTAGGTATTCCCTGCGCCCATGCCCCTGCCTTGGCCGCCCTACCACTATTAACTGAATTAGATCCCCGCGCCGCCGCTGAAGAATTAGGCCACACGTTTCTACCTTGTGTGCTGGTGGGTTTGAGCCGCGCCCCTAATTTGCAACCAGCCATTAATCCATGGCAAAGCGGTGAACTTTCGATCGATCAGGTAGGCGCTGTGGTGGTACCTGCTGCTGCCATGGGTGGTGAAGCGCTTCTAGAGGCAATTAAACGTTGTATCCCCGTTATTGCGGTGCAAAGTAACAGCAGTTTAATGAATGTGTCTGCGGCTGCCTTGGGTTTTGAAGCGCTTGAAGCACCCCTATGGCAAGTGGAAACCTATTGCGAGGCAGCAGGTTTAGTGGTAGCACTAAGGGAGGGCATCAACCCTGGAAGTTTATACAGGCCATTACCTATCGCAAACAAGCCATAGGGTGCCTAGGAGTTAAGCCAAGTGCTTTAGCTACACCTGGATGGCAAACAGAACCTTCAATAGTGTTAAGCCCAGACAAAAGTTCAGGCCTTTCGGTAACTGCTTCGCTTAATCCTCTACCTGCAATTGTAACAATATAAGGGAGGGTAACGCTTACTAATGCTTCCGTTGAAGTGAATGGCACAGCCCCTGGCATATTGCCAACCGCGTAGTGCTGAACGCCAAATTTTTCAAGCACAGGTTCGGTGTGGGTGGTTTCTTCGCTGGTGGCAATGCAGCCGCCTTGATCAATTGCCACATCCACGATCACTGAACCCGGACGCATTTGCTTCACCAACTGTTCATCCACCAAGGTGGGCGCCCTGCCTCCTGGGGTTAAAACAGCTCCGATCAGGAGGTCGGCGGTGGGTACTACCCGCTCAATGAGGCCGCGGCTGCTAACCAAGCTCACAAGCCTGCCGCGCCGGTGGGCCTCAAGGCTGCGCAGCCGTTGGGGGGATCGATCTAAAAGCAACACCTCTGCATCCATGGCCGCGGCTATGCGGGCCGCATTCCAACCCACGGTGCCTGCCCCTAAAACCACCACCCGCGCTGGTTTTACTCCGGTGCAACCACCCAAAAGCACCCCCCTGCCGCCATGGGGTTTCTCCAATAGGTAGGCCCCGGCCTGGGTGGCTAGCCGCCCAGCAATTTCGCTCATGGGCGCTAACAGGGGCAAGCTGCCTTCTTCGAGTTGCACCGTTTCATAGGCAATTGAGGTGCATCCAGCGTTTAGCAGGGCTTTCCCCACCGCTGGGTAGGCAGCTAGGTGCAGGTAGGTAAACAGCACTAGATCAGAGCGCAAATATTGAAATTCCTGTTCCTGGGGTTCTTTTACTTTCACAACCAGATGGGCAGCCCAGGCGTTTTCACAATCCACCAGTTGGGCACCAGCTTGGGTAAATGCTTCGTCGTGGATGCCGGCGCCGGCACCGGCGCCATGTTCTACGCGCACTTCTAAACCAACAGAAACCAGCTCCCTCACTCCATCTGGGGTAAGGGCAACCCGTTTTTCATCGCGCTTAATTTCCCGCGGGATGCCGATGCTGCTGATGGATGCCATGGTGAGGTTTTGCTCTCCTTAGCCTGGCTACTTATTGGCCTGTGCGCCAGTAAAGATTTCAGCCACCTGAGGCAATTGGCATGCGCCAACCACTGCCAAAGGAGCGGCTACTCACTTTTAAAACCGGTGCTGCTTGGCGGCGTTTGAACTCAGCCCGCCGTAACAGTTGCCACACATGGTTAACGAGAGCTTTGTTTTGGCCTGCACTTATGAGCTGTTCAGGGCTTGCATGGTTTTCCACCAGCTCCCGTAGCAAGGGGTCGAGCAAGGGGTAATCGGGCAAGGAATCGCTGTCTTTTTGATCAGGGCGCAATTCGGCGCTTGGCGCTTTTTCCAGTATTTCTGCACCGATCAGGGGGCCTTCACTTGATAAGCCAGATAATTTTCTTTGCCTAGCGCTGGCGGGGCTATCTAGCCATTCGGCCAAGGCAAAAACATCCGTTTTAAATAGATCACCAATTACGGCCAAGCCCCCATTCATGTCGCCATAAAGGGTGCAATAACCAACCGCCAGCTCAGATTTATTGCCTGTTGCCAGCAGTAATTGACCCTCTTGATTTGCTATCGCCATCAAAAGCGTGCCGCGGATGCGCGATTGCAAATTTTCAGCGCTGATGCCCTGGGGGGCGCCACCAAGGGCAGGGGTTAGGCCCTGGTTGTAGGCATCCATAAGGGTTTCAATGGGCACCAAGCTGTGAGCTATGCCAAGGCGATTTGCCAAAGCTTCAGCATCGCTCACTGAACCTTCGGAGCTGTAGGGGGAGGGCATCAGCAGGCTGCGCACCTGGGCAGCCCCCAGGGCGGCCACCGCTAAACATGCCACCAGGGCGGAATCAATCCCGCCGCTAAGGCCCAAAAGAGCAGTGCGAAATCCACATTTATGGGCGTAGTCGCGCAAACCCAACACCAAAACCTGCCAAAGCTCCTCAAGTTCTGAACTGGTGTTTGGCGATGGCGTTGTCTCTAAATAACTACCTGTGGCACTTGTGTTGCTATCCCAGCATTGAACTGAGCTTTGAGCGCAGGGAAGCTGCAGTTCCAGGGCGCCAGAGGTTGCCATCACAAAACTGTTGCCATCAAAGATCAATTCGTCGTTGCCCCCCACCTGATTCACATAAATCACTGGGCATTGCAACTGCGCCGCTGCTGCTGCTGCCAGCTTTAAGCGCTGCTTTTGTTTACCGCGGCCGTAGGGAGAAGCAGAGAGGTTTATTAATAACTGAGGCTTAAAGCTTTTTAATGCAGTAATTGGATTTGGTTTGCAGTTGGTTTGGTTTTCATCTACCCAAAGGTCTTCGCAGAGGGTGAGCCCTAAGCGCAGCGAAGCATTTGTTTCTGGTTCATTTATGTTGATCCAGCAGGGTTGATTACCGCATAGAAAATAACGCTGCTCATCAAAAACGTCGTAGTTAGGCAGTAGTTGTTTGCGGGCTACCACCTGCCATTTATCTTTTTGAATCAGGGCCATTCCGTTGTAGAGATGCTCAGCAACGGGTTCAACTACCCCAGCTAACAGGCTGAACCCAGCGGGCAAGCTGCTGGCAAGAATATTGAGTTGGTTTTGCTGCTCCTCCACCAAAGCTGAGCGCAGCAACAGGTCGCGAGGGGGATACCCCCAAAGCACTAATTCAGGCGCTAAGCCAAGGCTGGCTCCTGAAGCAATCGCCCCAAGGCAATGGGTTGCCAATGCAGCGCGGTTACCGGCCAGATCCCCAATCAAGGGATTGCATTGGATCAGGGCGATCCGCACGGGGAGGGAAGGTCGGCAGCGGTGAATCCATACAGATTCTGCTCTACCAGTTGGGGTAGGAGGGCGGCGGGTACCAGTTCTGGGTTGGGATGGCGCCGCACACTGGAGCTGGCGGATTCTGGAATCTGCAATGGCAGATGGCTGAGCTTCGCTCCTAGTTTTTCAAGTGGCGCCAATTGGCTTGCTAACACTGGCCAGCCGCAGCGTGGAACCACAGCCAATTGGCACTGGGGCAACCATTTTTCAACTGCATACCAACTGGGAATTTGAGCCAATAGATCGCTGCCCACCACCATTACCGCTTCATGGCTTGGAAATTGGGCGCGAGCTATCTCCAAGCTGTTAATAGCCCTGCTACTGCTGAAATCCTGGCGCAATTGCAAACTGTTGGGCGGATGTTTCGCAGACAATTCCTGCACCACAGCCCCCAATAGGGCAGCGCGAACTTCCAATGGAGCACCGTGTTGCTTGAAGGGGTTCTCGCTCGCCCAGGTGCAAACAAGCGGATATAGCTCGATTAGGCCTTCGAGCACGGCTCGATGCCCAACGGTGGGTGGATCGGCGCTGGTGCCAAACAGGGCAATCGTTTTGCTCACGGCAGCGGACTGGGGGACCAGGGGGGATGCTGCATAAGCCAGCTATTTGCCTTTGGTTCCAGTTGTGTAAGTCGCCGCAACAGGGCTGCTGGTCTACTGCGGCCGCGGTGGGCTGCCAGCAGCAACTGTTTAGTGGTTTCGCGCCCTGTTCTACGGGTGCCATGAACAGCTAGGGCTACTTGGGCTAGGGCAACAGGTGCCGCAGGGGCAAGGCTGAGCCCACCACTGGCTGGGGCGGCCAGCAAAAGCAGCTGTTTGAGCAAACTCAATAAACCCTGTAAACCCCACTGCACTCCCCCCACTAGGGCACTGTTCTGGCCGATGTGTTGCAAGAGCTTTTTGGTTTGAGGGCTCTGGAGCGGTAATTCGTATAGCTGGCATAGCTGCAGCACTAGGGCCCCATCAGCAGCTGCACTGCCAGCAAGATCAAGCATTGCCATTGGATTAATAGCTAATCCAGCAGCTTTTAGGGTGGCAAAACGACCGATCAGATTCTGGGCGGCTTTTTGTCTTTGCTTAAGGCGCTGCTCCAAGAGATGACGGCTAAAGCCCTCGGCCCGATGCAGGCTGTTAACCGTTAACAGCAATGGTCCATAACTTTGCAGAAAATCAAGCAACTGAATTTTTAAGGCTTCCACCTGGGGCGCAAGCTCCCTGCTGCGCACCCTGCCATCGGCAAGCAGTTCAGCCTGGCGGGGGGCAGCAGCAACCCAAACCAGCTCTAATTCCCTGCCCGCCCGCTGTTTAATTGCAAGCTGGAGGCTGTGGCGCTGCTCTGGGCTCCAACGGTCGGCCCCGTTTGCCACAAGAAATAGCGGTTTGCCACTGCGCCGCAATAGGTGTAGTGCTTCTAATTCAGGGCTGGTGAGATGGGCATCAAGCACAAATAAGATCAAATCGCTGCCATTTGCCACCTTGGTGGCGAGCCGTTGGCGGGCGGGGCCAGCAATTTCATCAATGCCTGGGGTGTCTATAAGTAATAAGGAACCCAAGCCAGGGATTTGCTGGGGCCAGGGGGCTGTTTTTTGTTCCCGGGTGCAGCCATGGGCCACATCGGTGGCAAATATTGCTTCTCCTAGTAGGGCATTGAGCAGGCTGCTTTTTCCCACTCCAACCCGGCCAAACACCGATAGCCGCAGGATCCCTTGCTTGTAGCGCTGCAATTGTTTATCCAAGCTCCTCAGTTCGGGCCCAAGCACGGCCTGTTCGCGGCCACTCAGTTGCAGTTGGGCACGCCAACGCTGGAGGGGTGTTGCGATGGCAGCAAGGTTTTCGGGCGTCATCTTTCGGGCGTCATCTGCTGCCGCTGGCTTCATGGCGTGGGCGCCACCAGCCGGCTAATACAGCCAGCACTGCATCGGCACCAATCAAACCCACAAAGGCACCGAATTCATCCACCACCACGCGAACAGAATCGCTGCGGCGCCGAAAACTGGTGAGCAGTCGATCAGCTCGGATCATTTCCGGCACAAATTCCACAGGTTGCGACAGGCTTGCAGCACTGGCATTGCCGCGGCCTTGAAGCAAGGCGGTAAGCAGTTCATTGCGGCTTGCAACCCCTAAAACCTCATCCACCTCTTCGCCTAAAACCACCCACCAAGGCGCTTCCTGGCTTAACAGGGTGTCCCTTAGCTCTTCGATGCGGCAATTGCCGTTAAGACTCGGGGCCGACACCCTTGGCAGCATTAAATCCCTTGCTGTGAGGTCGTTTAATTGAAATACCTTGGCGATCATCGCGGCCTCATCCGCTTCGATCAAACCCTTTTGAGAACCGAGCCTGGCCAGTAGGCGAATTTCCTCTTCGTCGGTTGTGAGTTCACTTTCGGCGGTGAGGGCTGGCATCAAAGTTTCCAGCAACAGAATTAATGGTGTGCCTAAACGCACCATTAGGGCGAGGGCCGGGGCACTGATTAGGGAGATGGAAACAGCCATGCGTGTGCCCAGGGCCTTAGGCAGGATTTCGCCCAGCAGGATCACCACCAAGGTGAGGGCAAAGGAAAAAATTGTGAGGGCTTCTCCCCCCATCTTTTGGTTTTTGAAAACCACAGCGGCAAAGCCACCGAGCATGAGGCTGCCAAAAATATTGAAAAGATTATTGGCGATTACCACCGTTGCCAGCACTCTTGGCAGTCGGCCTTTGAGCTTTTGCAGCAGCAATGCCCCAGGCACCCCTTTGGCCACCATGTCGTGAACCCTCAGGGGATTCACCGTTAGCAGTGCTGCTTCCACAGCGGAACAAAGGGCAGAACCACCCACCACCAGCACTACCAAACCAGCCAGAACTACGAAATCGCTCACAGAAACCCAAAGGGCGAGCCAACCTGACACACTCATTTAACCGCCTGCCCCAAGGGGCGACAGATTCACTGTGACGATTAACTACGCCAAGAGGCGTGAAAAGTTCATTTCTGCCCTAGGCGGCTTAGCCGCGGTAATCCCTGGGGCTGAGGCCCAACGGCACCATGCCGATGTGGAATTTCCATTTCGACAAGACAGCGATTTCTGGTACCTCACTGGATTTGACGAGCCCGGGGCAGTGGCTCTTTTCTTGCCGCACCGGCCTGAAAATCCTTTTGTTTTGTTTGTGCCAGCTAAGGATCCCTTGGCTGAGGTGTGGGATGGTTTCCGTTGGGGCGTTGATGGGGCGGTAGAACGTTTTGGTGCTGATCTTGCCCATCCATTGGAGCAGTTAGCTGAATTATTGCCCCAGTATTTGGAGGGGGCAGAGGGCCTTTGTTTTCGCGTGGGGCGCCATGCAGCCATCGAAGCATTGGTGCTGAAATCTTGGGCCCAGCAGCTTGATCGGGCCCCTAGGCGGGGGCAGGGAGCGGATCGCTTGGTGGCCCCCTGCCCGATCTTGCACTCCATGCGCCTGCGTAAGGAGCCGGAGGAATTGGTTCAGCTGCGGGAAGCTGCGCGCATCAGCGCCGAGGCCCATGAATTGGCGCGCTTGGCAGTGCAACCTGGCATGAATGAAACCCAGGTGCGGGCCCTAATAGAGCAGCATTTTGTTGCCAATGGCTGTCGCGGCTGCGCCTATCCCTCGATCGTGGCCGGCGGCGATAACGCCTGCATCCTTCATTACACCGCCAACAATGCGGTTTTGAAGGATGGTGATTTGCTTTTGATCGATGCCGGTTGCAGCCTTCAAGACCATTACAACGGTGATATCACCCGCACCTTTCCGATCAATGGTCGTTTTAGCCCTGAACAAAGGGCCCTTTACGAGGTTGTTTTATCAGCCCAACTGGCTGCAGTGGATCAGGTGAAACCTGGCAACAGCGCTGAACATGTGCATGAAACCGCAGTGCGCGGCCTTGTTACTGGGTTGTGCAGCCTTGGCTTGCTGAGAGGTGATGTGGATGGCTTGATCGAGCAGGGTGCCTATCGCCATCTTTATATGCACCGCACTGGCCACTGGCTTGGCCTTGATGTGCACGATGTGGGCGCCTATCGCTTGGGGGAACATCCGGTGGAGCTGGAGGAGTCGATGGTTCTAACTGTTGAGCCGGGTTTGTATGTGAGCGATCGATTGCCGGTGCCTGATGGACAACCCCAGATTGAAAGCCGCTGGAAAGGTATTGGCATCCGCATAGAAGATGACGTTGCCGTAACGGCAACAGGTTGTGAAGTATTGACAGCCGCTGCCCTCAAAGCACCAGCCGATATGGAAAAACAGGGCTGATTTTCAGCTCAAATGCTTTAGTTCAGCTTGAGCATCACCTCGAGGCTTTCCCTGGGATGGAGCAGTAGGCGATCAGCTCCTGCCTCCATAAGTGCTTGCCCGTAGCTGTTGCGGGCTAGTTGGTTTTCAGCTGAATGCAGATGGGGTGGTGCCACGGCCAAACTTACCCAGCGCTGGTTAGGAACTAGCTTTTTGGCATTGAGCAGCGTGCGTACATCGGCAACGGTGTCGCCTAGGTAGGCCACCGGAGGTGCCCCATGGCCTAGGGGGCTACAGCCATGCCTAGCCAAAAGCTGGCTGGCTAGTTGGATTAAGCCCTGGGGATTGGGTTTATCTGGGGCATCCCCCATGGCTACCAGTGGTGGATTTATCAGGCCAAGGCGTTGTTCGAGCACATAACGGGCCGATGGGGGTTCAGCTCCGCTAACAAATCCCCAAACCAGGCCTGCGGCGCTGAGGGCTTCAAAAAAATCAGCATCCAAAAGCAATGGCTCACTGCCGATGAAGCCATGCCATTGCTGAGCTGGGCCATCGGGATCACCGCCGAAGTAAAAATCACTAAATACTCCTATTAGTTCTTGTCGCGTTGGTAGCGGGCAGTTGCTGCGACGCAGCAATTCCAAGCTGGCATCCCAATCGTTATTCCAGGCCCCTTCGCTTTTTAAGGCATCAATGCAATGGGGTTCAGGGCGCCAACCGCTGTAGTGGTGAACGGTTTCAGCTAAGGCCTTGCGGTAGCTTCCGCCAACATCGCGGATTACTCCATCTATATCGAAGAGCAGTAGGGCAGTGGTGGCGATGGGAGCAAGGAGAGTGGCTGGTAAAATAGTTGATTACCTGCAGCGTCAGGTTTGTTGCCCCTCATCTTTTGAGCCTAGAAACCATCACCGTGACAGATCCCGACACCACTGAAGCCAATCCGGCAGCCGTTCTTTCAACAACTGAGGCATCACCTGAAGCTGTAGCTGAAGAGGTTATTGAAAAGCCCAGCGGCATGAAGAGCGCCAATGCGGTGCTGGCCAAGGCAACAATTGATGCGGATGGGGTGCCCTCTGGATATACGCCAAAGGCCGATGAGGGGAGGTTCTTGCTCAAAATCCTTTGGTTGCCCGATAACGTTGCTTTGGCGGTTGATCAAATAGTTGGTGGCGGCCCAAGCCCTCTCACCGCTTACTTCTTTTGGCCCCGGGAGGATGCATGGGAAACCCTAAAGGGGGTAATTGAATCTAAGAGTTGGATAACAGAAAACGAAAGGGTTGAAATCCTAAATAAGGCCACTGAAGTTATTAACTACTGGCAGGAAGAGGGTAAAGGGAAGGGCTTGGACGAGGCGAAACTGAAATTTCCTGAAGTTACTTTCTGCGGTACCGCCTGATCAAAAACCCGGGCAGTTAGTGAATTAACTGCCCGGGTTTTTATTATTCATTATTTATTACTTTGTTGCTTGTAGCCTTGCCTTTGCAATTTGGAAAGCCTGATTAGCTTTTAATTTTTCAGGGCTATTTGGTTTTCCTTCAAAGCTGGCTGCTGCCAGTTGAGCTGCTTCCAGTTCCTGTTGAACTGTGCTTGCATTTATCGAACTGGCTGGTTCGGCTCCATTAACCAGCACGTTTACTTCATCTGCCTCCACCTCGGCAAAGCCTCCCATCAAGGCAATGGAGGTCCAGCGGCTACCTTCCCGCAGCCTGAGCACTCCCACCTCGAGGGCCGTTAGCAGTGAAATATGGCCCGGCAGCACCCCAAGTTGACCAGTGGTGCTGGGCAGAATTACCTCATCGGCAGAGCCGTCAAATACGCTCTGGTCGGGGCAGAGCACACGCAGGGTTAAGGGCATTGAAATTAAGCCTCAGGGATGGGAGCGGGGATCAATCCTTTGATTGGGCACGAAGCTTTTCGGCCTTAGCGAGCACTTGCTCGATGTTGCCAACGAGGTAAAAGGCTTGCTCGGGAAGATCATCTAGCTCACCAGCCAAGATCATCTGGAAACCCTTGATGGTGTCGGCAAGTTTTACGTATTCACCGGATTGACCAGTGAATACCTCAGCCACAAAGAAGGGTTGGGAAAGGAATTTTTCAATCTTGCGGGCCCGATCAACGGTGCGACGGTCCTCCTCAGAAAGCTCATCTAGGCCAAGAATGGCGATGATGTCTTGAAGTTCTTTGTAGCGCTGCAGGGTGGACTGCACTGCCCTTGCCGTGCGGTAGTGCTCATCACCAACCACGGCTGGTTGAAGCATGGTGCTGGTGGAATCAAGGGGATCCACGGCTGGATAGATGCCCTTTGAAGCGAGGCCGCGGCTCAACACCGTGGTGGCATCAAGGTGGGCAAAGGTGGTAGCAGGGGCGGGATCGGTGAGGTCGTCTGCTGGTACATAAACCGCCTGAATCGAGGTGATTGACCCCTCGAGGGTGGAGGTAATGCGCTCCTGGAGTTCGCCCACGTCGGTGCCCAGGGTGGGCTGGTAACCCACGGCAGATGGCATGCGGCCCAGGAGGGCGCTCACCTCTGAACCTGCCTGCACAAAACGGAAAATATTGTCGATGAACAGCAGCACGTCTTGCTTGTTCACATCGCGGAAGTGTTCAGCCATGGTGAGAGCTGAGAGGCCCACCCGCATGCGAGCGCCAGGGGGCTCGTTCATTTGGCCGTAGCAGAGGGCTACTTTTGATTTGCTCAGATCTTCTTCATTGATAACGCCTGAATCTTTGAATTCTTGATACAGGTCGTTGCCTTCGCGGGTGCGCTCACCAACTCCACCAAATACGGATACGCCGCCGTGTTCTTTAGCGATGTTGTTGATCAGTTCCTGAATCAACACGGTTTTACCAACACCAGCACCGCCGAAGAGGCCAACCTTGCCTCCTTGGCGGTAGGGGGCTAACAAATCGATAACTTTGATGCCGGTTTCAAAAACCTTGGGCTTGGTTTCAAGATCGGTGAGTTTTGGGGCCGCCCTGTGGATGGGAGATCTCAGATCTGTGGCAACGGGACCTTGCTCATCAACGGGTTCGCCAAGAACATTGAAAATCCTGCCCAGGGTTGCTTCGCCAACGGGAACTGAAATCGAAGCGCCCGTATCAAGGGCTTCCATGCCGCGCACAAGGCCATCGGTGGTGCTCATGGCAACTGCCCTTACGCGATGGTCGCCGAGCAATTGCTGAACTTCTGCGGTGAGGGCAATGGCTTGCCCCGCACTATTTGTGCCTTTGATTTCCAAGGCATTAAAGATGCGCGGCAACTTGCCGGCGGGGAATTCAACATCGAGCACAGGTCCAATTACCTGGCGGACGATTCCTTTGGCGCCGGTTGTGGCGGTTGCTGCAGCGGCCATGGTTTGAAGCGTTAGGGCGGAAAGGCTAGGCCTTTCAGGCGGGGCAACATTACCACCGGGGCGGCGCAAGCTCGGCTTGGCTTGCATATCAATAGTTCGGTCAGTGGTTCGGTGATCCGTCCCGCTGTCCCAATTGCGTCCCACCAACTATTGCTACTAGGTTGGCAATCGGGCAGTGCGAGTGCTAATTGCCCCTCGCTTCTGCCCAAAACCCACGCCCTGAGACAAAAAACCAGACGTCATGGCTGCTGTATCCCTCAGCGTGTCCACCGTGAAACCCCTCGGTGACCGCATTTTTATCAAAGTTTCCGCCTCCGACGAAAAAACCGCAGGAGGCATTCTTTTGCCAGACACCGCCCAAGAAAAGCCCCAAGTGGGTGAAGTGGTGCAGGTGGGCCCCGGTAAGTACAACGATGACGGCACCCGCCAAACCCCTGAGGTGAGCATTGGCGACAAGGTGCTCTATTCCAAATATGCCGGCACCGACATCAAGCTCGGTGGCGACGAATTTGTGTTGCTCAGCGAAAAGGACATCCTCGCAATTGTTTCCTGAGGCAACAGCCCTCAGTTATTTGCTTTTTTCCACTAACTCCAATCCGTAGGTACTTAACCCATGGCAAAACGCATTATTTACAACGAGCAAGCCCGTAGGGCCCTCGAACGCGGCATCGACATCCTTGCTGAGTCAGTTGCCGTAACCCTTGGCCCCAAGGGCCGCAACGTGGTGCTCGAGAAGAAATTCGGCGCCCCCCAGATCATCAATGACGGTGTAACAATCGCCAAAGAGATCGAACTAGAAGATCACATCGAGAACACCGGCGTAGCTCTGATTCGTCAGGCTGCATCCAAAACCAATGATGCCGCAGGCGATGGCACCACCACCGCCACGGTGTTGGCCCATGCCATGGTTAAAGCCGGTTTGCGCAACGTGGCTGCTGGCTCAAATGCCATCACCTTGAAGCGTGGTATCGAAAAGGCTTCTGATTTTCTAGTTAAGAAGATCGAAGAGCAGGCAAAACCGATCACCGATAGCAAAGCAATCGCTCAAGTTGGTTCCATCTCCGCCGGCAACGACGAAGAAGTGGGTCAAATGATTGCCGATGCCATGGATAAAGTTGGCAAGGAGGGTGTTATCTCCCTCGAAGAAGGCAAGTCGATGACCACCGAATTGGAGGTTACCGAAGGTATGCGTTTTGATAAGGGTTACATCTCCCCTTACTTCGCCACCGACACCGAGCGCATGGAAGCTGTGCTCGATGAGCCCTACATCCTGCTTACCGATAAAAAAATCGGTTTGGTGCAAGATCTGGTGCCCGTGCTCGAGCAAATCGCCCGCACTGGTAAACCTTTATTGATCATTGCTGAAGACATCGAGAAGGAAGCCCTTGCAACCCTCGTTGTAAACCGCCTCCGTGGTGTGCTGAACGTGGCTGCTGTTAAGGCACCTGGTTTTGGCGACCGCCGTAAGGCCATGCTTGAAGACATGGCAGTGCTCACCAATGGTCAACTGATCACTGAAGACGCTGGTCTCAAGCTTGAGAACGCCAAAATCGAGATGCTCGGCACCGCCCGTCGCGTCACCATTAATAAAGACACCACCACCATCGTTGCCGAGGGCAATGAGGTGGCAGTTAAAGCTCGTTGCGAGCAGATCCGTAAGCAGATGGATGAAACCGATTCCACCTACGACAAGGAAAAACTGCAAGAGCGTTTGGCCAAGCTGGCCGGCGGTGTGGCTGTGGTGAAGGTTGGCGCCGCCACCGAAACCGAAATGAAGGACAAAAAGCTGCGGCTAGAAGATGCCATCAACGCCACTAAAGCGGCCGTTGAAGAGGGCATCGTTCCCGGCGGTGGCACCACATTGGCCCACCTGGCCCCTGTGCTTGAGGAATGGGCCCAACAGAACCTCTCCGGTGAGGAACTGCTCGGTGCCCAAATCGTTGCCTCTGCCCTCAATGCTCCGCTCAAGCGGATTGCAGAAAATGCAGGCGCCAATGGTTCTGTGGTGGCTGAAAACATCCGCCACAAACCCTTCAATGAGGGTTACAACGCTGCAACCGGCGAATACGTAGACATGCTTGCTGCCGGCATCATCGACCCCGCCAAGGTAACTCGTTCAGGGTTGCAAAATGCCGCATCTATCGCTGGCATGGTGCTAACCACCGAGTGCATCGTGGTTGATTTGCCCGAGAAGAAAGACGCAGCACCCGCCGGTGGCGGTGGCGGCGGCATGGGCGGCATGGGCGGCGACTTCGACTACTAAGAGCCACCCCCGGAGGTATTACCTCCAGATCAAGCAAGGCAGGAGGGTTTTCCCTTCTGCCTTTTTTCGTGCAAATGGTAGCCGCTGATACAAGAACCAACCAAGGAAAAGTTCATTGTGAACATTGATCGCTAGGAACAATTTGTCTGCTGCAGCTTTGGCTAATAACGCTTTCATCTTGATATGTGCAGCGCTTGTTTTTTTGATGACCCCAGCCCTGGGGCTTTTTTATGCGGGGTTTGTGCGCGGCCGCAATGTGCTCAACACCTTGATGATGAGTTTTGGCGCCATGGCAGTGGTGAGCGTTATCTGGATGCTTTATGGCTACAGCCTTGCTTTTTCGCCTGGTTCGGGACCTTTGGCGCCTTTCATTGGCGGTTTTGGCTGGGCGGGCCTATCCAATTGGTCGGTGCCAATCACTGAAGGGGGCCCAAGCCATGGGGCGGTGGCGTTATTTCAGCTCACTTTCGCAATCATCACTCCCGCTCTGGTGTCTGGGGCGGTGGTGGAACGGATGAATTTCAGGGCTTGGCTGCTTTTTCTGCTGCTTTGGAGCACTTTGGTTTACATCCCGCTAACCCACATGGTGTGGGGGCCTGGGGGCTTTCTGGGCGTTAGCGGTGGCATGGGAGCCCTTGATTTTGCCGGTGGTTATGTGGTGGAAATCGCTTCTGGGGTTGCAGCATTAGTTGCAGCAATTGTGGTGGGTGCCAGGCGGGCCTACCCCCAGCAGGTGGCACCTCCCCACAATGTGAGCTTCATTTTGTTTGGGGCGGGGCTGCTTTGGTTTGGTTGGTTTGGTTTTAACGGTGGCAGTGGTTTGGTGGCAGGCAATCTGGCTGCGCTTGCCTGTATAACTACAAATACCGCTGGTGCTACTGCAGCTCTTGTTTGGATGCTGCTTGATACTGCTCAAAGAGGGAAGCCCACTGCTGTGGGGGCTGCCACTGGTGCTGTGGCTGGCCTGGTGGCAATTACTCCAGCGGCTGGATTTGTGAGTCCATTAGCTGCCATGGTGATCGGCGCTTTGGCGGCGTGTTTATGCAGCAGCGCGCTGCAATTAAAAATTCGCTTGAAATTAGACGACAGCCTTGATGTTTTACCGGTTCATGGATTAGCTGGTTTGCTAGGTGTTTTGCTAACAGGCATATTTGCGATGAAAACACTGAATCCTGCCGGGGCTAATGGATTACTTGCTGGAAATCCAATCCAGTTTTGGATTCAGATGAAAGCAGCTGGATTCACTATTCTTTGGGTAGCGATTGGTACTTATGTGGTGTTAACCCTGATTCGTCAATTCGTTCCCCTAAGGGTTGCTGATCAACAGGAGCGCCAAGGTTTAGATCTGAGTTCCCATGGAGAAGAGGCTTATAACGATGAATTTACAGGTTAATTAAAAATTAATTATAGATAGAAACCAACTGTGGTGATGATTCGGGTTCCTTTTGCTCTGAGCGCACTGCGCAGAAAATATGTGGATTGATTATGCAGTATTGCTTCCCAGCGATGTCGAGTAACAAATACTGGCAAAACAACCGTACAAAATAAATTTGCGCCTTTGCGATGTTTATTCTCAAAATCTTCAACAAATTCAACTACTGGATTTATAAGTGAGCGATAGGGTGATTCAAGCACCATCAATGGAATGTCTGGTAATTGTTTTTGCCATTGCTGCTTAAATAACTCCGCCTTGCCACTGCCTAGGTCAACATGAACAGCAACGAGTTCAGTGGCAATGCTGCGGGCGTAGCGAACTGCTTCGAAGCTACCGCGATGTAATTGACCAACTAATACGATTACTGGAGAGTTGCCTCCCGTAGGTGCGATTGGCAGTTGCAACTTTACGTCAGTTGCAATCCTTAGGCGTTTAGCAACATATTTATAATGTTTATTAATCGCACTAAACAGGCACACTAGTAATGGAACTGTGATAACAATTAGCCATGCTCCTTGGTGAAATTTGCTAAATAGTAGAACTATGGTTACTATTAAAGTTACTAGTGCTCCAAAGCCATTTATAAGTGATTTTTGTTTCCAGCCGGGGCTCCGTTCTTTCCACCAATGCACAACCATTCCTGTTTGGGAAAGGCTAAAGCTTGTGAAAACACCAACTGCATAAAGAGGTATCAATCTGCTAACGCTGCCTCCAAAAATAATCAGCAGCGCGCCAGCACCAATAGAGAGGGAGATGATGCCGTTGCTAAATACAAGTCGATCACCAAGTGATGCAAGCTGCCTAGGCATAAAACCATCCTGGGCTAAGAACGCTGCCAGCCTTGGAAAATCTGCGTAGGCGGTGTTTGCAGCCAATAGAAGTATTAAGAATGTGCCAAGTTGTAGCAACAGAAGAAGCGGTCCATTGCCAAATACTTTCTCGCCAATTTGATAAAGCAAAGTTGGGCCATTCTCTAAATACAAAAGCCCGGTTTTACTTGCAAGTAGGCTGATTCCAAGAAACATCACTGCCAGTAAAATAACCATGCTTGTTAATACTCTGCGAGCATTGCGCCATTCAACTGGGCGAAAGGCCATAACACTGTCGCTGATTGCCTCAATGCCAGTGAGGGCTGCGCAACCTGAACTAAATGCCCGCATAAATAAAACTGGGCCTATCGCCATGGTTGCACTGCTTTGATGAAGGGAAACAGCTTCATTCAAAAGCTGTTGTTGTTCCGATGCAGCTAATGCAGGGAGTGATCCCTGCATTAATTGAATTAAACCCACCGCAACTAAAAGTAAGATTGTTCCCAGGAACATATATGTGGGCAGGCTCATAACCTTGGCGCTAGATTTAACGCCCCTTAAATTTGCAAGCATCAGTATCACTACAGCTAGCAAACAAAGGGGTACTCGTAAAGTTTCAAGCGCCGGTAAATAGGAGGTAAGGGCGGAAATACCTGCTGCCACACTCACTGCCACAGTGAGTAAATAATCCAGGGAAAGTGAAGCCCCAGCAACCAGTCCTGCCGACACCCCAAGGTTGTCGTGGGAAACCCGGTAGGAACCTCCTCCGCGCGGGTAAGCCTTGATTGTTTGACTGTAACTAACACCAACAATCACCATCAACAGCACGATCATTGCTGTGATCGGCAGGGTGTATTGCAGGGCAGCCGCGCCAGCTAAACTTAAAACAAGTACGATTTCTTGACTTGCATAGGCCACCGAAGAAAGAGCATCTGAGCTCAGTATTGCTAGGGCTTCTGGATTACTAAGCCGCTCTTCTTCGTGGGCGCTTGTAGGTAGGGGATTGCCAAATAGAAAAATTTTTAGGCGATTTAAAGAAAAAATCATTTTCTTAGGATTAGTTTTTAATGATTTATTAGATAAGTTTAAATTTGTAATTGTTTAATTAAGCCAGCCGGCACTCAATACAATCGCTAAGCCCATAAATAAAGCAAGCAAAGTCCAGCTGATGCGGTTAAGTGTATTTTCTGCGCTGCGGGCACTTGTGAACATTGAACTGCCGCTAGAGGCAAGACCACCCATGCCGTCACCCTTTGGGCTGTGCAGCAGCACTGAGATGATTAATAAAACAGCCGTGGCGGCCCAAAGCCAGCCGAGAATCGTAATCAGCATGGTTGATTGCAATTACACAAGCGTAGGTGTTGATTGAATTGCCCTGTTATTGGCCACAAGGCTGGTGCCACTCATCGCTTCTGGCACCTCAATGCCAAGCAGTTCAAGCACTGTTGGGGCAATATCTGCCAAACCGGCATCTGCCCGCAATTGAATATCGCCCCCTAAACCAGCCAATTTGCGCTGTTCTCCCTCTACCAAAATAAATGGCACTGGATTAGTGGTGTGGGCTGTCCAGGGGCGGCCATCGGCGCCCTGCATCAATTCAGCATTGCCATGGTCGGCGGTTATTAACAGGGTTCCCCCCATTCTTCCAGTGGCGCTAAGTAGTTTGCCAATGCATTGATCAACGCAACTGATTGCTTCGATCGTGGCATTTAAATCACCCGTATGCCCCACCATGTCGGGGTTTGCATAATTAATTACAACAAATGAGTAGATCCCTTTGCGGATTGCAGCTACGCAACCATTTGTGAGGGCTGCTGCCGACATCGCTGGGGATTGATCATAGGTAGCTACTTTTGGAGAAGGCACCAAGTGGCGATCTTCACCAGGATATGGTTTTTCCATGCCACCATTTAGGAAATAAGTAACATGGGGATATTTTTCGGTTTCAGCTGTGCGGAATTGCCGTAAACCATTGCGGGAGATAACTTCTCCCAATAGGTCATCCAACGATTCTGGTGGAAAAGCTACCGCAACAGGTTGATCTTTTTCGTATTGAGTGAAAGTAACAACATCTAGCGATTGGATGAGTTGCCGCTCAAAGCCTGAAAAGTTTGGATTAACTAGGCATGATGTTAATTGACGCATGCGATCGGGGCGGAAGTTAAATAACACCACAGCATCACCCGGCTTAAAATATTCCGGTTGGAAACGCACCGGCTCTAAAAACTCATCGCTGATGCCCTCGGAATGGGCCTTGGTTAATACCGTTTCAGCCGTTTCCTTCGAACAGGTTCCGGCTTGGGTTAACAGCAGGTAGGCCTTCTCGATTCGATCCCAGCGGTTGTCGCGATCCATAGCCCAATAGCGGCCGCAAAGGCTTGTGAGTTCTCCCACCCCAGCGGCTTCAATCTGTTGCTGCAGAGTTTTTATAAAGCCGATTGAGCTGTTGGTTGGTGTATCGCGACCATCGGTAATTCCGTGTATGCACACCCGTTTGAGTTTTTTAGCTGCAGCCCACTTCAATAATCCGCCGATATGGTTTATGTGGCTGTGAACTCCTCCATCGGATAACAGGCCCAGCAAATGCAAGGTGCCGCCCGATTCAAGCAATTTGGCAGCCATGCCATTCAAGGCTTGATTTTGCTTGAACTGACCTTTTTTTACCTCCTCACTAATTCTCACTAACTCTTGGCGTATTACCCGGCCAGAACCAATTGTGAGGTGCCCCACCTCTGAATTACCCATCTGCCCTTCTGGCAGGCCCACATGGGCGCCACTGGCTTGGATAAGGGTGTGGGGGTAGGCATGCCAAAGGGCATCCATCACTGGCGTTTTTGCTAAACGGATGGCGTTGTGGTTTGTGGCTGGATTTTCACCCCAGCCATCGAGGATCACCAGCACCACAGGCGCAACGGGGCTGAGGCTGCGTCCTTTCAGTTCCTGGCCGGTGCTGGGAGGTGTCGCTGCTGTCACCCGATAAGCAGAGCTTGGATATCAGGCAAGTTACATCCAAGTCGCACAACGAATTAACTAATACCGAAAGCGGTTAGGTTTCGAGCACCAAGGAAATTGCTGCACCTAAGATCAGAGGCCAGGTTTTGGGCCTTTATGGGGCGATCTTCATTTCCTCCCCAGAATTGCGAAAAACTATGGATCCTAGATGCGGAGGAATTACATCGCACGGTATTGCGGCTTTGCTCCCAGGTGATCGAATCAGTGGCCAACCCAAAGCAATTGCTTTTGCTAGGCATACCTACCCGCGGGGTGGCCCTTGCCCAGGTTTTAGCGGCTGAATTGCAGCGCCTGCTTTGTGAACCGATTCATCAAGGCGTGTTGGATCCCACCTTCCACCGCGATGACCTAGGCAGGGTTGGAACCAGGTTGGTGCAACCAACCAATCTGCCAGTGCCCATTGATGGCCGCACAGTGGTGTTGGTAGACGACGTGGTGTTCACTGGGCGCACAGTGCGGGCGGCCATGGAGGCACTACAAGGTTGGGGCCGTCCGGCCAGCGTGAAATTATTGGCAATGGTGGATCGCGGCCATCGGGAATTGCCGATTCAGCCGGATTTTGTGGGTAGAGTAGTGCCCACAAGTCGACAGGAATTCATCCACCTGATGCTCCAGGAAGTGGATGGAGAAGAGGGTGTGGTTTTGCTTAAACCGCCAACGAACTAAGCGATTACTTCAAGTTCATCACTACGAAAATGGGCCTTATAGCGGCCAAAGGCAACTATCACAGGCAAGGTGGGGCTGATCGGTTTCCCCTTCCATTCAGCTAAAACCGTATTGATTTCACCCTCCTGGCCTTTCATGTCGAAGGCTTGGCCGCGATGTTCCGGATGGGTGAACACCACCACCGATTGCTGCACCCGAACCCGGTCACCTGGCTGCATCACTCTTAACAACATTTTTTCTATCGATCATCTTCTCATCCGACCCTGGCAGCTGCTTTCGGGACCCTCTTCCCGCACCTCCCCCCCCAATTCGCGGCAGGCGGCTTGAAATGCAGCCCACTCGGTTTTACCAGCTGCAACCAGTTGGCGAATCCTGGCATCAAGTGCCGCTGCATCAGGCCCCCCACCTGAGGGAACACCAGCATGGCTGTTTTGCTGCTGTTTCTTTTCGGAAAGGGCCTTTACCTGCTGCTCCACCCTTAAACGCTGGTTTTGGGCCTGCTGAATCCACCAGGGGTGGTTGAGCTGATTGAGATGATTTAGGGCTTCCCACCATTGGTGCTGCCCAATCTTTTGTTGGGCTTGCTCCAGTTGAAAACGGTTGGCCGCCCAGTTTTCCTTAATTGAATCCTGCAGATCTTGTCCCTCAGGGAAACGGTTTTCGCCGCTGCTGCTAATTAACGACAGGGCTTGGGCAAGTTCACCACGCAGAAATCTTTGCAACACCTTGGTGCGCAATTGAGCTCGCCATTGCTGCAATTGAAAATCGGCCTTGGCGGGATTGCCGCTGCGGCGCACCAGTTGCCGCTGTTGATCCAGGGCGGCCCACCACAGGCCACCATCCCAGCTGCGTTGGGCCCGCCGTTGCAAACAATTTTCCAGCAATGCCGCTTGGCTTGGCTCCAGTGGTTGCAGGGCCCCCAGCTGGCGGCCAAGCCTTAGGCAAGCAACTAAATCACCCCGTTCAGCTGCCCGTTTGAGCCTGTGGGGGAGTTGTTTCTGCCAGAGCACCAAGCCCGTAAGGCCCAGCACCACAGCCCCAAGGGTTCCGGTTATCCAAACCCAGGGCAAACGGGAACGGCGGGCAATCATTCGAGTTTTCCGAGCATTTGCTCAGTGATCGGTTCATTGCGAACTAGGTCGATGCCCTTAAGCCAAAGCTGACGTTGATTATCGATTTGAAATTGCAGCTGGAAGCGATCTTCACCGCCCTTACCTGGCGGCTCTAGGGGTAATTCCACAACTCTCTCATCCCACACTTTCAGCTTTGCTTCGCCCACGCTTTGAGCCTGCAGTTTTGGGATGCCATCGCTAAAAATAACTTCGGCGCGGCTTGTGCCCAAGGGGGTGCCCAATTGCAATTCAAGTTGGGTTTGACCTTCCTGGCAGGCCAGCACAATTTGCAGTGGTTGGGGGGTGGGCCAGCCCTGGCCTGGCAAAAACAAAGGATGCCAATAGTGCCCGCCTAGCCTTCTATCCCAGCAGCGCAGGCTCACCCCTTCCCTCAATACATCGATAAGTTTTAGGGCCGGCGTCATGGCAAGGGCGCCCAATACAACTGCGGCGCTGGGTTGGGCCACGCTGATCTTGGGGCCAGGCAGATGTTGATCCAACCAGGTTTGCAGCCAGGGCAGGGCGCTGCCACCACCCACCGCCAAAATTCCATCAAGTTGATTGAAATTTTCACCTGCCCGGCGTGCAGCAGCAGCGATGGCATCCAGCAGGTCTTGCAACAGTATTGCTAAACCCTGGTTTTCCAGCACCTGTTCCAGTTGACGGCGGCTTGCCTGCAGCAATTTGGCTTCACCAGCTGGGGCCGCAGCGAGGTGCACCTGGGCTGAATTGGCTTCGCTCAAGGCACATTTTAATTTTTCTGCAGCCTCAAGCCAATATTCAGGCACCGGCTCTGGAGCGCCGAGGGCTATGGCCCACCAGTGGTCGATGCTGCGGCCACCCACCTGGCAGCCAGCTTTGCCAATCACACGGGCTGTTTTTATGCCATTGCGGTTTATGGGTAGCTGATTGCCGCCAAAACGCAGTAATTGGGCCATTGGCATCGCCCTACCTTCCCCCCCCTCTAAGCGCACCAGGGAGAGGTCGGTGGTGCCAGCCCCCATATCTACCACTAGCACCAAGCTGCCAGGCGGCAGGCCGGCGCCGAGGGCAGCAGCGGTGGATTCATCCACCAGAGATACCTCCGGCACCGCCAAAGTGGCGGCCCATTGCTGCAGCCAAAGGCGGTAGTTGCTGAAGCCCTCCACCGGTGCTGTGAGCACAAGCCTCTCGGGAATGCGATCCGGGGGTAGTTTTTGCCAGATGCCATCCAGCAAGGCAGCGGCGGCCTGTTGAGCCTCTGGGCAGGTGCCGTTTTTGTAGAGCTGTGTTTTGAAATTGCGCTTACAGCGCCCTTGGGCTCCGGCATCCAACACCTGTTGGCCCAAGAGGGGGCGGGCGCCTTCATCAAATACGAGGCTGGGTATAAAAGGCAGGGGGCCTGGGCTGCTGATGGGAGGCAGGTAGAGCAGTTCTGGACTAGTGCCAGCCTGGGCTTGCCAGCCCACCAGCGTGGTGGAGCTGCCAAGGTCGATGGCAAGTGTTCCTTGGCCCAATCGTTCAGCCGTTGCAACGAATACTGAAACCTTTGCAGAGCATCTGGTCAAAGTTCGAATATTTGGCCAGATTAAGAGGGTTGAGACGCAATTCGAGATGGCCGTGGATCGCTTGTTGAGTGCTGTGTTGTCTTTTTATCGGGAGGAGCCCCAGGAGCTTTTGGCTTTGGAGCCTTTGCAGGATTGTCGTTTTAGTAGGGGTTGGTCGTCTTTGCGGATCGATTGTTGCGATCAGGTCCATTTGGAGGAGGTGAGCAACTTGGTGGATCTGGTGCGAATTCCATTGGCAGCCCTGCAATTGGTGCGCACGATTCGGTTAACCGCCCCTGGGGTGCCTGAACGGGCATTCCCGGTGCGCCTACCTCTGTTTCAAAACGGTCAAACCTCTACGGCTGAATGAGGGGGCAGGGGGAGTTAGGTTGGTAAATATTTTTTGATGCCCATGTCTTTAAGCCAGCAACCTGAAGCAAAGGAGCTTGCCAAGCGTGGTGAGAGCTTGATGCGCCATTCCACCAACAGATACCTCACCACAGTGCGCATCGCTTTCAGGGCAAAGCAGCGGCGATTTGATGATTTCGAGGGTTTATTGGAAGATTCCATGGTGAAACCAGTTCAGCGAGCCATCACCGAACTCAGCGATGAACAAGATCTGCCTGATCTGCTCGCCGGCTGATGCAAAGGGAGGGGCCAGGTTGGCGCCTGGCCATTGATAAACAGCGACAGGGCTATCAAGCCCTGATTGCTTCAGATGATTGGGCCTTAGAACTTACGACCGCTGAATTTGAGCAATTCCGCAATATGTGCGGCAAGATCGTTGCCCAATACAAAGACTGTTTAGATCATTTAATGGCTGAAGAAAATCTTGAGTTGTGCCTTGAGGAAGGCGCTTTTTGGCTTGAGCTCAGGGGGGATTGCAAAGGCTGGGCTCTGCGTTTTGTGCTTAGCTCAGCCCTTGGCAAGCGGGGGGCAGAGGGAAGCTGGCAGCGTTCCACTGCGGCGGCTTTTTGTGAGGCGTTAGCCCTTGCTGAGGTTTATTAAAAAGCCGGTTTGATCCTCGCTATCAAAAAGGTGCTGATAAGCGGCCACCAGGCAGCAAACAATCACTGGTGCTGCCACCAGAATTCCCACACCGCAAAGCAATAGACCCGTTAGGCCAATTAAAATCATCAAAATGCCAAAGCCTAAAACAGGCCAAAATTGTGGGTCTACGCTGCGGCGTCCCTCCATAAATGCAAGCATTGGCTTATCACCCCTGGCCACAACTAAGGGCACATGAAACATTTGGGTAACTGCTAAATAAATCAAGGTAAATACTGCAATCACCAAGGGAATAAATAACAATTCCAATCTGATCAAACTTAATAATCCGCCCGCTAGGAATGCAATTGCTAACACAGCCATGTTCACAGCAACTAAAAATAATGTCATCATAAATAATTTTGTTATTGATTTACCGTGCCAGTTTAGGAAATCTTTAATGATCGGTTTCTCGCCCCCTAATGCCCGCCAGGCACCCCTAAATAAACCGATATTTAGCCAAAGGCTGGCAACAATATTCAAGCTAAATCCCAATAGAAATATTAATATCCAAGCTAAGCCAAGGCCAGATCCGTCTTGAATGCTTTTGCTGGCCTGTTCTTGGATGAATTGGCTGCCTAAATTTAAGGCACCGCCTAAAAGAGTAAAACCGATAAAAAGAAATGGTGCTTTTGCAAATGCTGCCCAGCCCAATTTTAGGATTGCTCCAACAGGGAGGGCATTGGCCATGGCGGTTGAATAATTAATTCATTCAAACCTAGCGATGCTTTGGCTTTAATGCCAGCTATTTGTTTCATTAAGGCAGGGGATCACCCAAAATTTCCAAGAGTTTTGCAGCGCTGGTGCCTGAAACAGGAAGAATGGAAAGGCGATTGCCCCGGCGTACCACCGAAAGGGTTTCCTCCGTAAATAGTTCCCGCAGTTTGTCTAGGCTTAGCTGTTGGGCGAAAACGCCAAGATATTTCAACCTTGCGCAGTCCCAGCGGGGAGCCTCCGGTTTTGAAGCAGGGTCAAAATATTTACTACTAGGCTCAAATTGACTCGGATCTGTGATGCCTGTTTCCACCACTTCCATCAAACCCACAATTCCTGGGGGCTTGGCATTGGAATGATAAAAAAAGGCCCGGTCGCCAACTTGCATTTCCCGCATGAAATTGCGCGCTTGATAATTGCGGATTCCATCCCATAGGGTGCTGCCCTCCGCCTTGAGGTGGTTGATGCCGAATACATCCGGCTCACTTTTCATCAGCCACCATTTATGCGGTTCCATTGCTGCTACTTAAGGGCCTCCACCAGTGTGCGGAAATGGTTGCCGCGCTGCTCAAAATTTTCGTATTGATCAAAGCTGGCGCAGGCGGGCGAGAGTAGAACGGCACGGGCCCCTAATTCCGTTGCCAATTCGGCTGCTAAAGGCAGGGCTTGATCTAATCCCTCCCGTATGGCGATTCTGCCGCTGAAGCCACTGGCCCCCAGCAATTCATTGAAGGTTGATGCGGCTTCGCCAAACAAAACTACTGCTTTTACCTTTTGCTCTAGGGTCTTTAGCCACGGGGCGGGCTCCCCCCGTTTTGCTCGGCCCCCTGCCAACAGCACCAATGGGCCCTCAAGGGCTTGCAATGCCACCAGAGAAGCGTCGTAGTTGGTTGCCTTGCTGTCGTTGTAGAAACCGATTCCTTGATGGGTGCGAATTAATTCCAGCCTGTGGGCAACCCCGGGAAAACTGCGGCAGCCGGCTTCAATCTGCCCAGGGCTCAGCCCCACCTCAAGGGCGGCCGCGGTGGCTAATGCCAAATTTTGAAGGTTATGGACGCCTGGCATGGCCAGGGCCGCAGTTGGGAATAGGGGCCCATTTTTGCTGTGCACAACCCCCCCTTGAATCCATATATGGGCATCAATGGTCGCTGGTAGTTGCTCGAGCGGGGCGGCACTAACCCAA
>MWMJ01000001.1:0-120350 GCA_002151525.1 Synechococcus sp. Lanier | reverse complement strand
CCCTCGAAAGGATCGCCGCCACTGTTGAGGGTGTGCCCACCTGTGCTGCGCTGCTTTGCTTGGCAGGAGATAGGGCTTGGAACCTGCCCATTGCAACTCAGGTGCAAGAACTTATAGAAGGCCGCATTGATCCGCAAAAGGCAATACAAAAACTGATGGAAAGGCAACTGCGCAGCGAATGATCAGTTCACACCACAAGGGCATTCCGATTTGTGCCATTGATGCTTTCAGTGCCACCCCGATGGGGGGCAATGGCGCCACAGTGGTTTTACTGGATCATCCTGCTAGTTCTATTTGGATGCAGGCACTAGCTGCTGAATTGGCGCAGTCGGAAACTGCGTTTCTTTGGCACAACGGCGGTCATTGGTGTTTGCGCTGGTTTACGCCCACCTGTGAGGTATCCCTATGCGGCCATGCCACCCTTGCAGCAGGGTTGGCGTTACACAAATGGGGTGAATTGGCAATATCAAAACCAATCGATTTCCAAACTTGCAGCGGCAAGATCAGAGTTGAAGTGCTATCAGCGGAACTGGCGAGCATCGATCTGCCAAGCGAAGAAATGAAGGAGCGGCAAACAGAAAACTGGATGGTGAATTTATTGGGAGCTTATCCCTTGGCTATTTGGAGCTCTCAATTGGGCTACGGCGTTTTACTTGTAAATGCAGAATTCCCAATAGCTAGCTTAGATTGCGATGATTTAGCATGGCAAAATGGGCCGGAAAAGGCTTGGCTAGTGATGCAAACAGCTACTCAGCCATACCATTATCAACTGCGTTTTTTTGCACCCAAAATGGGTATCAAAGAGGATCCAGTAACCGGATCAGCCCATGCCCTTGTGGCCCCTTGGTGGTGCAAAAAGTTGAGTATTAACCAAGTTCAGGGATGGCAACCATCCCAGCGACCAGGTGGAATGTTGTGTGAACCATTAGCAGCCGCCAAGGTGCGTATTAAAGGTAATGGTGTGATACTTTGGCAGGGATATTTGCCATGGCAATCATCCACGATTGAATCCGAGTCATGGATATTTACAAGCTGCTAATGGGCTGGATAAGACGAAATCTTTCAGGCTTAATTTACTGTTCATTGCCATTGTTTTTTGCCGTGGCAGTAATAGCGTTGATTGCTCCATCATTGCGGCCAGCCAAAGAGCTAGACACCGTGATGCTAGATGCCTTAACGCAGGAGCCAAAAGTTTATAAAAATGAATTTAAAAATCTTAAGCTCAAGAATGATTTAGTTATTCCACAAGCAAATCAACCCCAACCATTAATGGTGATTAGAGTTTTGCTTGAATCAAATACCAAAAAGGCAACTATTGGCGCTGAAGGACCCTGGCAATTGCAATCAAAAGATGGGCTTTTATGGAGAGAGGGAAATGGTATCGCTGCAATTAGCTGCGTTAACCAGAAGCTTCAGCTACTTAATAGTAACGCACCTAATGAACTCTGGCTAAGGCCAACCAGCACTGGAATAGCAAATTTAAATAGTTTAAATTATCGTGGTGAACTTAGATTATTTTGCAACCAAAATGGATTGGTGGTTGTTAATCACATACCATTGGAGCAATACATTGCTTCAGTGGTTGGAGCCGAGATGCCAAGCTACTGGCCCGATGAGGCCCTTCGAGCCCAAGCGGTAGCAGCCCGTTCCTATGCCCTGGCCCACATGGCGCGTCCGTCAGATCCCGATTGGAATCTTGGTGCCACAACGCGCTGGCAGGTATACCAGGGCCTGGTAAGTGAAACTGGGCCAGCCCGTGCAGCGGCTGATTTCACAAGGGGACTTGTGCTCAGCTACGAGGGGGGAATTGTTGAGAGTCTTTATGCCGCTGATAAAGCGATTAGCCTTGAAGCCCATGGCCATTTAGGTGCAAGTATGAGCCAGCATGGAGCCCGTAGACTTGCTCAAAAGGGCTATCGATTTACCCAAATTTTGGCCTACTACTACAGGGGCGCCACCTTGGCAAGATTAAAGAAATCAGCATGATCTCCCTAGCTGAACTATCACTAAATTGTCAAAAATATGCCATGCAGAATGGGGCATTGGTTCCACTAGAAACAGAGATAATTTATTCAGATGCCTGGAGTCCATTCATTTTACGTAAGTTGCTTGGACCTACTCCTAAACATCTAAACGAAAGTGGCCCAAGAGCTAATCCATTTTTTCCTTGGGATCGGAATCTGGAGGTTTTAGAATTGGATGATCATGTTCTTTTGCTTAATAAATATCCAGTAGAACCAGGACACTTACTACTTATCAGCAAGGGATGGCAGCCCCAGAGCGGGTGGTTAACACGCACTGATTGGCAAGCACTTATTGATATTTGGCAGCTTCAGAATGGACTTTGGTTTTTTAATAGCAGTCCAAGCGCAGGCGCCAGTCAACCCCATCGGCACCTGCAGCTATTACCCCGCAGCGAGGAAATCCAGCTTTGCCCCGAAGACCCAAAATTTATGGGTGCAGCAAAAGAAGGTCCTAGGCCATGGCCTTGGCGAGTTGGTATCAGGGAAATGCCCACAAGCAAAGCTCCAACCGTAGATTTCTTAGTTGAAACCTATGGGAATCTTGCAGCTGAAAATGGTCTAGGAATGCCAAGCAAGGTGGATAAGCCACTTGGTGCTTACAACTTACTAATTAGTAGAAACTGGTTTGTTTTAATTCCAAGAACAAGCGATGGCCACGAGGGGTTCAGCTTGAATGCCCTTGGTTATGCCGGATACCTGCTAGCTACCAATGAATCAAATTTGGCTTGGTTAGAGATAAATGGCCCAAACGCGCTGTTGGCGCATGCGGCGGTTATCAATCCCTAGTTTCATCCCTCTGCATTTGAGCTTCTAGGCTGGTGATAGCTGCATTAACTGCAGCCAGTTGCCTTTCAGCGGCATCTCGCCAGCCCTGGAGCAGAAACAATTTACGTTTTTGCTGACGCCCCCTGGCACCTTTTAGATCAGTGTCACTCCAACAGCAGCCTGGCAGTGGAAACATGGGAAAATATGCTGAACAGATAGGTTCTAGCTAACCCGCTGTCCCAGTTGTCGTTTCCTTGCTCCTTTCCGTGACTACACAGAACAGCAAGGCTCCTACTGCATTTGGCTTAGCTAGAACCATAATTTTTTCTGCTAGAAAGTTCCGCTTGCCGCATTTAAGCCCCAATCTGAGAAAAGTTGGCCCCATTGGTCTCATGCGCCCCGCAGGTCTAGTCCTGGTTGCATCTCTATTTTCCTCCATACCCTCCGCTTGGGCTGATGTGTCTTTAATGGCAGGCCAAACGGCGCGACCATTAGGGGGTACTTTTAATAATGTTCCTGTACTACATTCAAATCAGCCTGAAGAAGTTGCGGGTCCGGGTATATTAATAAGTACCACCCCAGGTGATGCCCAAGCTGAAAATGGTCAGCGGCTTAGCAATGCGAGTTATACATTTAATGGTGAATTTGGCATCCATGCACATCATAAATACAATCCAGTTGATGGCCAATATGGAATAAGGAGATCACAACTTACCCTTGCTGCAGTAGCAATTAATCCAGGTGATCGTGATGTGATACTCAGATTTGAACGGGGTTCTGTTAAAAATAGCTTCGAAGCACCATATCAAGCAAATAACCTGCTTGGAGTAATTCCCCAAGGCCATCGGCCATGGAATACGGGTCCAGGGGCTGCCACAGCCGCCCAACTATTAAGGGGCACCCTAGATCGCAATTTTCCAGAGGTGCTAAGAATCCCAGCCCGCAGCCGAACTGTAATTTTTAGCACTGATCTACCTGCTAATGGTATTGCGAATGCCCTACTTAAAGGTCGTAGCGACGGCCCATTTCAACTGGCTGTTGTGGCTGCTAAGAATCCGAGGAATGATTTTGATATCCTAAAGATTTTAGATGAAGATCGCTTAGCTCCAGGTCGTACTTACCTTAATAAAATTGAAAAAATTGAAAATCGGTCTGTATTTTCTCGTGTGGGTGGCGTTGCTGTGGGTGATACCTATCAAGCTAGCTTGAGCCACGATCTATTTGTTTCTCCGTTGCATGTTCCTCTAACTACCACCAGCCGCCATCATTTTGGCACTGGTGAGAGCCAAGTGAATCCTTTGGCAACAAGAATGCTTGATTCATCATTGGACAATGTTGGTACCTATGGTGTTCGTTATGATATAGATCTAAATCTGCGCGGCAATGGACCATACAAACTTGTGTTGAGTCACCCAACACTTCCGGGCAAACAATTTGTTTCTTTTCGTGGCAGTATTGCACTAAAAACGGATCAGATTAATGAGGAAATACACGTAGGGATGAAATCTGGGCAAAGCCTAGTACTTAAATCCCTAGATCTAGTTCCAACTCAAACAAAAACGATTCGTTTAAGCCTCGTATACCCAGCTGATTCAACACCAGGTCATCTTCTTAGCGTTGTTCCAGATCAGCAAATTACTCAGCTTCGAGAACAGGAAGATCGTTTAGAGAAAGCTAGAACCAAAGTAACTTCCACACCAATGATAGTGATTCAACCACCGGATGCAATTCAAACTATTGGCACCAATCCCAAAATTTCCCCTTCAAAATCAAACCCACCCAAAAATCAACAATTCACCACTAAACGCCAAATAAATCATCCAGCCCCTCTTCCCCCGCCCCCCCTGATGCCAATTGGTGGCTGGCCTCCGGCTACCCCCGCCATGGTTGATACAAGTAAGCCCAGCCAGTTAATCCGCAACTGGCTTATCCGCTAGTACATCCCATCAAATAACTAACCCTTGGCTGATAAACCAAACGAACGCAAAATTTCGCTGGTTCTCCAGTCATCTGCCGTTGAGCAGTTGGATATATTGCGCAAACAATGGGGAATGCGCAGTAGGGGGCCAGCGATTGAACGACTACTTGAATACGTTCTAAATGAAATTGATGCGGATATTGATAACAATTTAAATAATGAACTTGAGGAATTAGATAGTCATCATATTCAGGGTGCCCTGGTTTTAGTAACAGCAACTGGAGAATCATCCCATGATGAAAATTGGCTAGATGAGAATGAAGCGCAACCACCATCAGCGATTGATTTACCTGGTTTTGTTTCTAAGCGATCACAGAAGTTGAATCGAAGCCTAAGGGCACCCCGTATAGAGCGAAATACAAATGAATGCTTAATTACAATTGATGCCAACTATCTACTTGATTCGATCTCAACTGTGCAAAATCATTGGATGAATTTGTATGGAAGTGAACCTAACCAAGCAGTTTTAGAAGCATCGATGTACTGGTTAAGCCACGATATTTGGCCCCTTGCCGATGCCAGTGAAGGCAATCCTTTTACTTGGAATGCCCTGCAGCAGGTGATGCTCAACTACGCCCCCAGCTGGGAAATTCGCGAACCTTCTGTAGACAGGGTAATAATTGCAGCTGGAATTTTAGAGGACCCGTTTGGGGCCTCAGCATTACAGGTAAGAATTCCATCGCTTGTGGGAAGAATGACCCAACGCCTAAGACGCAAGAGGAGGGGAAGTCCATTTCTCGATTTACAAGCAACTATGACAACCCAGGGGGCCCTGCAATTACTAAAACTGCCCACCACAGTTGGCTGCAGCCTCACACTTCAAGATATCCGTGAAGCCTATCGTCAGCAGGCAATCGCAGCCCACCCAGATGCTGGTGGCGACCCTGAAGACATGAGAAGACTGAACGAGGCCTATCAGCTTCTTAAGCAACGCTACCTAAAACCGTTTTAAGAAGATCTATCAACAGATTAATGTTGTCTCACAATTTTCATTTAAGTATCAGATAAGACTTAGATTGAGTCTTATCCTATACTTCATAGACATTTTTGCATGAACTTTTCCGCTTAGTAAAACAGGTTTTATTGAATTTTTTATTTGTCTTGCCCATGCAATTGGCTAATCCCTTCTTTGCTTTCAATTTTTTTGGGGTTTTGTCCTTTGTATTGTCCAACGCTCAACTAATCGCAGCATTTTTAGCTTAAAAGTATTGCTGTAAAACGATTTAGCCCGCAACCTGAATTCAGCGTACCTGTTGTATACACAGGTACGCATATCGTTCTTATAATTCTAGGATGAGATTTGAGCTAAGTCTTATAAAAAAACTCATATGAGACCTATGGATTAATTGTGCTTGTCTTTCCCTTTGTAAATCTTTTAAGAAGAACTAGATCGGTAGGCGGCTGGCTTTTGAAATCTCGTAAGACACAAAAAAGTCTTATAATAGACTTATCAAGGGACTATTATGAGACTCGTGATAAGTGGATTGTTTGCTTGGGTTTGGCCGGTAGTCCCTGGTTAGGCGCTGGTTTGCATTCCTTGTACTAAATAATCGAAATATGGTTCTAATAGAATCGAGTCGTTTGAAGAAACAAGTGCTATCGAGGCTGTTTTTAAGCATCGCATAGCCTCCACCATGCCCTGCATTGGAACACCGAGGCTGTTGTACATCTCCCTAGCTCCAACTAAGCCAGTGTTTTCAATAAAACTGGTGCTACCAGCTAAAACCCCGTAGCTAACTAAGCGTAGATACCAGCTGAAATCCCTAAGGCATTGAGCCCTCTGCTTTTGGCCATAGGCATTTCCACCTGTAGCCACATACTCAGGCTTAAGGCTGAACAGCTGCTTTGCAGCCTCAGCAACTATTTTTTGTTCATTCTCACTGAGAATCCTCGCCACCTTTAGGCGAGCGGAACCTCCGCTAAGAAAATCCACCATCGATCGCAGCTCACCACCACTGGGGTAGCGCAGCTCATCGTCTGCTTGAAGGATCAGATCGCGTACAACGCTCATCGCAGTCCCGGGGCCTGCTGCACTCTATCGACCATTCGACACGCAAGGGCTGGTTTTGCCTTGGTCTGTAACGCCGAGCTTTAAGGTCGTAACGTGAAAACAAATCCAAGCCAGCCCAATCTGCTCAACCTTGAGATCAGGGATCTCAGTCAGGAAGGTAGTGGCATCGGCCATGAAGGCTCGAGAGTTGCTTTTGTTAATGGTGCTCTCCCAGGGGAATTGGTGGAGGCAAGGCTCACGGGCGCTTCTAGGGGGATGGTGCGCGGTGAGATTAGAAAACTGCTGCGTCAGTCTCCAGACAGGCGTTTACCAGCCTGCATCCTTGCTGGTGAATGCGGTGGTTGCAGTTTGCAGCACTGGAATGATGCTGCCCAAGCAGAATGGAAGCAGAACAATCTTCAGCAGGCCCTTCAGAGGATCGGTGGCCTAAGCATCCAGGTTGAACCGATTATTGCGGCCACAGCGGTGATGGGTTACCGCAATCGAGCGATCATTCCAATCCAACCAGCGAGCAGTGGGATTAAGGCCGGTTTTTATCGGCGCCAAAGCCATGATGTGGTGAACATGAACCATTGCCCGGTTCTTGATCCTCGCCTGGATGAACTGATCGGGCCAATTAAGCAGGATCTTGTTGAGTGTGGCTGGCCTGCCTACTGCGAAGCTAGCCATAGTGGAGAACTACGTCATTTAGTTCTAAGAATTGGTGCTAACAGTGGCGAAATTTTATTGGGATTGGTTACCAAAAGCCCCCAACTAGATGGTTTTGATATTCTTGCCGAGGAGTGGCTTGAGCGTTGGCCAGCGGTTGTTGGGGTTGTTCATAATTGGCAACCAAAACCAACAAACACCCTACTGGGTGAGCAACAACAATTGATTGCCGGAAGGCCCTGGTTGCTGGAGCGTTTTGCCAATTGTAGTTTTGCCATTGGACTTGATACATTTTTCCAAGTTCATACGGCCCAAGCTGAAAGGCTTGTGCCGTTATTGAAGGACGGTTTAGGCATGGGTGTAGGGGAGGTACTAGTTGATGCTTTTTGTGGTGTTGGAACTTTGGGACTCCCTTTAGTAGGACCTGAAGCAAAGCTAATCGGGATCGAACAGCATCAAGCTAGTATTGAAAGAGCTCAAGATAATGCCCGTTTAAATAATATAAATAATGCTGAGTTTTTAGTTGGCTCAGTTGAACAAAAGCTTGCCGAGGTATTGCCAATTACTGATGCATTACTTCTCGATCCACCCCGCAAGGGCTTGAGTGATCCATTGGTTAATATTATCCAGAGTTGTCCCCCTGATCGGATAGCTTACGTTAGTTGTAATCCATCAACCTTGGCTAGGGATCTATCACGTTTGTGTGCGGATGGAATGTTGGAATTGTTATCAGTGCAACCGTTAGATTTCTTCCCTCAAACCACCCACTGTGAGGCCCTAGCACTTCTTAAACGCGTAGCTGTGCGTTAAATTTTTCTAATAGCATCTCTCTTATAGTTTTCATTAGGGGTTCAACCTGTTCGTCCCTTAATGTTGTATCTTCCGATCGAAACCGCAAGCGCACATTAAGGCTGCAATACCCTATTTCCACTGGAGCCCCTTTGTAGCGATCTAACAATTGCACATGTTCCAGTAGGGGCCCAGCTGCTTTCCCTATTGAATTTAAAACACTATTCACTTGGATTGTTTCTTTTACAACAAAGGCTATATCCCTTTCGCTAGCCGGTACGGTGGGATAATTTTTAAAAATTGGTGTTAATTTGTTAGCTCTGCTTGCAGCGCTTAATATAGGCTCTAATTCCATATCAAATATAGTGCTACCAACGCCTAAGTCATGGCTTTCTGCAAGCGAAGGATGTATTTCTCCAAATACCCCTATCGCTTTACCTTCAAGGAATAGCTGAACCGACCTGCCAGGATGTAATTGGGGATCTTTAGCAAAGGCAATATCTTGCAGCGATACACCTATTTCACTAAGTGCCTTGGTAAGTATTCCCCTACACTCATAATAATCAACTGATTTTTGTTTGCCGCTATTAGTCCATAGTTCAGATTTATTACAACCACAGATAATCCCTGTTAACCTTTCCTGTTCATAATAATTTGATTTGTGTAAACTGAATATTTTACCAATTTCAAAGCCCCAAAAACCCGGCTGTGGAGCCTGCAGATTTCTACTCGCAGCATTAATTAATCCATCCCTCAAATTGGTGCGCAAATGACCGTAATCCGCAAGCAGTGGATTGGTGAGTGCTATTTGATCCTGGTTATTTAATTCAGCATTTAAATCCTTTGAAACCAAGGAGAGATGCATAAGCTCCTGGAGACCCGCGCCCCTAAGGGCGAAGCAAAGCCTTCGCAATAGTTGTTCCTTTGCGCTCAGTCCACCCGGCTCCACAGGATCAGGTAGATGGCTGCAAAAACGGTCGTAGCCAACTAGTCTTGCCACCTCTTCGATGAGATCTACCTCCCTTTTAAGATCACCACTACGGGATGGCGGCACATTCACATGCCATATCTCATTTTCGCTTTGCTGCTCACCCTCACTACTAACGCTGCAACCAAGGCGCTTCAAGATATTCACAACTTCCTGGCTTTCAATTTCTCCGTAACCAGCTTCCCCATTATCGAGGGGTCCTAGTAATCTTTCAAGCGCTAGTCGGCGTAGTTGTATTGATTCAGTGGCTGTTTGATCGGTTTCTATTAGCCACTGATTACCAATACTTGCCCCAGTTAATTGAAGAAGCAGATCAACTGCACGGTTGGCTGCAGCTACACAGTTTTCTTTTGCTACACCGCGCTCAAAACGAGCTGAGGCTTCACTGCGAATACCGGCTGCCCGGCTGCTTTTACGGATCGAGGTGGCAGGAAATATTGCAGCTTCCAGATAGATATTTTTTGTATGAGATTGCACGGCACTGGCCTGGCAACCGATAACCCCAGCAAGGGCTACAGGGTATTCTTGATTGGTTACAAGTAGATTGTTTTCGTTTAATTCACGCTCTACTCCATCTAAACAATGAACTGACTCACCTTTTTTAGCAAAGCGAAGCCCAAATGCATGGGGATCATCACATTTAAGGCTTTCACGGTCGTAGGCATGAAGCGGCTGACCTGTTTCCAGCATTACTAGGTTTGTGATGTCAACTACGTTGTTCACTGGACGCTGCCCAGCAGCCTCAAGCCTTCGCTGCAGCCATAGGGGCGAATCGGATACCTGCACATTCACTATTTCCGTAATACAAAACAGTTCTGAATGTTTGAGCAGGTCTTTCCCTTTGAGATTTAGTGCTGTTGGCACACAGCTAACCATCGGTTGCTCCACCTCTAGTTGCTCTAGGGCTGCCACTTCCCGTGCAATACCCAGCATCGACAAACCATCGGCACGATTTGCGGTAACCGCCAGCTCAAAAATGCGATCGTTTAGGCCGAGGAGAGGTCCCACGGGCAAGCCAAGGCCCGGCAATTCCTGCTTTAGCTCTTTGGCCACCTGATCTAAATCAACAAGCCCATCAACTTTGTTTTCAAGGCCTAGTTCTGCAAGTGAGCAAAGCATTCCGGCGCTCTCAACACCCCTTAGGGAAGCCGGCTTGATCGTTAGTTGCACAGCCGGTAGAAAACTGCCAACAGTTGCCACTGCAACGGCCATTCCCTCCTGAACATTGTTGGCACCGCAAACGATCTGCAGGGGGCTTGAAGCACCGATATCCACTTCACACACGTTCAGTTTTGTGGCATCGGGATGGGCGTTTTTGCTGCTCACGCGGCCAACCACAACCCCCCTAGCCCTTGCGCTTAGGTCTTCGTCGGAATCCACCTCAAAACCAGCCATGGAAAGCTTTTCAGCCAGGGCTGAGGGTTCGCTTTGGAAAGGCACCAGCTCCTTGAGCCATTGCAGCGATACGCGCATGGAGATGCAACAACAGCGGCCGGATCCTACCGATTAGCCGCACCCAATCAGCTATGGTGGTGGATTGTCACACCGCTAGTAAGAAGCGGCGCAACGTCCTTATGGCCAAAAACAAGGGCGTCCGGATCGTGATCACCCTCGAGTGCACGGAATGCCGGTCCAATCCCTCAAAGCGCAGTCCAGGTGTGTCTCGATACACCACCGAAAAAAACCGTAGGAACACCACCGAACGGTTGGAGATCAAAAAGTTCTGCCCCCACTGCAACAAGTCAACGGTTCATAAGGAAATCAAGTGAGGCCGGCCCCAGGGTCCATATAGGATTCCAACATTTTCAGGCCAGCAGTTGGCAAACTTTTAAACACGCACCCCAAACAATGTCTAGCTCCTTTTTCAAAAAGCGCCTTTCGCCGATCAAACCAGGCGACCCAATCGATTACAAGGATACCGACCTACTTAAAAAGTTCATAACTGAGCGTGGCAAGTTGTTACCCCGTCGTATGACAGGTCTTACTGCGAAACAGCAAAGGGATCTTACCAACTCCGTTAAAAGGGCTCGTATTATGGCCCTTTTGCCTTTTGTTAACCCTGAGGGATAGGCAATAGGCGGTGAATTTCATCGTTATTTATTTTGCAACCAAATGATTTAGTTGGGTATGTGTTTAACAAACGCACCCCAAAGCTTGCTATTATTGCAGACGTTAGGCCAGGAAAAGTATTATTAATTAACTCTATTTCTGCAAAAACTTCAAAATGGTATTCATTCAGAGATATTTTCTTAATCGGCAGCTCAAGAAATTTTTCTCCTGATTTATTATCAGATGCCTTAGCAGCCATCCCCCTGCTACCTTCTATTTTTTCAACTGCATGGATTGAATCTCAAAGATTAATAGACCTTAATTTGCTTGATGGTGGCATTGATTTAATTTCATTTGCAAAGCTTCTATTTGCCAATCCCAGCCCCACGGATCTAGCTGCCTGTTGGCTTTCTCTTGCTAATAAACAAGATCTTTTTCGTGTACGCCAAGATACAATTTTTGTTCGCTCCCAGCCTGAATTGCAGCAGTTGCGTCAGGCTAGGCGACGTCAACAATTAGCTATTCAGATTAAATCTAAATCAGAAGTTTTTGAAGCTGAACATTTTCCTGCAGAGTGCTTAGCAGAGGCGGATCGGTTAGTGTTAATAGCTTCTGAATGCCAGCCTGGAGATTCAGCGCGAATAGATCTCAGCCATTTGCGCAGCTTCAGTATTGATGATCCATGCACCGTTGAAATTGATGATGCAATCTCCATCGAGCATCAAGCCGATGGTATTGATAAGATCTGGATTCATGTTGCAGATCCCCATCGATTAATTCAACCGGGAGGGTGCTTAGATCTTGAGGCACAGCGAAGGGCATCAAGTATCTACCTCAGCCACAAGTTAGTTCCAATGTTTCCCATTGGCCTTGGCAGTGGCCCATTAAGCCTCTCACCCGGTTCAAAAAAGGCTGCCATAAGCGTGGCTATTTGCCTTGATCAAAACAGCTGCATTGTGGGGGTTGATATTGTTCGATCCTGGGTACAAATCACCTATGCCCTTAGCTATAGCGATGCAGATGAGCTAATTGAACTGGCTCCGCCCCAGGACGCTGATCTTGCCGAAATCAATAGCCTGCTTCAGAACAGACGCCATTGGAGGCAAGCCCAAGGTGCCCTATTAATGGATCAACCGGAGGGCCGGTTTATACGCATGGATGGAAGGCTTCAATTAGAAATTACAGAGCCAGGTTGTTCACGGGCAATGGTGGCAGAGGCAATGCTTTTAGCTGGTGCTGCCGTAGCAAATTGGGCTAAAGAACATCAATTAGCAATGCCCTTTCGCTGCCAGGCCGGCAATCAAAGTTTGGCTCCTGATCAATTGATCGATTTACCAGCAGGCGCTGTGCGCTGGGCCCATCAAAGGCTTGGTTTGGGGCGCAGCCGTTTGCAAAGCGAAGCTGCAGCCCATCATGCCCTTGGCCTTTCTGCCTATCTGCAATGGACCTCACCAATTCGTAGATACAACGACCTGCTGGCACACAGGCAGTGGTTAACACACCACAATTTAATCGATGCAGAACCGCTAGCGAAGGAATTGATGAACCCATTATTAGATAAATTAGAGCAGCAGAGTAGAGAAGTAGGCCAGATAAGTAAGGAGGATCAACGATGCTGCCTACTGGAATGGTTAGAAAGTTTAAAGCCAAAGTTAATAGCGCAAGATGGAGTTATGTTGCGCTGGCTTAGGGAGGATCAAAACCTTGCGCTTGTGAGAATAGAGTCATGGGCATTGGAGTTGCCAGCGCGGCTGAGGGATCGGGCTGCACCTGGAGATCTATTAAAGATTTATGTTCAGGAACTTGATCCAGCTCGGGATTTATTGCATCTCAAGGCAACAATCTATTGATTCGCCACCACGGTCCCCATGGATTCCAGCGGCCAACAACCGTAACTTTTTTTCGATCTAGTTTAGTTATTTGCTTTCTAACCATTGGCTCAAGGGTAATAAGAGGCCATCGCTTTGATCCGCAGTAACCAAACCATTGATCCTCACTATTGATATTTAATTCCATTTCCTGTGAATATTCTCCTGGTTCAGGTGGCGCATCAGTGGGAGTTACAGCTGTTTTTTTATCATTAAGTGCACATAGCTGAGTTTGGCGCCAAGCAGGCGAATGCCAAGCTAAATCTTCATTAATAAAAGGTGCTGAGGGAGCAGTTCTCTCATTAATCAGTGCCTTTTGTAATATTTTTATGTTTAACTGTTCTGGTAATATTTTAGTTTGGCTGCAAAGCGCTGCTGCCATGCCTGCTGCCTGACCAATATTTAGCACCAATGGCCCTAATCGTGTTGCGCCATTGGCCATATGACTAACACTTATTCCTTTATCGGCCATCAATAAATTTGCAGCATCGCATCCAAATAGTGCATCAAAAGGAATGCAAAAGGGAGTGCCGCTCCATCTACCGCCCCAGGCTTTACTCTTAGGGGCTAAAGGCCAGTCTGGACCGGGATAGTGATGGTCATTTGGATAATTACCAATGGCAATACTTGATTGGTTAATATCACTATTAAGTGTTGCTGGCAGCAGGTCTTGCTCTGTAACAGTGTACTTGCCAACTATGCGCCTACTTTCACGCCAATAGGGCTGAAAAGCAAGTCCATTATCTTCAGATGTGATTAGTAATCCCCCAGTTATTGATTGCAATTCCTTAAAAAAGTTTTGGCTATGGACACGCATGCCATCTAGATGATTGGCGATTCGGTTTGTTGAACCACTAAATGGCGCCAATGGATCTTCGTGCCAATCGTTGCCATTGATCGGCCAATTAAGCATCAGTAAATCTTCTGGTAGTCTGCCGTAGCTAAGGCACCTCAATAAACCATGGGGTTTAAGGCAATCTTGAAACGGAGCAGCCGGTTGTTTGTTTTGCCTAAAAACTTGGCTGCTTTCATTCCAATCCCCTTGCCAGCGCGCCAAGAAAACCCATGTGGGTGATTGCACCACTTGAGTTTGGAAAAATGGATCCTGCTCCAGTTTGATTTTTTCTGGAGCACTTGGCTCATCCCACTCTTCTTTTGCTTCCCAACCTAGCCGGTAGGGCACATCAGCATAAACCATACTTTCAGCCAATTCTGTACCGTCGATTATCAGATCAAATTTTACTTGCAATTGATTAATACCATTACTAAAAATACCCCCAGTTAATAATTTATTTTTTTTTGTTAGTTCTTGTAAATTCCAACCACTCATCCACTTGAGGTTTGGCTCAGCCCTTATCCAATTTTGAAATATTTTTTCAGCTTGAGCCGGTTGAAAGCCAAAGCAACTTACCCAATTATTGTCTAATCCCTCAGGTACTGCCATTCTGAGCTCACGTAAAAGTGCGCCCCAAAGACCCGTTTGCCAAGGGGTTAGTTCATTGCCATCTGGGGCTGAAACTCCACTTGCGCTAAGCATCCCCCCAACCCAGGGGCCAGGCGTAACAAGCAGGCATTTAGTACCACTGCGAGCACATTGCAGAGCAGCCCCAAGGGCTCCAGTGCCACCACCAAGTACCAGCACCGGTACTTTCAATGTGTCCTGGTTCAAAGCTGATTCCTCAAGATGCGATCCCCGTAGGGAGATGCTGAACTAAAAGTGGTTAGCTGCCAATGGTTAGGATCGAGCGAATGACAACCACCCTCACCACGCCGCTCTACTACGTTAACGATCGGCCCCACATTGGCAGTGTTTACACCACATTGGCTGTGGACAGCCTTGCTCGTTACCGAAGGCAGAGGGGTGAGGAGGTAATTTTTATAACCGGTTGTGATGAGCACGGCCAAAAAATTCTTCGCACAGCCCAGCAGGCTGGCATTGATCCTCAGCTGCATTGCGAAAATATCAGCGCTATTTTTCACCACAATTGGCAAGAATGGGGCATAAGTAATAATCGATTTATTCGTACAACTGATCCACGCCATAGGGCGATTGTTAATCAGTTTTTTGAACGTGTTGCTTCAAATGGAGACATAATTGAAGGTAGGCAGCAGGGTTGGTATTGTGTTGCATGTGAAGAATACAAAGATGAATTTAAAGATCAAGATTCATCCATTAATCCTTCGCCTATATGTTCTACCCATCAACGTTCATTAGAATGGCGTGATGAATCAAATTTATTTTTTCGTCTATCCCGCTATCAAAAACAAATTGATCAATTAATTAGTAAGGATGGTTTTATTAGGCCTAGTTCTAGGCGTCGCGAGGTGGAGAACTTCGCCTCTGGAGGCTTAAAGGATTTTTCGATCTCCCGTTTAAACCTGCCATGGGGAATTCCAGTACCTGGCCATAAAGAGCATACTTTTTATGTTTGGTTTGATGCTCTTTTAGGATACATAACAGCTTTACTAGAACCGGGCGATGCTCCTGATTTAGATCTTGCTATATCAAGAGGTTGGCCTGCAAATCTACATGTAATTGGTAAAGATATTCTTAGATTTCATGCTATATATTGGCCCGCTATGTGTATGTCAGCTGGGATAGATCCTCCAGAGTCTGTTTTTGGCCATGGCTTTCTAACAAGGGAGGGGCAAAAAATGGGCAAATCCCTCGGCAACAGCATAGATCCAGGCATGCTTTTAAATAGCTTTGGCGTTGATGCTGTTAGATGGTATTTACTAAGGGATATTCAATTTGGTGATGACGGGGATATTCAACAGCAGCGCTTAGTAGATCTTGTTAACAATGATTTGGCGAATACTATTGGCAACTTGGTAAATAGAACAATTAGCATGGCTCGCAAATGGTTTAACGGGGTCCCTATTCCTAGAAATCCACCTGGCTTAGACCACCGTTTGGCTGTTTTGTGTGAGCAGATCCTTAAATCATTAGATACTAATTATGATCAACTAGATTTTCGCTCCGCATCTGAGAATATCCTAATGCTTGCAACTGCTGCTAACGGGTATCTTAGCGAAACAGCACCATGGACTGCCATAAAGGATGTAAACAACCGTGAGGCAGTTGCTTCAGACATATACGCAGTGCTTGAAGCATCTAGATGGGTTGGTGTTTTACTTTTTCCGCTCCTTCCAAATCTTAGTGTAAATTTACTTCAGCAATTAGATCAACCTGCAGTTGACTGGAAATCGCAATTAATCTGGGGTAAGCTTGAATATGGCAAATATCTTGATGAGCCGATTCCCCTTATGCAAAGGCTTGAGATTGAAGCATAAATATGAAATTAGCTACTCCATCGATATTAATTATCTTGCTTCTCTGCAGTTGCAGTAATTCCTATTCGCCGCCCAAGGAAACCGCACCTCCATTTAAATTTAAATCCCTTAAGTTGCACCAAAATAATTCAGCCGGTTTAAGGCTTTGGGATTTATATAGTCCTCGCGCAAGTTACCGTTTGGATCAAAGGAATGCAATTATTTCTAACCCTTCGGGAACCCTTTATCGCAAGGGCGAACCAGCCTACCAGATTTCAGCTAAAAAAGGTGTTGTTACTAATGATGGCGAGCTAATTGAATTATTGGATAGTGTAAAGCTCTCCACCCTTGATCAGCGTAAGATACATATCTCTGCCGCTAGGGCCCTTTGGAGGCCAGCTGCCAATACGATTGAATTGTTTGGCAAACCTCAGGCTAGTGATCCAACAAGAATCCTAACTGCGGGCAAAGCACGTTTTAATCTGCTCCAGGAGCTACTTGAATTACGAGATAAACCACGCCTACAGCAATGGATCAAAAAACAAACCCCCTTACAATTAGCCCAACTTGATCTTCGTGTAAGGGATGCTAATTGGCAGCTTCTAAGCGGCAAGCTAACTGCTGCAGGTCCAATTCAAAGTATTCAAAGGCCATCAAGCAAGCAGCAAAGAACACTTACTGCTGCTTCGCTACAAGGCAATACCAGGGAAAATTGGCTTGATTTCTACCCACCTGTTCTGATTAGTGAGCCTGCTCGTAAAATGCAAATAAATGCTGGGCTTAGCCGTTGGTGGATTACTGAAGAGCGCATTACATCCTCTGCCCTGGCTATGGCTACTTTAGATAAACTATCAGTAGCTGGTTCCAATCTTGAGCTCTTCGAGAAACAAAATCTGATTAAGATTGGTGATAATTGCGAGCTTAACCAGCCCGGTGAATTTCTATCAGCTAATAGTTGCAACTGGAATTGGCGCACTGGCGAAGTCTCAGCATTTGGTGCAGTTGAACTTAAACGCAATCAGCTCAATCAAGTTACTTCGGCCCAAGAATTACATGGCAAAACTGGTAATAATGGCTTGATTATTTTTACTGCACCGGGCCAGAAGGTTCATACTCAGCTGCGTTTCCCCCAGGCCCAGGCTGGAGAAAAGCGCCGGGCTGCTGAAGTTCATTTTTAAGCTTATCTGCCCAGCCTTGGGCCCAGCGTTCATCGCTACGGCTAAAGCAACGCACAGACCAGCCACCAATCAATAGCCAACCCCTCTCCCCAATTGGTGTTACTAGGATTGCTGGAAGCAATTCGGGAAAGTAGCTGAATTCTGCAGCACCTGGATAGAGTTCAAGGTTCACTAAAGATATTTGCTGTTGCTTCTCCCTTGCTCTTTTTAGGATGTTTCCTTCTAGAAATTTTTTTTCGCCAAGGATTCCCCGCCGCAATAGCACTTCACCGTCCCACACCAGCATCAAACAGGCCGCTGGAGTGGCGAGTAAAAACATTGCACTTCCCCAGGCAATTTCGTCTTGGCATGTAGTTGAAAGTAGCTCCGACAACTCAAAGCCCTCCTTACCAGCAAGCTCCACGCGATCCCTTGTCGTTGGATTGGCGCGCGTCCAGATAACCCCAACCAACATCAGGCCAACAGCCATCACACCAGCCAACACAGAGCTTCGGCCTAGGGCAGGTGAAACAAGTTCAGGAAATGTGAAGCTATTTGTGAAATTCAAAGCTAATCCCAAGCCACCACAGCAAATAACGAGTTTTGCTGCCGTGGGAGGGCTGCCATTTTGGCTTTCCATAGCTCAAATGGTTTGAACCTTGGTGTTTTCAATGAATAGCGCAGAGTCCTTTGCTGCCGTTTGCCTGGCGGCGGTTGCTAGCGATGGAGTTTTGGGCCGTGATGAGGCTCGAAGCCTAAGAATTGAATTGGAATTTCGCACTCCCTTCTCTTCGATGGACGATCGCGAGATGACCGATCTTTTTGATCGCTTACTAGCCCTATGGCGTGAGCAGGGTTCAGAGGGTCTTGTTCAGTCTGCTTTACCCCAGCTCACTCCACCCCAACGGGAAACCGCCTTGGCGGTAGCTACTCAATTGGTTAGAGCAGATCGCGTGGTGGAGGCTGAGGAGCTGGAGTTCTTACAATCTCTAGCTAGGAGCCTAGATCTAAGCCCTGGTAAGGCTGAATTGATTATTGAAGTTATGGATATTTTGCATCGAGATGCCTTGGCCACGGCAAACTAAGAAAACCTTTCAGGGGAGCAAACATGGTTCCGTCATCAATCCTGCGCTTACTCAGCCTTTTGTTTTTGATGTGCGCGCTAGGGTGGCCTGGACAGCCTCTATGGGCGATTGGGATTGATGATTTCCCCGCTCAAGCTCCAAACGAACAGGTGGATGATGGGGCCGACGTGCTCAGCCGTGCAGCAATTACCGAATTACAAAAAAAACTTGAGCTGTTCAGTCAAGCTCGAATCGACGCAAGGATTATCACCTTCAGGCGGCTCGACTACGGTATTGGTCTTGATCAACTGGCAAACGAATTGCTACAGCGTTGGCAAAGCCCAACCCAGGGAGAGCTTCTTATCCTTCTGGAAACTGGCTCGAACAGCGCTTCTGTGAAAGCCTCGCCAGTTGTTTTAAAGCTGCTGCCTGAGGAACTTCTTAAAAGCACAGCAGAAACAACCATGGCTGTTCCGCTCCGTGATGGAGGCAGGTATCGCCAAGCCCTATTAAGTGGTCTTGATCGCCTAGGCATAGTGCTTGGTGGTGCTGAGGACCCTGGGCCGCCACTGGTTGAGGAAGTGTTGGCTCCAGTTACCAATATCCCCACAGCGGAAGAAACTGCTAATAGCAATGCTTTCTCATGGGTAATTGTTCTGTTGGTGGTTGGAACGCTTGTGCCGATGGCCACATGGTGGGTGTTCTCCCGATGATTGCAAGGCATCATGGAAGTGATAGATCAGGCCCAAAATGGGGATGAACAATTGGTTGGGAGCCTTTGGCAAGGCTGAGGAGCTCCAATTCAGCAGCAACTTAGAGCTCGCCTATGAATCTGCCCTAATGATTCAGGGCCTTGAACTGGAATATTTCAATGATCGACCGGTTCGCACAGATGTGGATTTGGGATTACCCAAAACAACTCAGGCGCAAATTATTAGGAGATTTCGATCAGCCTTAGCAAACTGCCGGCAATATGTTAGTGCTATAGAAATCCACAGGTCGGAGCTAGATAGCCAAGAACTACGTCAATTGCAGTTAATTGAATCGGTTGTTAGGCGCTATGGCGGTGGCGATAGCCAGGGAATATTACGCCGGCCAGAAGCACTACCCCGTAGTTTACTCGGTGTTTTTGATCGGGTTCGTAATGAATTGAACCCAGAGGCTGAAGCCAGCTTGGTTGCCGGCTTTCGCCGCAGGCGTGATTCAACTCTTGTGTCACTAAGAATTTTATTACTTCTTATATTAGTGCCCCTGCTTTTGCAACAGGTTTCACGCACCTATCTCGTTGCACCAATAATTGATCGTTTAGCGCCTGAAGTTCCTTTTTTGAGTTACACAAAACCACAGCTCCAGGATGCTGCGGTTAGTAAATTGCGCTTGTATAAAGAGGAATTGGAGTTTGACGCTCTTTTGGCAGGGAGGGATGCCCCTTCCATTGATGAGATAAGAACAAAACTGTCTGAAAGGGCTGATCAGCTTAAGGATGAGGCTGATTCCAAGAGCACCGGAGCCATAAAGAATGTTATCTCCGATTTGATTGCACTTATAGGATTTACTTTTGTTTGTTTTTTAGGTAGGGAAGACCTCAGGGTTTTACGTGGCTTCTTTGATGAATCCGTTTATGGATTAAGTGATAGTGCCAAGGCATTTGTTATTATTCTATTCACAGACATATTTGTTGGATTCCATAGTCCTGAGGGTTGGACTGTGTTACTTCAAAGCATTTCAAGTCATTTAGGGCTTCCAACTCAAGAAAATTTTATAATGCTTTTCATTGCAACATTCCCTGTAATTTTAGCAACAATATTTAAATATTGGATTTTCCGTTACCTCAATCGTGTATCTCCATCTTCTGTGGCCACCTTGAGAAATATGAATGGTGGTGGTTAAACACAACGGTGACAGAACACATCATCGTTACAGGTGCTAGCCGCAGTGGTAAGAGTGAGTGGGCTGAACAATTACTTGTTTCCAAAGCAGCTAATAATCCAATTTGCTATGTGGCTCCAGGTAATTTATACCCAGATGATGCAGCCTGGCAGCAACGTCTTGATCTTCATCGCCAAAGGCGCCCCAGCTACTGGCAGCTTAAGGAGCTTGAATACACGCATCTGTTATTAAAAATCCTGGATAACAGCAGCGATTTAGCTAATAATTTTTTATTGATCGACTCACTTGGCAGCTGGGTATCCCTTGGACTTGAGCTTACCGACAAGGAATGGCTAGCAATGCAGGCTGAATTTCTTGAGGTTTTATCAGTTCGAAGGCTTCCAGTGGTTCTTGTGAGTGAGGAGGTGGGCTGGGGAGTTGTACCAACAACTGCTGTTGGTGGCTGCTTTCGCGACCGTCTTGGCAGTTTGGCTAGGGCCTGTGCAAGTTGCTGTATCGAGCGCTGGTTGGTTTGCATGGGTGAGGCCCTTCCCTTACATAGGCTTGGCACAACTGTTGTTGGTATGAGCTAGAGATGCCCCGAATCATTCTGTTTGAACCAGAAATACCACCAAATACAGGAAATATTGCCCGCACCTGTGCCGCCACCAAAACTCCGCTGCATCTAGTTGAACCACTTGGGTTTGAGATTAGTGATCGCAGCTTGAAACGAGCCGGTCTTGATTATTGGCCATTTGTAGATCTACATCGCCATGGCAATTGGTCTGATTGCCTGAGCCATTGCCACGGAATGGGCGGCAGACTAGTTGCGCTTAGTCGTCACGCCCCAGATTCTTATCTCGATTATCGCTTTCTAGACTCAGATTGGCTAATATTTGGGCGTGAAACCAGTGGACTGCCCCATTACGTGCGCAGTGATTGTGACGCATTTCTTACCGTCCCACTCCCTTGTGCCAGCGTTAGAAGTTTAAATCTTTCAGTTGCAGTTGCGATTGTGCTTTTTGAGGCTTTGAGGCAAATTAAAAGCCTTTGCTGAACAGTGATCTCGCTAATTAGTGGGCTTTCTGTAACTTAGGGCACTTGATTTTCCCTTGAGCATAGTGTATTGTTACCAAGTTGTTGGATGTTGGCTTCTCCAACGGCTTGTTCTTTGATACTTTTGCATGAAGCCTTCCGCTTTGCTTTTAACTGTTTCTACTAGTTTTCCGGTTGCATTCCTGCTATCCGCAGGTATGCCCGTTCGCTCTAATCTTGATCATTCACCATTTTTAAGTTCATCCACTCTAATTAATAATTCAATTCAGCATAGTTCCCATCCTAGTAAATCTGAACCTATAGCCAGCTCTGAGACCCCCTCACTTTGGGCTAGGGTTCGTTATGACATTACGGTTGAACAATTAGCAAATCAACTTGATTTGTCTGCTGAAAGGCTTGCAGTTTTAAATGATTGCGATACCAGTCGAAAATTCGTAGCTGGTGAATGGTTTGCCTTGCCTAACCGTTCTGCTGATTTTCTGAAATCAGTTGCAGCCATTGATGATTCTCAGCTGCGACGTTCAGCACCTCAAAAATCGATATTTGCAAGATTTGGAGATAACCTCGCTAAAATCGCCGATCGCTATGAAATTCCAGTTCATGAATTAACTCGTTTAAATCCTGGCTTGAACCCGATTGCTCGCTTGGCGGTTGATACTCCAGTTAAGCTTTTGCAACCTGTTCGCGCTCGTTTGCCTTTTGGAATCATTCCCGGCGGAAGTGGCGGCTTGAGTTGGCCAAGTTTACCGGATTTTGGTAATCAACAAAATCAAAGATCTTTCACTGGATACATTTGGCCAGCGGTTGGCACACTCACCTCAGGTTATGGTTGGCGTTGGGGAAGAATGCACCGTGGTATAGATATTGCCAATAATGTTGGCACTCCCATAGTTGCTGTTGCTGATGGTGTTGTGGCGAGCTCTGGCTGGAATGAGGGTGGCTATGGCTACTTGGTAGAAATTAGCCATCCAGATGGAACATTCACCCGTTACGCCCACAACAGCAGATTGCTAGTTAGCAAGGGTATGAATGTTAGCCAAGGCACCCCCCTGGCCCTAATGGGAAGCACTGGCCGTAGCACAGGTCCCCACCTTCATTTTGAGATCATTCCACCAAGCAGTGGCGCGGCAAATCCACTTGCCTTCTTACCTCCAAAATAGTTAAAGGGTCTCTCAATCATCTATGCTCTAAGGCTGCCATGGCTCGGTAGCTCAGCTGGTTAGAGCACGGGATTCATAACCCCGGGGTCGGGAGTTCAAGTCTCCCTCGAGCCATCAACGCATTTCAATTGCATTTAATCTGTCTCTGAAGCTTGTTGAAGTGGTTTTCTCTTTGTTGTGTTCGCTATTTTCGGTGCTTTCGTTTAAGTTGGGACTGCGCCTTGTGCGGTTTGCTTGATAGGTTTGGGGACGGATATCCTTTGTTCTCTGGGATCCCCCCAAGGAAGATTCTTTAGCTCCACCTGCTTCCTCCTTGGTGCTCCGTTGAATTGGATGGTTTTTAAGTTCGCTTCGCAATTGATTGAGCAAGCGAAAGTGACCAGTGTTGTTGTATTTGCGCATTAGCGCGGGATCCCAGGCCATAAAAGCAATTGATTTATTCGTGGCAGCTTAATCCCACGGGGGGATCGAAATAGTGGTATGTTATTCCTATCCTTATACGGATTTAATCCGTATAAGCTGATTTCCCATTAACTGCTTGTACTAACCATGACCAACGGAACACTTAGAGTTGGCCAACAGGCCCCTGATTTCACCGCAACGGCAGTGGTTGATCAGGAATTTAAAGAAATTAGTTTGTCGCAATACCGCGGCAAATATGTTGTTTTGTTTTTCTATCCATTAGATTTCACATTTGTATGCCCCACTGAAATTACAGCATTTTCCGATCGCTATTCTGAATTCACCAGTAAGAACACTGAAGTTCTAGGTGTTTCCGTAGACAGTCAATTCAGCCATTTGGCCTGGATACAAACTGATCGTAAACAGGGTGGTTTGGGGGACTTAGCCTATCCTTTAGTTGCAGATCTTAAAAAGGATATTGCTCGCGCTTACAACGTTTTAGATGAAGAAGCTGGTATTGCTGTGCGTGGATTATTTATAATTGATGATGCTGGAATTGTTCAGCATGCCACAATTAACAACCTTGGTGTTGGCCGCAATGTAGAGGAAACCCTTAGGATTCTCCAGGCATTCCAACACATTCAAGCTAATCCAGACCAGGTTTGCCCCGCAAATTGGACACCCGGTGATCGCACAATGAATCCTGATCCAGTGGGCAGTAAAGACTTTTTTGCTGCCATTTGAACTTTAATTTTAAACTAATAACCGGGCAACTTTAGTTGTCCGGTTTTTTTAGCACACAAGTGCCCGCAGAAGTTGTTGGCCATCGGTGCCACCCAATTGAGGATCGCAGGCTCTCTCTGGATGGGGCATCATGCCAACAACATTTCCAGCTTTATTACTAATACCAGCTATGTCACCAACAGAACCATTAGGGTTCGCTTGGTAGCGCAACAGAACTTGGTTGTTCTGCTCTAGCATTTCATGTGTATCAGAGTTGCAGAAATACCGGCCTTCCCCATGGGCAATTGGTAAATTGATTGTTTCGTTTGGTTGATAATCAGCAATAAACTTAGATCTGCCTTGCCCAATTATTAAATTGCATGGCTCACAAATAAAGTGCAGATCTCGGTTTCTGGTTAGAGCGCCAGGCAATAAACCCATCTCGGTAAGAATTTGGAAGCCATTACAAATACCCAGCACTGGACCACCCGCTTCAGCAAATTTTCTTACCTCCTCCAATAACGGCGCAAAACGGGCTAAAGCTCCACAGCGGAGGTAATCGCCATAGCTAAATCCCCCAGGAAGCACAATTGCTTTTGCTCCCTCCAAATCTTTATTGGCATGCCAAAGGAACTTACAGGGGATCTCCAAAATGCCTTCAAGGGCCCAAGCCAGGTCTCGATCGCAGTTTGAACCTGGGAAAACAACTATGCCTACGGTCATTCGCACCGCTCCAAAGCAAGCGTCCAATTTTCGGTTACAGGATTAGCCAAGAGGCGATCACTAAGCAGTTCAACCTCAGAACGGGCTGCTTCGATAGTGGCTGCTTCCAGCTCCATTTCCACCAATTTTCCAATTCGTAGTTGCCTCACACCAGCCACTCCTAGCCTTTGGGCGGCAGCCCTGGTGGCCTCCCCAGCTGGATCCAATACCGATGGTCTGAGCTGCACCTGCACTCGAGCTAGAAAACGGGCCACTTAGCTAAAGCAAGTATTTCGATCTTGACAGCATTGGCTGCCAAAAGCTCGAAAAATTGCCATGGTGAAATTGATCTCAGTGTTGAGACTATGGGACCGGTGCGGCCCCTGCTGCTAATGCTTCTACTTAGCTCAGCCAATATGGTTGAGGCAGAGTCGCTTGTGATTGCCACTGAGTGCCGAGTTGGAACCAAAATATGGAGTTCTTGTTCCGTAGCTGTGATTGAACCTGGCAGTAGATGGCAGCTAAATATTGGCAGCGAAAGATGGAGCATCAAACACAACGGAACAGGAACGGTTCAATTGCGTCAAGGCAAGGGCTCATGGAAAAGTGCTCAACCCCGTTGGGAAGAGGCTGGTGCGCTTTGTTGGGGGCCTGTTTGCACTAAAGGTCCTCTACCACTCGACTAGCACTTAAATGCATCCAGGTGAAGTTCTAATCTCTTCGCATCTGGTTTGGAGCCAATCAGCACTAGTTCCAATCGATCGCTATCTAATCCATCGGCTTCAAACCATAAATTTAGTCGGCTACCAACAGCTTGCACCTGCAAAGGAAGTTCTTTCCCCTTTATTGGTATGCGTCCTTTAAGGCGATAGAGATCCATCGGTTTTATAACATTTGCAAGGATCATTTCAGCTAAACCATCCTTGTGCCATTCTCCCTGCAGGCTTAGGGCGGCGGCATTAAGTTCAGGATGGCTGTGGGTGTGCTCCTCTTCTGCCTCGTTTAACCCATTGGTGTGCTTGATACCAAGCAGTAAATCCGCTGAAATCTCTCCATTAGCGATGGCAATACATTGCGGCCTATTCTGGATTTGCAACATTCTTAATTGCTCATTCAGGAAATTCCTGGCAACTTCTAGTTGATCAGGTTTAAGTAGGTCGGCCCTTGAGATCAACACAAGATCAGCCTGTTCTAACTGTTCTCTAAACAGCTCCTCAATTGCATCAAGGTGATTGATGCTTAGATCTTCAAACCTCTGCTTTTCAAGCTCTTCTGGTTTACAAACTACCGAGCCAGTTGCAAGGGCTTCACCATCAACAACGGTAATAACACCATGCACGATGGTTCGATGTTTGATTTGAGGCCATTGAAAGGCTTGCAATAACGGTTCTGGAAGGGCTAAACCACTTGTTTCAATAATAATTCCATCTAAGGCCTGAGGTTGGGCTAGCAATTTATCAATTGTGGGCAGAAAATCATCTTGAACCGTGCAACATAAGCATCCATTGGCGAGTTCAACAATTAAGCCAGCCCCATCTGGGCAATCAATACAATTTTTAATTAATGCAGCATCAATTCCAGCCTCACCAAATTCATTTACAATAACTGCTAATCTTTGCGTTGTTTGCTTCAATAAATGTCTTAGTAATGTGGTTTTACCAGCGCCAAGAAAACCGGTAACCACTGTAACCGGTATACGATTATTTCCCATTGCCATTACTAAGGAATCAAGTTAGACCAGGCCAAGCTAATGCCAATACCAGCAAGCATTCCACTAACAATTTTCAGTTTGCCAGTTGATCCCCATTGAGCCCATGAATTTCTCACAACTTTTAAAGCTACCCAAAGCAGTAGTCCCTGGGAAATTAATAAGCCGATTAGATAGAAGAAAACTGGTGTTGGCTCCCAACCCAGAACCGAAGCGCTAAGCACATAGCCGTGAAAGGCAAATGCAGGAATCAGCAGAAGTTTTGGTAAGCGATTAAGCAAAACAAGGGCTTCCAAAAGCAGTGATAGACCAATCCACGCTTCAGCCCAAGGCAAGCTGTTTGGTAGTGCCAAACCAGTAAGCGACCCAGCTAAACCAATAGCTAGAAGGGCAAGTACCCAGCGAAAACGAAGCTCTTGGCCCAGGCTAACGATGCCAAGGGCGAGCAGGAAGAGTAGATGGTCTGGTCCAAGGGCCGGGTGCAACAGTCCGCTCAGCAAACCTGAAGCTGGGCTTGGCTCCATGTGAAAAAATCCCATTAGGTGATGGGCGAACACCGGAGTGCCCATACCAAAAATCAAAACAAGAACGCTGAAAAAGATGGCCGGTGAAGCCTTAGGAGAAAAAGATTTGAACATCCAAGAAGCCGGTCCGCGCCGGGGATGAGGGTGAATTCGGCGGGCGTTCTGACTCAAGGCAAGCCACTGGCTAAACCTATTACAGCTGCGGGACAGCGCCAGATTCTCACCGGACTTTCCCCGTTACCTCCCAGGCCTGATCACCTGGGAACCGATGCACAACCTTATCACCGCTATTTCAGCCGCAGCCAAGGCTTTCTGCGGTGCTAACTCCAGATAGTTGATTTACGCCTTCAGCCCTGGCACAAAGTGCCTTAATTTCGGGTTGGTCGAGCACTGCCTCAGAGAAATCAGCTCCATCGATGCGGGCGTCGCGGAAATGACTCTGCAGCAACATGCTGCGGTCAAGGCGAGCCTGACTCAAATCAGCCCCTTGAAATCCACTGGCGAAACCAACAACATCGCGCATGTCGGCCCCTTGAAGATTGCTGCCCTGCAGCTGGCTGCCATTAAAAACCGCTCCGCGTAGGTCTGCGGCAGAAAAATCAAAACCTTTTAAATCCGCTTTTAGGAATTCTTTTTGTTGAAGATCTTTGCCGTGCATATTTGGGCTTAGATCCTGGAGTGATTTGGCTCCACGTAATTCAGGCGCCGTTATGGCAAAAGTGCTCTGCGGTTGGCCAAAAAGCAACAGCGCCGCCAATAAAAAAACAATTGCAGTTAGAGCCTTAAAACGATCAACCACTGATCTTTTTTTTTGGACCGGCGCCATGGCAACTCCTAAGCTGATCCATCCAAATTATGCCAGCTGCATGTCTTTGCGGGTGATCGTTCCTCCCCATCCGCTGGTAGCCCATTGGCTCACCGTTTTGCGCGACAAAAACACACCTCCGCCCTTATTTGCCTCCGCCATGAAGGAATTGGGTCGCTGGCTCAGTTACGAGGCGATTCGTGATTGGCTTCCCCAGCAGGCCGTTCAGGTTGAAACCCCCCATTCAATTTGTGATGGTTTTGTGATTGATCCCACCGCGGCACTTTTGGTTGTTCCATTGCTTACTACCGGTTTGGGGCTCTGGGCGGGAGGCCAAGAGGTTTTACCCAATGCCAGGGTTTCCCATTTGGGTTTTAGTGATCAAGGCAGCACCTTTCTCAATTGCCTGCCGACCCGAATAGGTGAAAGGGTTGGCGTAGTTGTTTTTGATGCAGTTCTCGCCAGCGGATCAAATTTGATCAAAGTGCTCAGCGCCCTGGATGAAAAATCGGTTCGAGGCGAACAAGTGAGGGCTATTTGCGCTGTAGCAGCAGCTCCAGGACTGAGGCGGTTGGCAGAACAGTTCCCAAGCCTGAGCATTTATACCGCCTGCATTGACGCAGAATTAGACGACAACAATTGCGTAGTGCCTGGGCTGGGCAATGCCAACCACAGGCTTTATGGCACCGCTACGGATGATTTCCTAGGCTAAATTTAGTTTTTGGCCCATTTATGGCCGACCAGCCCAGCGGTTCAGGCTCACTTTTTCTTAGCGCTGTTACGGGTGCAGCCCTAGGGGCGGCTGGCCTCACCTGGTGGTTGCTCTCCAGGGCTGATCGCAGGCAGGCCCTTGGCGATCAAATGAGGCGTCTGAGCAAATTGAACAGCCTGGCGCCTGGAGCTGCTTCGGTTTCAGCAGTGCCTGAGAGCCTCGAGGAGAGGGTTCAAAGATTGAACATCGCCATCGATGAGGTGCGCCGCCAACTTGAGGATCTCAGCCCCGAACCTGGGAACTGAGAGGATCTGTTTAGAGCTCCCACCGCTGCCATGGAAAAATTCCGCTCCGCTGCGATCACCCAAGGCGTACAACGAAGCCCAAATCGGGCAATGCTTAGGGCGGTTGGATTTAGTGATGAAGATTTCAATAAGCCAATTGTTGGTATTGCAAATGGCTACAGCACGATTACGCCGTGCAATATCGGTTTGAATGATCTTGCTAAACGCGCGGAGCAGTCTGCCTTCTTGGCTGGGGCTATGCCGCAGATGTTTGGCACCATAACCGTGAGTGATGGTATTTCGATGGGAACCGAGGGAATGAAATATTCCCTGGTTTCAAGGGAGGTGATAGCCGATGCAATTGAAACAGCATGCAATGGCCAATCGATGGATGGTGTTATTGCCGTTGGTGGTTGCGATAAAAACATGCCTGGCGCCATGATTGCCATGGCAAGAATGAATATACCTGCAATATTTATCTATGGCGGAACTATAAAACCAGGCAAGCTTGGTGGCTGCGATCTAACAGTGGTGAGTGCTTTTGAGGCTGTTGGTCAATTCACAGCAGCTAAAATTGACGAGGCTCAGCTGCTTGCTGTTGAAAAGAACGCTTGTCCTGGAGCAGGTAGTTGCGGCGGAATGTTTACTGCCAACACAATGAGTTCTGCCATAGAAGCGATGGGCTTGAGTTTGCCTGGAAGTTCCACCATGGCGGCTGAGGACCAGGAAAAGGCCGATAGTGCCTCTCGTTCAGCCGAGGTATTAGTTGCAGCTATTGAGCAGAATATTCGACCAAGAGATCTACTTACCCGTGAGGCATTTGAAAATGCCATCAGCGTGATTATGGCCATTGGTGGATCAACAAATGCAGTTTTACATTTATTGGCTATTGCGCGCACTGCCGGAGTTCCCCTTTGCATTGATGACTTTGAAAGCATCCGTCAAAAGGTCCCCGTTATTTGTGATCTAAAGCCGAGTGGCCGTTTTGTTACCACCGACCTTCATGCGGCTGGAGGGATACCCCAAGTGATGAAGTTGTTATTGGATGCGGGTTTATTGCACGGTGAATGCCGCACCATTGAAGGTAAAACATTGAATGATGTTTTGGCTGATATCCCAGCGCTACCACCAACAAATCAAGATGTAATTAGACCATTATCAAATCCAATATATAAAAAGGGCCACTTAGCAGTTTTAAAAGGAAATCTTGCTAGTGAGGGCAGTGTTGCAAAAATTTCAGGCGTGAGGAATCCCTGCCTCACCGGACCTGCCCGTGTTTTTGAATGTGAGGAGGATTGCCTTGCGGCAATTCTTTCTGGCTCAATCCTTCCCGGTGATGTTTTGGTCATTCGTTATGAGGGACCCGTAGGTGGACCTGGCATGCGTGAGATGCTTTCGCCTACCTCGGCAATTATTGGCCAGGGCTTGGGTGATCAGGTTGCGCTTATTACCGATGGCCGTTTCTCAGGTGGAACCTATGGAATGGTGGTTGGCCATGTGGCACCGGAAGCAGCCGTGGGTGGCACGATTGCTTTGGTACATGAAGGCGACAGCATCACAGTTGATGCCCACAAATTATTGGTTCAGTTGAACGTAAACGATGCAGAATTAGAACAACGCAGGGCAACTTGGCGCGCCCCAAAGCCCCCCTATAGCACTGGTGTATTAGGAAAGTACGCCAGGCAGGTAAGTTGCAGCAGCAAGGGTGCTGTTACTGATCAACCCTGAATTAAGAGGCTGCGCAAGCGTCTAGCCAAGGTTTCCAAATCCGTGCCTGCCGCCGGTCTCTCCTGACGCAGGCCCGTATTTGGATCCATCCATACTGGATGGCGACCGAGCCATAGAAGGGGTTGATTTTGTTGCTGAAGCCAGCCAATTTGCAGTGATGGGTCTTTAGCTGAACCGTATATTTCAAGTTCGAGATCATCTTGTTCTCGCCTTAAACCAGCACAATCCCGTGCTTCAAGGCGCACAACCCAACTATCAACAGCAGCTTCAAGCAAAATTGCTGCATGCCTTAATTCAGGTTTTGAGTGGTCGGCACACTTACATATGCTTTGCAGAAGTTCCGCCTGCTCCAGCAATTGCCCCTCAGCCGGTAGCCAAGTTGTTGCCATTAAGGAACAGCTTCTAGCTTCTGAACTAAAAGCCGCAAAGGCCCTGGTTGAAAGCCAATATTTTCAGAACCATCCTCTGCAAAACGCGAATGCAGAATTTGCATTTGAACAACGCGGCTGGGATCAAACCGAAGCGGTATTGAAACGGGATTTGCCCGCAGCGTTGGTAGCAAATCGGCAAAGGGTATTCGAACAGTTGTAGTTCCAGTTGGTTGGGTATCAAAGTCGCGAACCCAGCGCAATCCTCCAGGAACAAGATCTGCCAATTTTCCGGCCAGATCAGAAGTGGCAACGGCAAATTTATAGCGGCGACCATCCCCCTGAAGCACAAGCTGAATCGCCCCAGCTGTCGATAAATCTAGCGGTGGGTTCCAGCGGGGGGAGCGGCAGCTAACAAAGCCACCGCCCTCAGCCACCACCTCGGCTTGCATTAGCAAACCATCACTGCCAACACTGCAAGCACCACTGCTGCGGCCGCCCATAACTGTGTCGTTGAGGCTTGCCCAACCACTAAACCCATCGCCTGCGGCTATTAGCAATATCACCAGTTCAACCAAGCCCTGCACATGCTTCGCTATCAGCAAATACGAGCATATCTGAATTGGTTTGCACCAACTTGGCTGGAGTTCTGCCTGGGTTTTCAGCTGGATCAAGTAAGCGTTTGAGAGCTTCTTGTTTGCTGGTACCTGCCACAAGGAACAACACTGAACGGGCGGCGCAAAGCACCGGCACCGTGAAGGTAATCCTTGGAATTCCTTTGCCTTCTCCAACGGTTACCCAGCGATCACGAACCTGAGTGGCGGCCGTGCCAGGGAATAGAGATGCCGTGTGGCCATCATCGCCAAGGCCCAACAGCACCAGATCTAGAACCGGAGGACTGCTTTGGCAGATCTGCTCAAGGCTGCGTTCATAGGCCTCAACTCCTTTTTCAAGGTTTAGGGAATCCGTTGGTACTGGATGGAAACAAGCAAAGCCGCTTTTGGCATTGGCCAGCAAGCTCGCACGAACCATGCGGGCATTGCTGAGGGGGTCGTTGGCCGGAACCCAACGTTCATCACCAAGGAAGAAGTCGATTCTCTGCCAAGGAAGGTTGTATTCGGCCAAATTTTGATAGGCCGCTTCTGGAGTTGTGCCACCAGATAAGGCAATCTGTGCCCGATCGCGAAGCGCAAGGGCACCCTCAATCGTTTGGGCAATTTTCTCGGCGGCCCGCGCTGCTAATTCGGCGCGATCTGCAAACTCAATTAGTTGATAACTTGCCACTAAAGCCACTCAGTGTGGAAGGTCCCTTCTTTGTCAACCCTTTGATAGGTATGTGAGCCAAAGCAATCACGCATTGCTTGCACCAGGTTCTGGGGCAGGCGGGGGCTGCGATAACTATTGATGTAGTCGAGGGTGCTACTGAAGCAAGGCACTGGGATTCCCGCCTCTGCCGCCCCTGCAACCACCTGAGCAAGGCCAGGTAAACGGCGGTTCACCTGCTCTGCAAACCAAGGATCAACAAGCAAATTGCAAAGTTGCGGATCTTTGTTGAAGGCGTCTTGGATGCGCTTAAGCAATCGGGCTCTGATGATGCAGCCCCCCTTCCAAATCTGTGCAATTGAAGGCATGTGCAAGTTGTAGTTGTGCTCCTCTGAAGCGATACGCAAAAGTTCCATGCCCTGGGCATAGCTGGCCATAGAAGCCAACACAACAGCATCCATAAGAGGTGCCATGCCATCTTCAGGGGTACCCATGGGGAAAGCTTTGATCGCTGGCCCCTTGAGGCTGGCTTCAGCTGCAACGCGCTGGGGTTTAAGTGAACTCATGACGCGCGCATTTAGGGATGCATAAATTGTTGGAACGGGAGCCCCCATCTGAAGCGCACTAACAACGGTCCAAAGACCAGTGCCCTTTTGGCCAGCTTGGTCCATGATTTTTTCCACAAGGTCGCTGCCGTCCTCAGGATCCTTAGTGCGTAAACAAACTTCAGTAATTTCAACCAAATAGGAGGAAAGTTCTTCACTGCTATTCCATTTGCCCAACACATCCGCCATCTCTGTGCCACCCATGCCAGCAACACGCTTCATTAAGTCGTAGGCCTCAGCAAGTATTTGCTCAATGCCGTATTCGATGCCGTTGTGCACTGTTTTAACGAAGTGGCCCGAACCGCCAGGGCCGATGTAAGTAACGCAGGGGCCGTCTTCTACTTGGGCAGCCATCTTGTTTACGAGGCTTTCGATGGCGTCGTAGGAGGCCTTTGTGCCACCGGGCATCATGCTGGGACCTTCCAATGCACCCTTGGCACCTCCGGAAACACCCATGCCGATGTAGCCAAAACTTTTGCTTTCCAGCTCTGCTACTCGCCTTTCTGTGTCGGTGTAAAGGGAGTTACCACCATCGATAAGCAGGTCGCCCTCCTCGAGATAGGGTGAAATGCTGGCAATGGTGTCGTCGATAGGTTGCCCAGCCTTGATCATCATCAAGATGCGGCGGGGGCGTTCCAGCTTGTCTACAAACTCCTGAAGGGAGTAGGCACCACTTATTTGCTTACCAGCGCCTCGGCCGGCAAGGAACTCATCGGTTTTTTGAGCCGTTCGGTTGTAAACAACACTTGAGAAGCCGTTGCGTTCAGCGTTGAGAACGAGGTTCTCGCCCATAACGCCAAGGCCGATAAGACCAAAATGCCCTTTGCCCATGGTTAAACCAGAAAACCAGTCGATCGCAGTGTGGCAACAACTGGCTTAAGGGCCTGCTAAGAACATGGATCTGTTCGGATCCCAAAGCTTTAGTTTCTTGAATCAGATCGTCATACCGTCGGCTATGGAAGCATTTTTCACAACAACAACAATGCCGTTGCGGATGTAGAAGCCGTGTTCAGGGCGATCGGCTTCCTCCACGTGATCTTTGTTGACGATGGTTACGTTGGCGCCGATGCGCACATTTTTATCGAGGATTGCCCGACGCACCGTTGTGCCCCTGCCAACACCCATGGGGATGCCGCCACGTTCAAGCAGAAGTTCCCTCTCTTCTCCCGATTCAAAATAATCAGAACCCATAACCAGGGTGTCTTGCAGCACCACTTCATTTTCAATCCTGGATCTAACACCGAGAACACAGCGGTGAATGCTGCAGGCTTTAAGTAATGAACCCTCACCGATGATTGATTCAGTTACCTGGGCATCCTGCAATTTTGATGGTGGTAGATAGCGGTGCCTTGTATAAATAGGAAATTGCTTGTCATAAAATGAGAAGGGGGGATGGGGTTGGGCAGTTAGCGCCAGGTTGGCTTCATAAAATGCCCGGATAGTTCCGATATCCTCCCAATAATCATCAAAGAAGTAGGAGCGTAATCTCTTGCCGTCTTGTAGTGCTGTGGGGATAATCTCCTTACCAAAATCGGTGGCTTCAGGATTTTCAGCTAAAAGCTTAAAAAGCACATCTCGCTTGAAAACATAGATTCCCATTGATGCCAGGTATGGCCTTTTGGCTGCATCCTCTGCACTGAGGCCCATGCCACCTGTTTCCACCCTCATTTCAATGAGGGCTTCGCCCTTCGGCTTTTCTCTAAATTTAGTAATCCAGCCATCGGCATCAGCATGCATTAGGCCAAAACCCTCTGCCTGCTCACTATCAACTGGTAGGGCAGCAACAGTGAGATCAGCTCCACTGCGACGGTGCTCTTCAACAAACAACTGATAATCCATTCTATAAAGTTGATCACCTGAAAGGATCACAACTTCATCAACATCCCATTCCTGAAATAACCATTCGTATTTGCGCACTGCATCCGCCGTACCTTCAAACCAACTTGGGCTATCTGGTGTTTGTTGGGCTGCTAGAACCTCAACAAAACCTTGGCCAAAGCCAGTGGATAAATTGTATGTTTGAGATATGTGCCTATTCAATGAAGCGCTATTGAACTGGGTTAACACATAAATCTGTGTAATCCCACTATTAATGCAATTACTAACTGGAATATCGATTAATCGATATTTGCCAGCAAGGGGTACTGCGGGTTTGGCCCGCATTTTGGTGAGGGGGAAAAGCCTGGTGCCGGCTCCGCCTCCAAGAATGATCGCGAGAACTCTTTTCATCTAACCCCTGCAGCGGCGCCACTCTGGTGGAAGCACCCCCATTCCGGCAAGGAATTCGCGAGAAGCAAGTTTAATTTGTGATCTGTTTTCGATCCAAAAATGCTCGATCCAAAAAATTGGCTAGTTGCCGCTTGATTCCCCATCACCAGTGGCCGTAAAGGGGCCGAATAGCTTCTCTAGGGCTTCCATGGCCTGCAGCCTTGCTGCACGGGGCTGCGGGGCTCGAAGGGCCATTGTGGGGCCGTGCAGCACCTTGTTGATGATTCCTTTGGTTAGGGCCTCGATCACCTTGCGCTCCCGATCGGATAGATCGGCTCCCATCCGACTTAAGGCCTTCAGAAGTTCCTGCTGGCGCAGGTCCTCCAGGTGCCTACGCCAGCGATTGATAGTGGGAACAGCCTCCAGGCCATCCCACCACTCAAGAAAAGCCCGCTGATCTTCCTCAAGCAGCACCTCTGCCTGGAGGGCGAGCTCACGGCGTGCTGCTTGATTGCGATCTACCACCTCTTGGAGATCGTCTACGTCGAAGCACTGCACATTGCGGCTCAGGCTTGCATCTGAGCTGATATTTCGAGGAACGCCTATGTCGATCAACATCAAACGCTGGGTGCGCACCAGCCCATTTAGCCGTTGACAGTTGATCAGCGGTTCATCGGCGCCTGTGCTTGTAAACAGCAGGGAGCTGCTAACCAATTGATTGTTGAGTTGATCTAGGCCCACGCAGTTGATCGGCAGCTCGGGGAAATCAGCCGCAAGCAGTTCCGCCTTTGAAACGGTTCGATTAACCAAAACCAGCTCCCTAGCCCCCTTGGCTTGGAGATGCTGAATCAATAGGCGGGCCATGCGACCTGCACCCACAACAGCGATCTGTTCGCTGTTCAGCGATACCAATTCATCTAAACCCTGCTCTTGCCCCACCTTCAATTGAGCCAACTCAACCGCTGCTGAACTGATCGAAACAGCACCTGAACCGAGGTTGGTTTCAGTGCGAACCCTTTTCCCAGTACTTACGGCCTGGTTTAAAAGGCGATTTAAAATCGGACCTATCGATTGATGATCCTGACCCAATCGATACATTTTTTTTACTTGGCTGAGTATTTGTCCCTCCCCTAAAACCAAGCTATCGAGGCCAGAACTAACCCTCAGCAGATGCTGGATTGCCTCCTCGTGGTGAAGAGCAAATAGGTGCGGTTTAAGCTCTAAACCAGGTAAGCCACTGTGGCTGGCAAGAAAATTTTGTATTGCCTCAACCCCCTGTTGGGGTTGCTTCAACAGGCTGTAGATCTCTAAACGGTTGCAGGTACTGAGGATTGAAGCTTCAAGTACCTGATCACTGGAACGAAGTTCCTTAAGGGAATCCTCTAGGGAATGCTCTGGGATGCTCAGCCTTTCGCGGATCTCAACAGGAGCCGTGCGGTGGCTAAGCCCTACGACGGCTAGATGCATGGCCAAACGGTGGGAACTCAAGAATGGAGAGGCGTAAGCCTGCCCCATTCTTGAAGGTTTTTTAAAGTGATTAGTTAGTGCAGAGCGATGCTGGTTGCTCCATCCTTGATATGCACTGTATTGGTAAAACGGGCTGTGTTGTCTAGGGTACTGATAATCAAGCTGCTGGTTCGGGTGCAATCCTTCTCGAATTTAACCCCATGAAAGAGCAAACCATCGGTGATGCCGCTGCCTGCAAATACAACATTCTCCCCTGAAGCTAATTCATCCGCTTCATAAACCTTATCCACATCGGTTATTCCCATTTCATTTAAGCGAGCGATATTGCCTTCCCTTGTGTAGTCGGCCCACTCGCTAGTTTGAGCTACGGCGGGGTCGTAAACCAGCTGGCCTTGGAAATGAGCTCCAAGCGCCCTTAGGGCAGCAGCTGAAATCACACCTTCAGGGGCTGCACCAATGCCCATAAGGCAATGGGTGCCTGTGCCAGCAAATCCACAGGCAATTGCCGCTTGAACGTCGCCATCGGAGATTGGTTGCACCCTTGCGCCGGTAGTTCTGATTTCAGCGATTAGATCCTTGTGGCGGGCACGATCCATCACAACAATTACCAGTTCGCTGGCTGCAAGGCCCAGGCACTGGCTAAGAATTGCAATATTTTCCGTGGCCGACTTGCGGATATCAACTTTTCCCTTTGCAGCAGGGGGAGCCGCCAGTTTTTTCATATAAAAATCTGGGGCATTAAACAAACCACCACGGTCTGATGCGGCAAGAACCGCCATGGATCCCCTCTGGCTGTTTGCGCAAAGGTTTGTGCCCTCGCACGGGTCTACGGCGAAGTCGACGCCTGGACCTGTGCCAGTGCCAACCTCCTCACCGATGTAGAGCATGGGGGCCTCGTCCCGCTCACCTTCACCGATAACGATTCGACCTTGCATATTGATTAAACCCATGCGCTTGCGCATGGCCTCAACAGCAGCGGCATCAGCCTCATTTTTCAGGCCCATACCTGTGAGTTCGGCGGAGGCGATGGCGGCCTGCTCGACTACCTCGAGAATTTCCTGGATAAGGGTGCGGTCCAAGGTGGCTGGGGCAAAGAACGGTTTGCTGGCTCCTTTGAGGGAAGCAAAGCGCCGTTGACTGTATCAGCGTTGGTCGCCGCGATGCTCCGTACAATTTGGCAACCACCGGCTCTCCCATGACCGAAAAATCCCTTGTGATTGCCCCATCGATCCTTTCCGCAGACTTTTCAAGGCTTGGCGATGATGTGAGGGCAGTGGATCAAGCCGGTGCCGATTGGATCCACGTTGATGTGATGGACGGCCGTTTTGTGCCAAACATCACCATCGGTCCCCTAGTGGTTGAGGCCCTGCGCCCCGTAACCAGCAAGCCATTGGATGTGCATTTGATGATTGTTGAACCAGAAAAATTTGTAGCCGATTTTGCAAAGGCAGGCGCTAACCACATTTATGTTCAAGTTGAAGCCTGTCCCCATCTCCACCGCAACCTTGGCCAGATTCGTGATTTAGGCTGTAAAGCAGGCGCAGTACTTAATCCCAGCACTCCTTTAAGCAGCCTGGAATATTGCCTGGAACTCTGTGATTTAGTGCTTTTAATGAGTGTTAACCCTGGTTTTGGTGGTCAAAGTTTTATCCCATCTGCCGTGGAAAAAGTTCGAAGCCTGAGGCGCATGTGCGATGAGAGGGGCCTCGATCCTTGGATTGAAGTAGATGGTGGCATCAAGGCAAACAATGCCTGGCAAGTGATTGAAGCAGGTGCCAATGCCCTAGTGGCAGGCTCAGCCGTATTCAATACAGATAATTACGCAGAGGCAATCAGCAGCATTAGAAACAGTCGTCGCCCAGGCGCTTAAACCGCGCTATGGTAATCAGATCTAAAAAGGCAGTTTAGCAAAGAATGTTTTTCAAAAAAATCATAGATTTATTAACCTCTTTACCCTTTAACCTTGCAGGCGTAAATTTCCCACCAGAGAAATTTAAATACTCAGAGGAAAAGCGTAAACTTGATCTAATTGGCAATAATAGCGACATATTTAATTATTACTATATTAATAATTTTTGGGGAGACAGTGAAAGCGTATCCGGACCGGGTTCAACCTTGGCTTACACCGAAAATCTGAGGGCCGAGCTTCCAAAATTAGTAGAGGAGCTTGAAGTTACTAGCATCCTAGATTCCCCCTGCGGCGATTACAACTGGTTTAGGATGATTGAATGGAACAGTGAAATAGCCTATATTGGTGGTGACATAGTTGAATCACTAGTTAGCCGCAATCAACTACTTTTTGGCTCTGAAAAAAGAAATTTTGTTTGTTTGGATATAATTAATGACAAATTACCCGATGCTGATATTTGGCTCTGCAGGGACTGCTTGTTTCATCTTTCTAATAAAGATATTGCGATCGTTCTAAAGAATTTTTTACGGAGTAATATTAAATATTTACTAACTTCAACCTATCCTAGATCCAAGAAGAGCATTGATATTCCAAGCGGCTCATTCCGTTTCCTTAATCTTGAGGTGAGTCCATTTAATTTAGGCAAGCCTATAAAGGTAATTGATGATTTTATTGACGGCTTCCCCGAACGCCAGCTTGGGCTATGGGAACGCCAAAAAATCATTGAAGCACTGGCCAAAAACAAAGACTTTCAAGCCCTGCTAACAAGAGCCAACTAACTGTCAAAAAACCAACCATAACTATGTAAACCGATGCCAAGTAAATTAACACCAATGTAACACACTGTGATTACAATAAGTCCTCCCATGGCTAGCCAGGCGGGTTTGCGCCCCTGCCAACCGCGGGTTAAACGGGTATGCAGATAAGCCGCATATACAAGCCAACAAATTAAAGCCCAGGTTTCCTTTGGATCCCAACTCCACCAACTTCCCCATGCTTCATTCGCCCATACAGCACCACTGATGATTCCCACTGTTAAAAGCAGAAAACCAACTGTAATTGTTCTATAACTTAGGTTATCAAGTCTTTCACCAAGGCCAAAGTAGCTGCCTTGTAATGTGATCGACTCACCTTGATTAAGTGCTTTCTGATAGCCCCCACTACCAATTGAGCTACTTCGTAGTTGTAGCACTTTACTTGGTTCAGTTATCAGCACGGCAACTGATAAAAGCGAACCAACTAATAACGCTGCATAACTCATCATTATTACACTCACATGCATAACCAACCAACTGGAACGTAGGGCTGGCACCAGTGGAGCGGCATTTTTAAGTGTTTCTGGTAAGGCAAAACTTGCAAAAGCAACACAAGCCAATGCCATTGGCGTGGTGGCAGCGGGTACGAGTCCTGAAGGCCAACTGCGTTCAACCAATAACTGCGTAAGGGTGCAGCCCCAAGCGAGAAAACAAAGGGATTCATACAGGTTGCTGATGGGAAAATGGCCTGAATCGAGCCATCGCCACAAAAGCTGGCTGGTTAAAAGAAGATTTGCAGCCACCACCAAGCCCCGCACCAGTTTTGCCGTAGGGGCCTGAGGGCTACCGCTAAGGGCCCAGAAGGCAAGGGGTAGAGCTAGTAACAGGGAACCAAAGGCCAGAAGCCCCAGCAAAAGCACAGGATCGAGCAAGGGATTATTCAAGAACACACCTCAGGTTTAATACAGCACGGATGGATAGGGTGGGTTGATTCCTAGCGACTTGCCTGCCTAAGCAGGTATCCACCACCAATAAGCCCAATAAACACTGGCAACCAAGCAGACAAAACTGGTGAAAGGGTACCTTTTACTCCCAAGGAACTAAAAACGAAAGCAAGCAGGTAGTAAAGGAATATCAATAGAACACTTATGCCAAAACCCTGGCTGCGGCTTGTGCGGCCATTTGGCCTGGCACCCAAACTGGCACCTATCAAGCCAAACACTAAACAAATCGCAGGGAAAGAGAATTTTTCTTGAATGCGAACTCTTAACTTGCGAACCTCCTTACGGTCACCAGCCTGCTCCAAGATGCGCAATCCCTCTCGAGCTTGAGCAACGGTCATATTATTTGCATCCCTTGGCAGTTCAGCCAGATCTAATGGGCCCTGTCCAAGGGGGTAAAAATAACTATCAAATTGAGCTGTTGTATTCATTCCACCATTCTCTGAAATATTTATAATGCTGCCCTGAAGAAATTCCCAATTTCCCGATTTTTCGTCATACCTAGCCTGCTTTGCCTTAAGCATCTGCCTACTATTTGGTCTGGAAAAATCTAGTAAAGTAACGTCAAGCATAGCGCCATTGAAAAAACTCCTAGCGTAAAACAAGTGCACTAAACGTTCTTTTTCCTCAGCTGGTCCGCCTATAACTTTTCCATAGCGAGGGTAAATAATATTTTCGCCCTTTTCTGAATCAATGCTTCTGCCCAGGGCCCTATGGAGGGTTACATAACCAGCCCTATTAGCTGGGGGGACAATAAAATCATTAAACATAAAGGTAAGGCCACTCATTAAAGCAGCTAATAATATTGCTGGAACAACAAATCTCACTGTTGAAACACCGATGCTGCGCAGAGCTGTGAGCTCACTGCCACCAGACAAACGGCTGTAGGCAAGCAGCGTGGCCATTAAGGTGGCCATGGGAAAGGAGAGAACTAGAAAACCAGGCAGTTTTAAAAATAGAACTTGAGTTGCAATAGCAACTGACAACCCCGATTCCGCAACCTTACGAACAAGTTCAAAAACCACTCCAACCGAAAGGGTAACGGCTGTAAATGCGGCAATACCAAACAGTAAAGGACCCAGCAATTCAGATATCAACCAACGATCCATCAACGGAACCTGTCGCCAGTGGCGATTAACAAAGCTAAAAAGGCTATTCATAATCTAAAGTCCTCACCAAGATAATGCTTCTGAACCAAGGGGTTATTTGCCACCTCATGGGCAGTACCTGATGCGAGAATTGTGCCGTCAGCAAGAATATAAGCACGATCTGTAATTGATAATGTTTCGCGTACATTATGATCAGTAATCAACATGGCAACACCCCGTTCTCGCAGGGAGAGAATCAGTTGCTGAAGATCATGAACTGCCAATGGGTCTACGCCAGCAAACGGTTCATCAAGCAATAAAAACCTTGGTCCATTAATTCCAACGGCTAAAGCCCTAGCCACCTCAGTGCGCCTGCGTTCACCTCCCGATAATTGGAATCCCTTTCGTGTGCAAAATCGTTCCAGCTGAAAATCAGAGATCAAGGTTTGCAGTCGTTGACGATGGGCCTCAACTGGAACTCCACTCTGCTGCATGGCAAGTAAGAGGTTATCTCGAACGCTTAAATTGCGAAATACACTTGCTTCCTGGGCTAAGTATCCAATACCTTTGCGGGCTCTTTGCGGCATAGATAGATGTTTTATTGATACTTGATCCAGCAATACATCACCTTTATCGGGCTGCAGCATGCCGGTAACTAGATTAAAAGTTGTTGTTTTACCGGCGCCATTTGGGCCAAGCAAACCAACTACCTCCCCGGGGGATAGATCAACAGATACTCCCTTAACAACAGGTCGTCCAGAGAAGCTAAGTGCTACATTTTGGAGTGATAAACTCATGGTGCAGAAGCATTAGCTGGTTTGCGTTCGATTCGTATCCAGCTCTTCACTTGCTCCCCAGCAGCTGGATCAGCAATGAGGCGGTCAGATGTTACTAAATAAACAACGCGTTGAGCCCTGAGGCGATTGCCACCTTCTTGAACAACGTCAACATCGCCGCTTAAAACAATTCTTCCCTCTTTTGTGAAATATTGAGCTTGCCGAGATGTGGCTGTTAGTTTTTTTTCAGGATAGGTAACTTTTACATTACCAGTTGCCGTAACCACTCCTGTTGTGTTGTCGGCTTGCTGTAAATCCGATTCAACCGTTATAAGTGGAGCGCAATTAACATCATTTCCGGTACCAATAAAACCAAAAATTGTAATGGCAATAAAAACAACTACTTTAAAATATTTTGATTTTTTATCAGTTTTCATGAGGTTTAGGAGCATGGTTCTAAACCTCTATTAAAATTAGCGGTAAAGATATCTCTTGTTGATGTTTTTCAGGTTTCATTTTTGGGGAATGATTTGAATCAATCATGTTTGCTTGCAGCAATTTAAGAATTTCTAGGCAGGGCTCCAAAAACTCGCCTTCCTTAAAACCAATGGGAGATATTTGGGCCCTGCGCATGCGACTCATTCCCTCCGCCAAGAGAAGAAGGGAACCATTTAAATTGCCCGTGGAGTGGTGATGCATTGCTACTGATATCTGAACAATGCCATGAATCCAGCGTCGCTTTGGCTCATCGCACTCGTGCCACAGGTCCTCAAATAAATCATGGGCTTCGTAAAAGTTCCCAGAATTAAAGTTTTGAATGCCACTATAGAAACGTGGATCTAAAAATGGATCCACAGGGCCTAGCGCTTTGCTCCTTTTTTAGATGGTAATTTGCGCAAGCGGATTGATTCCGGTGTTACCTCTAGCATTTCGTCTGGTCCGATGTACTCCAAAGCCCGCTCAAGGGTCATCTGGATAGGTGCTTGTAGGGCGTCAAGCTCCTCTGCACCAGCAGATCTGATGTTTGTTAATTGTTTTGCCTTACAAATATTTAGTTCCAGATCCTGGGGGCGACTGTTTTCACCAACAATCATTCCCTTGTAAACTTTAGTGCCGGGAGTAATAAAGAATTGCCCCCTGTCTTCGGCACTTTTTAATGCATAAAACGTAGCAGTTCCTTCTTCAAATGAAATCAATACTCCGTTACGGCGAGTATCTAGGTCTCCCTGCATTTTGCGGTATTCAAGGAAGGAATGACTCATGATTCCCTCACCCCTTGTAGCACGGATAAAATCACCGCGAAAACCGATTAAACCCCTTGAAGGAACAACAAATTCCAGTTGAGTGCGGTTGTCTATGCCAGTTTCCATATTTTGCATCTCACCCTTGCGTACACCAAGTTTTTCAATACAGTTGCCCACCGACTCCTCAGGAATATCCAACACCAATGTTTCAAAAGGTTCGCATGGGCTGCCATCAATTGTTCTGAATATCACCTGAGGTTGGGATACCTGGAATTCGTAGCCTTCCCTTCGCATCGTTTCAATCAAGATGCCTAGGTGTAATTCGCCTCTACCACAAACAGAAAAGCGATCGGGAGAGTCTGTGTCTTCAACCCTTAGGGCCACATTTGTAAGCAGCTCTTTCTGGAGACGATCTCGCAACTGGCGACTGGTGACAAACTTGCCTTCTTTACCAGCAAATGGTGAATCATTTACGCAGAATGTCATCTGCAGGGTGGGTTCATCCACCTTGATCAATGGTAGAGCTTCTGGATTGTCTGGGCAGGCAACTGTTTCGCCGATATTTACTTCGTCAAAGCCAGAAATTGCAACCAAATCGCCAGCAAACGCCTCTTGAATTTCTACTCTTTGCAAGCCTTGGAAACCTAGTAATTTGCTAATGCGAGCTTTTTTAGTTGTTCCATCATCTTTTAATAAAGCTGCTATTTGGCCATTTTTGATGCTGCCATTATGAATTTTACCAATAATTATTCTGCCAAGGAAATCAGAATAATCCAGGGTTGTTACCTGCAACTGAAGCGGTTTTTCAGGATCGCCAACGGGAGGGGGAACATGGCGGAGAATTGCTTCAAATAATGGCACCATATTTTCGCTTTCGGTATTCATATCAGGCTTGGCAAACCCACCTAGTCCGCTACCAAATAAATAGGTAAAATCACATTGATCATCATCGGCACCCAGCTCGATAAAAAGATCAAGTACTTTGCTAACAGCGATTTCTGGATCGGCCCTTGGTCTATCAATCTTATTAACAAATACAATGGGCCTCAAACCTTTTTCAAGTGCTTTTTTAAGCACAAAACGTGTTTGAGGCATCGGACCTTCGTTTGCATCTACGATCAGCAAACAACCATCAACCATTCCAAGAACCCGCTCAACTTCACCTCCAAAGTCGGCGTGGCCAGGGGTATCAACAATATTGATTCTGGTGTTGTCGTAATCAACAGCAGTGTTCTTAGAAAGGATTGTAATTCCCCTCTCCCGTTCAAGGTCGTTTGAATCCAGCACGCAGGTTGGTACAAATTCACCCTCGCGGAAGGTTCCGGACTGCTTCAGGAGCGCGTCCACAAGTGTGGTTTTGCCGTGGTCAACGTGGGCGATGATCGCAATATTGCGAATCGCGGCGCGCTTGGTGCTGGCGCTCATCTGGTAAAAGGTTCTAACGGATCACCAGCCGCAGCTTGCGACAGGGCTTGGCGGTTGCGACTATACCCCCCGCCGTTCATATTGCTTGGCCGCCTCAAAACGCCTCAAGGCTTGCGCAGAGCCTTCAAAGCGCCAATGCCATGGTTCATAGCTAACCCCTTGGCGATTTCCCCTTGGGAAGGAGAGTTGAAAGTGAAATCGATGGGCATTGCTTTGAAGCCAATAAAAGGCAGGGGTAGTTTCGAAATCTTCTTGCAAATTCGCCTGGGGGCTTTCTGCATCTCCAAGATCTAGGGCAAAACCTGTGCTGTGCTCTGAATATCCGGGTGGAGCACTCACCTTCGCCCTGGCCTCAGCGGTTTGATTGCGTTCCGATTTAACATCAAAAAACAGTTGTTTTTGCGTATCAATGGATCTGTAACCACTTATCAAGCGCAGTTCAATGCCATCGGCCGCCGCCGCAGCTCGCATTTGTTCATAGGCATTAGCAGCTTCAACATGAAGAGCTAAGCCTGGTGAAACCTCCACGAGCTCGCTGGTGGAGGCCTGGGGATAGGGGAAATGGCCCAGTAAGCGACCGAATTGATCAGGCCTTACATCGATGCCGGCCACGGGGGGAGGCCCCCAAAACCGTTGCATCAGTTGATCCTGCACAAGAAATAAAACCGCCAAACCCGTTCCAAGGGCAAGGGCCGTACTAAGTACAACGGGTCCAATGGGCAGCTCCCGGTTTTTGGGGCGGCGACCAACTCTGCGCGCTAATGGAACGTCCTCTCGGCTGCGTGGCATTCCGCCTTGCTTAGGAAATCCCAAAGATCGTAGTTCTGAACTCAGATTTAGCCAGCGGTGCCAGTTGCTGCAGTGTTAGCTTTTTAAGAACATCAATCCCGCTTGTCGGGTTTTAGGAATGGTGCGAGTTGCAGTTGTAGGTGGCGGCCCCAGTGGCTCCTGTGCAGCAGAGGTGTTAGCTAAGGCAGGGATAAAAACCTGGATCTTTGAGCGCAAACTGAATAATGCGAAACCATGCGGTGGTGCGATTCCCCTATGCATGGTGGAGGAGTTTGACCTGCCCGAATCGATTATCGATCGAAAGGTGCGCAATATGAAAATGATTTCACCATCTAACCGTGAAGTTGATATTAATCTAGATAATAAAGATGAGTATATTGGTATGTGCCGCAGAGAGGTTATGGATGCCTATCTGCGCGAAAGAGCGGCTGGTTTTGGTGCTCAACTAATCAATGGACTAGTAACTAAAATTGATACAGGTGATAAGCGTTTAGGGCCCTACACACTCCACTATTCCGACTACAGCGAAGGCGATGCCACTGGTACCGCTTGCACAATTGATGTGGATATAATCATTGGTGCAGATGGGGCTAATAGCCGGGTTGCTAAAGCAATGGATGCTGGCGATTACAATGTTGCGATTGCTTTCCAAGAACGAATTAAATTACCAGCTGAGGAAATGAAATATTATGAGAATTTGGCAGAAATGTATGTGGGAACGGATGTTTCCCCAGATTTTTATGCTTGGGTATTCCCCAAATATGATCACGTTGCAGTTGGTACAGGAACTATGCAGCAGAATCAAAGCTTGATTAAAAGTTTGCAACGGGGTATTCGTGAAAGAGCAAAGAAAAGACTTTTGAATGGTGAAGTTATTAAAGTTGAAGCCCACCCAATTCCCGAACATCCAAGGCCCCGTAGAGTTGTTGGTCGCATGGCACTAGTAGGTGATGCCGCTGGTTACGTTACCAAAAGCTCTGGAGAGGGAATTTATTTTGCAGCTAAAAGCGGCAGGATGTGCGCTGAGGAAATTGTTCATGCATCCCTTGCTGGTAGCCGCATACCCTCCGAGAAAGATTTAAAACAGTACTTAAAGAAATGGGACCGTAAATACGGAGCTACCTACAAGGTTTTAGAATTACTTCAAAATATATTTTATAGAAATGACGCAGCTCGAGAGGCATTTGTTGAAATGTGTGATGACAAAGATGTACAGCGTCTAACTTTTGATAGCTATCTATATAAAAGGGTGGTTACGATGAATCCCTGGCAACAGTTAAAATTGACATTTTTAACCATCGGCGCTGTATTACGGGGTAACGCCTTAGCCCCAAACATTTATCTACCTGTGGACAGCGCCGTACGGACAGATCTTGAAGCCACGGAAATGCTCCGCACTGGAGCAATTAAAGGTGGCATAAAAAGCTAACCATTTAAACTACTGAAGTCTGCCAATACATTTGACTGGTTTTTAAGAACGGCCAACATATTCAATCTGTTTTTGCGCAATTCAAGGTTGTCAACCATGACCATAACACTATGTTCCCCATCAAAAAACTCCGCTAAAATACTTGAACTAGAAGTTAGCATTTCTGCCAGCTCTGGATAAAATTCAGGGCCCCTTAGACATAGCTTCTCTAGTTGCTCTAACACTATAAACATCTCCTTTTCACTAGTTGCTTCAAATAAATTGCTATCCACAACAGATTTCGGGCTGATGGCAAGGGGGCCAAGATCAGCTTTAACAGCCAATTTTGCCGCCCTTTGCACCACCTGTTGGAGCGGAAGCAAGCTTCCATCATTGCGCATTTTTATTAACAACTCAGACCTTATCTTTGCATCTGCAGGATCCCTGAGTAGCTGTTCATTTGAAACATTTACTCCTGCCACAGCTTGAGCAATATCCACTGGGCAGCCCTGATCAGCAAGCATGCTTAACAATCGCTGCTTGAAAAACTCAGAGAGATCTTTCGCAAGGCATTCCGAATCAATTTCCAAGGCAGGAAATAATTTTTGCCAATTACCGCTAAATATTTTCAGCATCTCAATTAAATCTAAACACCATCCTTTATTCCAAAGTAATAGTAAAATTCCATTACCGGCCCTGCGTAAACCATAGGGATCCGATGAACCACTTGGTCTTTCACCCTTTGCGTAGATACTCAGCAAAAGTTCTAATCTCTCTGCTAAAGCTAATATTGTACCTGCTGTTGTTTTTGGTAGTTCGTCGTCAGCCCCCCTTGGTAAATAATGCTCGTATACCGCAAGGGCAACATTTTTTGATTCACCTTCTGCAAATAAATACTTTGATCCCATCAACCCCTGTAGCTCTGGAAATTCAGCAACTATTTGACTAACTAAATCATTTTTACAAAAATGAGCCGCCCTTAGGGCATGCTCTGTATCGGATTTAGAAATATTCGTAATTAGCTGAGTAAGTTGCCCCACGCACCATTCAAGCCTTTCCGTGCGGTTGAGCAAGTTGCCAAGGCCATCGGCAAACCCAACTCTCGCCAGTTGATTTCGGCGTTCACTACATGTTGTGGAACAATCTGCATTAATAAAAAATTCAGCGTCGGCCAAGCGAGCCTTCAATACCTTTTCATTGCCATGTTTCACTTGGCTTACGGCGGATTGTAATGCATTGCTGATGCAAATAAATGTTGGCAATAAATAATTACTTGCGCTTAGATCCAAGGGATCGAGCTCTATATCTTTTAAATATAAGGGAATATAACGCTGGTGGTTCCGCATTACCGTACTCAATACTTCTGCTGGCAATTTCAAGAAGTGGTTTGGTATTAACCCTTTAATTAATAAGGGTGCCTCCACTAAATCAGTAAGCTCTTCTAACAATTCATTAGGTAAATCTGGCCTTGCTTGCAATGAGCTAGCTGCTTCAGCAACAGCGTTTTTTATCAAGGCAGCCCGGGTAGCTCGATTAACAACAATTCCAGCAGCGTCCATCTGCTGCTGATAATCAGATGCTTTGTTAATCAGCACCTCCTGGCTGAACAAACGGTGGCCTCGGCTCCTGTTGCCAGCTTTTACAACGGGGTCTGATCCCTCAAGAACCACATCAAGAATCTTGCTATCAAGCATTGCCACCAACCAGCGCACAGGCCTGGAAAAACGGTTTTCGCCACTTCCCCAACGCATAAATCGTTTTCCTTGCAGCGCTGCAATCCAAATTGGAATTGCACGAATCAGCACTAATTCACTAGAGCTGCCAGGTTCAACAACTTTTGCAAAAACAAAAGGCCCCTTTGTTGTTTCTCTCATCTCGAGGGCATCGGCGCCCAAACCGCAACGCCTGGCAAAGCCAAGGGCCGCTTCTGTTGGTACGCCGTTGCTAAAGGCTTGATTTGCCGGTGGTCCCTTGCGCTCCTCAATCCGTTCCGGGCCTTGTAGTTCAAGTTCCTCAACCCATACAGCTAAGCGCCTTGGGCTGCTGGTGCCGTGGATTGCGCCATGGCCTAGGCGGTGCTCCTTCAGTTCCGCTTGAACCAGCTGCAGTAGCTGGGGAATGGCTAACCGGGCGAAATCAGCGGGCAGTTCCTCTGTGCCGATTTCAAGCAGAAAAGTGGACAACTTCAATCGGCTTCTGGCTCAACTTTATGAATTGATCGAGCCCGATTGATTATGGTCCTTAGTAAGACCTTGATCAGGAGCCTCTGCCAGCCTGTGACCATTGCCTCAAATCATTTGGCTTCTAAGGAACCCAGCAAATTCGAGCAGTTGAAGACCAGCAGCAATTATCTGCGCGAGCCCCTAGCGAGCGAATTGAAAAATGATTTGCCTTTCTTCACCGAAGGCGCTGTTCAGATCCTTAAATTCCACGGCTCATACCAGCAAGACAACCGTGATAACCGTTTAAAAGGACAGGCAAAGGATTGGGGCATGATGCTTCGCCTGCGCAGCCCAGGAGGCAGGGTGCCTGCCCAGCTATTCATTGCCTTGGACGAGCTAGCTAATAGGTTTGGCAACGGCAGCATGCGTGTAACTACCCGTCAGGCTTTTCAGCTCCATGGCATTCCCAAGCAGGATCTGCGCACGGTGCTTTCAACCATCGTTAAAAACTTGGGTTCAACCCTTGCAGCCTGTGGTGATATCAATCGGAATGTGATGGCGCCGGCAGCTCCCTATGAGGGTTTGGGTTACCCAGTGGCCAGGCGTTTAGCTGATGACATCGCAGATCTGCTGGCCCCAAAAGCAGCTGCAGGTGCCTACTTGGAGCTTTGGGTAGACGGAGAAAAACGCTACAAAATTCGGCCTTCAATCGCCTGCAGCAAGGTGCGCAAACGTCAGCAGGATGCCAACCTCAGCAGTGGCGATCCAGCTGAACCGCTTTACGGCTCCACCTACATGCCCCGTAAGTTCAAAGTTGGCGTAACAGTGCCAGGAGACAATTCGATCGATCTGTTAACTCAGGATCTCGGCTTGGTTGCTTTTACCGACATGGCAGGAAAATTGCGGGGCTGTAATGTTTACGTAGGTGGGGGCATGGGCAGAACCCATAACAAGGAGGAAACCTTCGCTCGCACCGCCGATTGTTTGGGATACGTAAAAGGTTCGAAAATACTTGATTTAGTTCAAGCCGTTGTTGCTCTACAAAGAGATAATGGCGATCGTGAACAACGGCGCCATGGCCGTATGAAATATTTGATTCATGATCGCGGTATTGATTGGTTTCGCCAAGAGTTAGATAAATATTTTCCCGCCGGCGTTAGCGCAGCATTAAAAGAACCAAAGCCAGTTCTTGAAGATTATTTAGGCTGGCATCAACAGGGCGATGGGCGCTGGTTTGTTGGCTTGCCGCTTCTTTGTGGCCGCCTCGATGGCGAACGCAAGCTCGGCTTGAGAAGCCTCGTTGAACGTTATCAACCTGAAATTAGGCTCACAGCAAATCAAGATTTATTGCTTTGCAACATTGGCCGAAATCAACGCCAGGAAGTTGCTGAGGAATTGGCAGCTCTCGGGTGGGCCGATCCAAGCGAAACAAGCTTGCTCGCCCGCCACGCCATTGCCTGCCCGGCATTACCAACCTGTGGACTTGCCATAACTGAATCGGAACGGGTTTTACCAGATGTATTGGCGCGGCTAGAAGCCCTACTCAAGGCTGAAGCAATCAACACTCCAATTTTAGTGCGCATGACAGGTTGTCCCAATGGTTGCGCTCGGCCTTATATGGCGGAACTTGCTCTTGTTGGTAGTGCTGTTAATCAATATCAGCTTTGGCTTGGTGGTAACCCTGGTCTCACCAGATTGGCAAAACCAATTCTAGAAAAACTACCCCTAGATCAATTAGAAACAACACTCTTACCGTTGATGCGCCATTGGCGCGATAACGGAATTAGGCATAGTTTTGGAGACTATTGCAACTCATTGGATCCAGATTTACTCCGTAATTTGCTTCAAGGGCAAGGGGCTGTGGCATAGAGGGCCACAGGCTTGCCGCATTGCCAGGCCCACATCTGATCGCCATAGCTGAAATGCCACCATTCGTGGGGGTGTTGGCAAAAACCAACCCTTGCCATTGCCTCAGCTAATAGTTGACGATTGCTGTGCCATTGATATTCCTTTGTGCCAGCAGCAGCGGAGCAAAAATGGTTTGGTTCTGCAATGGCACCAGTGGAATCGATCGGACCGCCCATATCCAATGGTTCAGCATCAGGCCCTGCTAAACACAGATCAACAGCTGAACCTGTGCTGTGGGGTGGAGGTGTAAGCGGGTTAGTACTTGGTGGTGCCCAAAGGGCATTTACTGCGGCTGGATCTGCACCCGGCTGAGCAAGACTCCACTCCACCATGTATTTCTGCACAGCAATAGGTCGCCAAGCATCAAAAATCAAAAGCCTGCAGGGCAGAAGCTTTTGCGCTTTGAGTAAACGCAGCAGTACCGCCTGTCTAAGTTGAAAAGGGTTTGTTCCCGCTGGATATGGGGCACCCAAAACGGCATAGGGATGAGGCTTCCAACAAAATAAACTTGATGGAAGTGAAACTAGCGGTTCGCCGCAATCGCGGATCGCTATTGTTTGCCAGGGTCGCTGCATTGGCCTAAAAAAATTAATTTAATGCGGCGGCGTTAGCAAATTTGAGCTTTTGCAAAGCTAGGGCCGCTGCCAACTCTTGATGTTGGCTTAGGAGAGGATCCTCAGCCAAGATTGCATTTGCCACATCTCGGGCCTCTTCCAGCACACTGCCATCATCGCTCAGGCTTGCTAAGGCAAGATCGGGCAAGCCTGATTGTTGGGTGCCTAGCACCTGGCCTGGCCCCCGCAAGCGAAGGTCAACCTCAGCAATTTCAAAACCATCCAAACTACGGGCCAAAACATCAAGGCGCTGTTTAGCTACGGCTGAATTGCTGTTGTTGATCAAAATGCAATGGGATGCTGCAGCACCCCTGCCAACCCTGCCCCGTAATTGATGCATTTGAGCTAAGCCAAACCGCTCTGCATGTTCAATAACAATAACGGTAGCATTTGGTACATCCACTCCAACCTCAACAACTGTTGTTGAAATCAATACCTGGCTTAAACCACTGGCAAATTCATCAATTGCGGCCTTTTTATCGGCGCTGCTCATCCTGCCATGCAATAGTCCTAGTTTTAAATCAGGAAATACTTCAATTGCCAATCGCTGATGTTCCTCAACCGCAGATCGCAGATCAATTTTTTCTGATTCATCAACCAATGGAAGCACCACATAGGCTTGATGGCCGGCAGAAACTTGATCCCTGATAATTTGCTCAGCAACATGGCGTTCCTGATTATTTATTACTTGGGTGTGGATTGGTTTACGACCTGGTGGCAGTCCGTCAATCTGACTTACATCAAGATCTCCATGCACACTCAAAGCAAGGGTTCGGGGGATTGGGGTGGCTGTCATTGTAAGCAAATGAGGTTGCATACCTTTGTTTAAAAGTTTATTGCGTTGGGCCACACCAAAGCGATGCTGTTCATCAACAACCACCAGGCCTAAACTTGCGAAGCCAACGGGATCTTCAATCAACGCATGGGTGCCAACTAAGAATTGCAATTGTCCATTTGCAAGATCTTGTAAAAGGGCTCGCCTTCTCGGTGCAGGCGTAGATCCTGTGAGCAATCCAACCGTTACATGTAATTGGGGCATCCAACTGCAGAGTTTTTCATAGTGTTGTTGAGCGAGAACTTCAGTTGGTGCCATCAAGGCCCCCTGATGGCCAGCATCAATGGCACAGAGAATAGCTGCCACTGCCACTACGGTTTTGCCACTGCCCACATCCCCCTGCAATAGGCGGGCCATCGGCTGGCGCTTTGCCATATCAACTCTGATCTCCTGAAGAACCCGAGCTTGAGCTTCAGTGAATTGAAAGGGCAAAAGCTTTTGAAAATCTTTTAATCGCACTCCTTTTGTATCAGCCTCTAATACCGGTGCGTTTTTTTGGCGCAGCTGGATACGACGCCGGCCAAGGGCTAATTGCAACAATAAAAATTCATCAAATACTAGGCGACGTCTACTTGCATCCAATAGATCGCGAGAATCCGGTTGATGAATTTGCTCAAGTGCCTTGCTTAAATCAATTAGTTTTAGTGTTTCACGCCAGTGGCATGGCAGTGGATCCTTGATTTTATTTATTACAGGCAATATTATATTAATAGCATCCCGCAATCGTTCAGCAATCAAACCCTCGCCAAGGGAGTAAACAGGTAGCAATCTACCAATCTGGCGAGATTGAAGCTGTGAATTGGGAGATTCTAAAACCTCAAGCAGGGGATCTTGTAAACTCAAGCCAAATCTACTTTCCTTAACAAGGCCACTCGCAGCTAATTTTGCCCCCACTGGATACATTCGCATTTGTTGATGCAACCAGGCGGAATTTGTAAATCGGCGTCCGGCCATAAATTTGCTTACTTTTAACCTCCCACTTTGATCCTGCAGCTGTAAATCAATAATTGCTAGGTTTGCATTTTTAGGGCTTACAAATGCATGGCAGCGTTTAATTGTTGCCACCACTGTGGCGGTAGTTCCGGCCTGAAGAGAATTTATTGACATTAATTGGGAATAATCAACGTAGTCCCTGGGATAATAAAAAATTAAATCCTTAACAAGAAATAGATTTATTTTAGCAAGCTGGCCTGCTAATTTAGCCCCAATAGCATCAATCTGAGCCAATGGGGTTTCAAGTTCAAGTTTAGTATTTTTAGCTGAATTAATATTTGCTGACCGTTCAATTGGCGCAAGCGCTAATCTAGGGGCGATAGGGGGTTGCTTGGGTTCAAGTGATTTACGTAATTGATATAAATGTCGACGCAAATCAATTACTATTCTCTTTCTTTGCTCAACCTGTAATACATCATATTTAGAATATAATTTCGCAAATTTATCTAACTCTTGGAGCTGTTTGGTTGATAGGCTATGGGGAGGTTTTCGGCAGGATAATTCAATAAATTGATTGAATCTTGAATGTTTTCCAATTACATTTGAAAAGCTATTATCCGCTTCGATAGCTAAACTTAATTGCAAACGAGAGAACCATTGGTCCAATTCTGGAGGAAACGGATCAACCCTCAAGGGATTTGAACCTAGTTTTGTCGGTTGTCTTCCATCCACTGCTGTTCAGCCTTGCGTATGGCCAGCTGCTGATGCAAATGCTGGGATCTACTTGCCATTCTGAGCAATTTGGTTCTGATTTGGTTGATCCGAGCCCGAATTGTTCGCAGGGATGGATAAAGGTATTCCATATCACTGCTGCGCAGGAGTACGCCATGGAGTGCAATTTCTGAATCTTGTCCAAGGGGATAGGGCATACGAACCGCCAATAAATTTGCTGGTGCCGATAGGGCATCGGCACCACCTTCAATAACAGCATCGAGCAGGGCGATTGGTAAAACCTGGTTTCCCATGCCATGGCGAAATAGTTCAACATTCAAGGCGTTACTAAGATTTCGCAACCTGCGGGTTAGCGCGTAGTCCCAAGCCAACAGCCAGTTATGCAGGCCAACTGGATCATTTGGCATTGGGAATGGTTGTTGGATGCCTTTTGCAGCCCTAAGGGAGCTGATTTCAAATATTTGCCTTAGGGCGTCGATTGTTGCTGGGAAAACCCTGGGATCATCAATATTTTTTTGGCTGAAATCATTTGGATTGAATCCCTCCATAAGCGGAGCGAGCTCCATAGACAATGAAATTGAACCAGGTGGATCATTATATTGAGGACTTACTACTTCTAATTGTTGGGGTTCAGGATCATGAACTTGCAATTTGATTGCTAAGTTCAATAGTTTTTCGTTGCTTAAAAAATCAAGGCACTTCCCACTTAGCCATTTGAGTCTTTCGCGGAAAACTGAACGTTCTTGATCGCTAAGGTTATTAAAAACCTCTGGATAATGCTGGGTTACCAATTGAAAAACAGCCTGCAAAATTGCCGGCTCCAACTGAATTCGTAATAAGGAAAGATACTTTTCAAGTAAAGGATAGATCACCAAGGCAGCTTTTTCAGCCTTAGCTTTAATCAAACCGAGTTGTTGGCGTGGTTCAGATGAGCCGCCAGATATATCAATACTCAAACAGTCATGGCAGCTACTTCAGCTGCAAAATCACTCTTTTCAACAACAATCCCCTCGCCGAGGGTATAGCGCGTAAAGCGACGGACTTGTATGTTTTCGCCAAGGGTTCCAGCAACTTGCTTAACCAACTCAGAAACTGTCAATGAACTATCTTTTATGTAGGGTTGCTCCAGCAAAGCAAGTTCTTTTAAGCGTTTAGCCACTCTACCTTCAACAATTTTTGCCTTCATCGCCTCGGGTTTGTTTCCTAAATCATCCCTGCCTGCCTCAATTGCAGATTCCCGCTCAGCCACTTCAGAGGGAATGTTTTCCGTACTAACAAATTCAACATTAGGGCATGCGGCAATTTGCATTGCCACATTGCGTACTAACTCTTGGAAAATTTCGCCCCTTGCCACGAAATCTGTTTCGCAATTCACCTCAACCAGTACGCCAACGCGAGCACCGGTGTGGATGTAGCTACCAACAGAACCTTCTGCAGCTGTGCGACCTGCCTTCTTTTCTGCTGAGGCAATACCTTTCTGACGAAGCCATTCAGTGGCCTTTTGAAGGTCTCCTTCGACTTCCTTTAGTGCCTTTTTGCAATCCATCATTCCAGCGCCGGTTTGGTCGCGCAGTTCCTTAACAAGCTTTGCAGAAATCTCAGCCATGGGCGGCACTGGGGGACGGGGCGGATTGTAGGGGGAAAGCGGATGGAGGGCTATTAGCCCTCATCATCGGACTCTGCGCCTTGGTCATGGGCACCATGGCGACCTTCGTTGATGGCATCAGCCAAACGGCCAACCACTAATTGAACGGAACGAATCGCGTCGTCGTTGCAAGGAATGGGCACATCACAGAGATCTGGGTCGCAATTGGTATCTAACATTGATACCAAGGGAATATCCAGTTTCTGGCACTCCAGAACAGCGTTGTATTCGCGTTTTTGGTCTACGAGAACAACCACATCTGGAAGGCGCCGCATATTTTTTAAACCGCCAAGATATTTTTGTAGACGATCCAACTCCCTACGGAGAACCGCTGCCTCCTTTTTAGGACGCATGGCTATCGCTCCAGAACTTTCCATGCGTTCTAGATCTTTTAGGCGATCTATTCTCGCCCTCATCGTGGTCCAGTTGGTGAGCATTCCACCCAACCAACGCTGGTTCACATAGCTGGCGCCACAACGACCTGCCTCTTGGGCAATAACTTCAGCGGCTTGTTTTTTAGTGCCAACAAAAAGGAAGCGTTTGCCGGAACGGGCGGCGCTGCGGGTCCATTTGTAAGCGTTGTTCATGCAAACTGCCGTTTGCACAAGATCGATGATGTGCACGCCATTGCGGGCGCAATATATGTACCGCTGCATCTTGGGATTCCAGCGGCGGGTCTGGTGACCAAAGTGGGCACCAGCCTCCATCATCTCGGAGAGGGTTACAACTGCCATCGGTGGGGTTTCGGGTTGGCCACCACCCGCCAGGGAAGATCAACCAGAGGGTTGCTCTTCACCCGAAACGTGCGGGTGTGCGGAATGAAAGAACCTTTACAACCTACCAGCCTGCCTGCCTGGCCTCCCTAAACATTGCCCTCACGCCGATGCGGTTTAAGGGCAGCCTGAGCAACTCCATTGCTACCCCAGGGTGTCCCTGTTTGATCAATAGAGCTAGAAGCGGTTTGAGGCTGTTTTCGTTGAGCAGTCCACCAAGGGTGAGCAGCTCCCAAAGCAAACGATGCAGGAAGGTGAATTGAATAATGAAACGAACCCTGCGGGTGGGGTGCTTACGGTAAAAAACCAAGCCCATTCGTGCTCTTTCTTGCTCTTTTCTCACCAGCTCAGGCAGTTGTTCAAGGCTTAACGGTGGATGCCAGTGGTAGCCAACCGCCCCTGGGCAACGCACCAAAACAACACCCATGCGCCTCAGCCTTTCGCCCAATTCCAAATCCTCCCAGCCATAGAGCTGAAAAGCGGGATCAAAAAGACCAGAACGCTGCAAAAGGGAGCGATCAATCGCCACATTACCGGTGGCGAAATAGGCCCAAGACAGATCGCTTAGTTTGTGGGGTTCACTGTTTGGAGCATCAAAATTATGGGTGTTGATTACAGCTCCATAGGTAAAGCAAAGCCGATTCCCCTGCCGTTGCCATGAGCGCCTCAAGGCCCGACCATGCTCAGCCAAAAAATTTGGTAGAACAACTAGATCGCTATCGATAAAAACAATAACTTCACCTTTTGCCTCTGCTACCCCCAAATTGCGACCGAGGGCTGGCCCGCCATGGTCTTGGCACACAAGCCGAAGATGGGGGAGCAGGGCTTTATTGGCATGGAGCCATGGGACGGTTTCATCCGTTGAGCCATCGTCTACTAAAACAATCTCAAATTGATCGCCAGGCTCCATTCCTTGCTGCGCCTCAAGGGCAGCAAGGCATTTGCGCAAAATCGGCAGGCGATTATAGGTGGGTATCACAATGCTAAATAGCATTTAAACCTCAGCGGTTTGCCCATAATCGCCGATCGCGGCAATGGCTAGGGATTAGTCGGCGGCGCCACCGTTGTTAGCAGTGCCTGTAACACCGTTGCCAGCGCCTTCACCGCGGCCGTCGTTGCGTAGCTTGCGCTTCTTGAACTTGCGGGCATAGGCCCTGTTCCGTTCTTGCTTTTCCCGTTTCAGGTTCCTGCGCTTCGACAAAAGAACAACCTCGTAAATAGTTAAATCACTTTACCTCGGGGGGTTGCCCAAGCTCACCTCCTGCAACTGCCCGTCTTCCATTTGAATCAATCGATCCGCCACATCAAGGATGCGGGGATCGTGGGTAACCATCAACACCCCACAACCCTGATCACGGGCCAACGACTGGAGTAGCTCTACAACCTCCCTGCCAGTGCGGCCATCGAGGGCTGCGGTGGGTTCATCGGCTAGTAGAAGTTTTGGATGGGCAGCTAGCGCCCTGGCAATCGCTACCCTTTGTTTCTGGCCCCCAGAAAGATCGTGGGGAAGCTTGTTGAGCTGATCACCAAGTCCCACTGCCCGCAACCATTCCCTGGCCATGGCGCGGCGGCCGCCATAGCCAAGATCAGGCAACAGGTCGGCACCCATTTGAACGTTTTGTTCGGCTGTTAAACAGCGCAATAAGTTGTGGCCTTGAAAAATCATGCCAATGCGTTCACGCACCCTGCGGCACTGCTCGCGATTGGCACCTCTTAAAGGCACTCCAAGTACCTCGAGTTCGCCCTCTTGAACGCTGCGTAGGGCTCCAATCAAAGTGAGCAGGGTTGTTTTTCCGCAACCGGATGGGCCTGTTAAGAGAACAACTTCACCAGCATGCAGGCACAGATTAATATTTTCTAAAACCAAACGGCCCATGCTGCCTTTTCCGTAGCTATGGCATAGGCCAACCGCATTGATCAATACTTGGGAACTGAGTTTATTCATTTAAAAAATCTCAGCTGGATCGGCATCAACCAATTTGCGCATTGCCAAAAGGGCTGAGCCAAGGCACATCACAAGGATCATGCTTAGAACCAAAAATGCCCGATTAAATTCCATCGAAACGGGCAATTTTGTTGAGGTTCGGATTAATGCATAAAGCCCCTCACCCGCTGCATAGGCAGGTAGATAACCAATTAATGCAAGCAACAACCCCTCCCTAGCAACAACAGCGAGAAGGTCCTTTAGCCTGTAGCCCATGGCCATCAATGTGGCATATTCAGCTAAATGATCGCTTACATCACCATATAAGATTTGATAAACTATTACACAGCCAACAACGAAACCCATAGCTGCTCCGAGGGTAAATATAAAACCTATAGCTGTGCTAGAGCGCCAATAATTTTTTTCAAATTCTATAAATTGCTCTTTTGTAAAAATAGTTATATCGTTTGGAAGCTGCTCTTTCAGCCTTTCAGCCACAAGAATTGGATCAGATCCTGGTGTCAGACGAACTAAGCCAAGCTCAATGCTTCCCTTTGGACTATTGGGAATAATGCTGCGAAAAGTTTCCCTACTAATGATCATATTACCGTCTGCACCAAAGGATGGTCCCAATTGAACAAGGCCTGCAACACGAAGCCTCACCCCTGCAACTTCAGAATCAACGGTTTTACCGCTACGAAACCATTTGGCTACGGGACCGAATTCATTGCGGGAGCGTTCATCAAATAATACCCTCCCCTTTTGACGCAGAAAGCTTGATTGCTTTTGAACTAGCGGATCAATTAGTAGCGGATCACTTGGTTCAAATCCGAGGGCAAGAATTGATCTGGTTGTTCTTGTTTCAGGATTGCGCCAGAGCACAAAGTTCCAGTGCACAGGTGAAACATCAGCAACTTCGGGATCGGCAAGGGTTTGAATCAGCCTTCGCTCTGGAAAACCAGCCATGCTGATAGAACTCATGGAGCGAGGGCTGGTTAGAACCAAATCAGCATCAAAGAGGCGGTGAATAGTTACACTTGCGTCAAACAATCCATCCCTGAAACCAAGCTGCATAAACATCAATATCCCGGCAAAACTAATTCCAGCTAGGGCTATTGCTAAGCGAACGGGTTGACGGGTAAGCAAGAGCCAAGCTAAGGGTATTTTTCTTTTCCGCCATATGGTTAAGAACATAATTTTACTGCCACTAAGGTGCTAAATTGCCAATAACCTTTAGGCCAGAAAGTTTTTCAACCTTCTTGCGATCAGATGGAATCAAACTAATCCTAACGCTTACCACTCTAGCGTCGGTATCAGCGGTTGGATCGGTAGATAAAACATCCCTTTGTTTAACCTGTGGGTCGATCCGAGAAACCCTACCAACTAGATAATCTGAAAAGCCTCCATTTTCGCTGCGCAACTTAGCAAACTGACCAATTCGAACACGATCAATGTCACTTTCGTATACTTCAAGCTCCGCTTCCATTTCGCTGCTTTGGCCAATATCTAGAACACCCTTTACTCCTGGTCTTTCACCGCTGCGAGCGTGGATTTGTAGTATTGTTCCTGCAAATGGTGCACGCAATTCTGTGAAGGGGAGCTTCACTTCCTGCCGTTGTAATTCAGCTAGGGCAGTTATAAGTTGTTGATCAATTTCGAGTAATTTCAATTGTCTTGATTCAAGCCCCTCCAAAGACACAACACCCTGCTGTTGCAATTTCTGATAACGGGATAGTTCAACCCTGAGCAGCCGTTGTCTTTCCCTCAGGCTGCTGATGCTGGCCCTGGCCAGAGCTAAATCAGCTTGCGCATCAATTTTGCTATCAAAACTTGCCAGCAGCGCACCAGCCTGAACCTGATCACCCACATCTACGTGGAGCACTGAAACCCGCGGTGAAGTACCCATTGCACCACTGGGTGCAGCCAGGCGGCGCACATCTCCTGCGGGTAGCAATCGTCCCAGGGCAGTAACGCCAAGGGGGCGATCGGGCTTGTTTACCGGTTTGAGTGCGGTTTTACTGGCAGAAGCTGGGAAAAGCCTGATGCTTGCCATGCTTCCAATTGCCACCAAAAGGCCGGCGCCAGCAAGCCCCAACAACCATCTACGCCTCGATTTTTTCACAGCTTCAGCCACTGGGGTGTTCTGCCGGAGGCAGGGGGTCGTCGAAGAGGAGATTCTGAATGTAATTCTCTGCCCACTGTGGATTAAATGCTGCCTCTAGAACCCTTCTGGTTTTATCGTTTCGCCTTTGCTGTTGGCAGTAGTGCAATTGCCCGTGATAACGCCTTAGGCTATCTGGATGATCAGGCGACTGGGGCATGCTCAGCCTTAGCTGTTCTAAATATACCTGGTGAAATGCCAATAGATCAGTTAAAAACCAATTCTCTTCAATAGAAGAAGTTGGCCGCACAAACAACACATGGGAGGAGAAAATTGTTCCCCAAGGTGGCACTTCCCTCACCTGGGAATAATTGTTGCGTTTTATTTGTTGCAAGCCTATTTTTATGGCTGGAGGCAAATCATCATTGGTGGGGGACAAATCAACAATTGCAGCTGAAATGCCAGCTCTACCAGCAACGATATCAGCGCCAAATAAAGGTAGATTAAAACAAGGATCTGGGAACATTACGCAGTGGAGAATATCTAGATTTCTGCCAATATGAGCTGTTTCAAGATGAATTTTACGAATTCCACGGCAGCGTAGTAATTCATTATTGATGGCCATTTCATCACCTTCCAGTTCGCCGCGTACCTCACGGAGGTTTGCCTCTAAGGGCAGGGCTGCCACCTCTGGCAGATCCTTCCAAAGGGGGAGGAGGGATTGGGCGATGCGATCTACCAATGGATGGGGTGTATTCATCTGCCGCAATACGCAGTTTCTGGAGCCTAAGGGCCACTGGCCAGACCATGATGGCTGTTAAGCGTTACAAGAGCCCTGATTAATTCTCGCTTTGCCCTTGGCTTTCCGGCACCAATGGAGCTTCAGCTTGCAAATGGTTGCTCGGTTACTTGCCTCCCCCAGCAAGATTCTTCGGTTGTTTGTCTTGATTTTTGGTGCCAGGCAGGTAGTGCCATGGAGCAGGAGGGGGAAAGCGGCATAGCCCATTTCCTTGAGCACATGGTTTTCAAGGGAAATGAACGGCTGCCTCCAGGGTCATTTGATCTCCAAATCGAATCCCTGGGCGGCTCTAGCAATGCTGCCACCGGCTACGACGAGGTTCACTATCACTTGATAATTCCGGCCTCAGGCATTGCCGTTGCCTGCGAATTACTTCCCCATCTGGTGTTGGAGCCGGGTTTTGAGCCAAAGGAATTTCAAATGGAGCGCCTGGTGGTGCTCGAGGAGCTCTCGCAAAGCGAGGATCAACCAGAGGAGGTTGCCTTTCAGGCACTAATGCAACTCGCCTGTGGCAGCCACCCATACGGCAGGCCGATTCTTGGCTTGCGCTCCGATTTACTCAGCCATCAACCGGATGGAATGCGTAATTTTCAGCAACGTCACTACCAGGCGGCAAACTGCAGCATCGCTGTAGGCGGCTGTTTTGATCCAGAAAAGTTGCTGAGCTGGCTAGGTGCTGGACCAATGGGCAGCCTCGATCCTGGCTCTGTAGTGGGCACACCAGATGATTTGTTGATGTTTTGGCAACCGGGGGAGCATTTGTTGCGTGTACCCCGGTTGGAATCCGCTCGACTCCTAGTGGCATGGCCCGCTCCTCCGGCCTCAAATCCCCAAGCACTAATGGGGATAGACCTTTGGGCCAGTGCCCTTGCTGAGGGCCGCTCATCCAGGCTCGTAAAACATCTGCGTGAAAAGCTTCAGTTGGTTGAATCAATCAATGTGGATGTTCATCCCCTGGAGCGGGGCAGTTTGGTGATCCTTGAGGCGGTTACCGATCTGGAACACCTATCAAAGGTTCGATTGGAATTGCAAAAGTTGCTTAAAGAGGCCCAGGAGGGACTTGGCAAGCTTGAACTTGAGCGCTCAAAACGTATGGTGGCAAATGGCTATACCTTTGGCCTTGAAGCGATCAGTCAAGTGACCCATCACATGGGGCAAGCGAGATTGCAAAGGCGCCTATGTGCATTGGATCAACCATTGCGATGGCTTGAGGAATGGGATCTAACAAGGCTTCAAGCCATTTCAGGCCGCTGGGATTTGCAGTCCGCCTGCCTGCTTGAAGTAATCCCCGCTTGAACAAATTCCCAACAACAATTTAGCTATGAAATCAGTTGAGCTCATCCATCAACCAGGGGCTCCGATCCTTTCGGCTCGAATTGTTTTACCCCTAGGCAGCATCCACGATCCGATTGGTATGAAGGGTCGTCAGCAGCTCCTAGCTGGAGTGCTAACGCGCGGCTGCGCAGAATTCGATGCTGAGAAATTCGCAAGTTTCGTGGAATGCCATGGCGCAAATTTACGCTGTGAAGCTGGAGAAGACCTGCTTGTTATTGCACTCAAATGCAATCGAATTGATGCAAATTCAATGGTGCCCTTAATACTAGCGATGCTTGAAAGCCCCCATTGCAATGAAGATCAGATTAATTTAGAACGAGATCTTAATATTCAGATGCTGAAAAGACTTCAGGAGGATTCTTTTCAGCTATGCCATGACAAATTAAAGCCATTACTTTTCGATGATGGACCTTATAGTAGTGATCCCATTGGCTTCAAGCAAGATCTAAAAAATATTAAACAAAAAAGTCTACTAGAGGCATCTAAACAGCTAACATGCACAAATGCACTACTTGTTTTAGCTGGAGACCCCCAAGTAGAACTGATTGAAAACTGCCAAGAGAGATTAAGTGTATGGAAAAATCAACCAATTAGTGCGCCAGAACCCAATCCAGAGCCAGCCCTTAATTTTGCTTCTGTTATTTGCAACACTGAGCAGGTGGTTCTAATGATGGGTTTTCGAACCGTAGGCATTGATAATACTGACTCCCTAATGCTTAGGCTGCTTCAAGTGCACCTTGGCGTTGGCATGAGTTGCCGCTTATTTCAGGTGATTCGAGAGGAGCGAGGTTTGGCCTACGACGTTGGTGTGGAATTGATGCTGCGTAGATCAAATTCACCAATGGTTTGGCATCTTTCCTGTGCTGTGGGTCGAGCATGCGAAGCCTTAGATGCACTACTAGCAGAATGGCAAAACATTATTCAAGCTCCGATATCTGAGGCTGAAATGCAGCTTGCCATTGCAAAATTAAAAGGAATGGAAGCATTGAGCTGCGAAACTGGCGGCCAAAGAGCCGACCGATTAGCAATGCTCCTCAGCTATGGCTTGCCAGCAGATCACAACGAAATTTGCTTGAAAAAACTTGATCGGATGAACCCAGCTCAATTGCTTGCAGCAGCTCAACGCTGGCTTCAAAAGGCAAATTTAAGCATTTGCGGACCCAGCTCTGCGATTAAAGAACTCAAACAGCGTTGGCGGAGGGCTCAACGTGAGAGCTCAGGGAACTAACCGGCAGTAAAAACGTGCCCCTACGGAATTTAACGGCCCTCTGTTGCATCGCATGGATCGCAACCACTTCACCCAGCTCATTTAGGTCTACCAGATCTGCGGGCCGCAGTACGGGCATGGCAGCTGCGGTTTTCAACCAGGGCTGTTGAACCTGAAGTTTCACCAGGCTGCCAACGGCAAAAATTGCTTCTGATGGGTCAGTCAATGTTGAAGAGATCCTTGGAGTGGTGCAGGATGGCGGCAATTACATGGGTTGAGCTTGCGCGCCCTCTTGAACTGGTGGGGAGCCTTAGTTGGGCTTCTGCTTATTCTCACCGGTGGATTGCTCCAACCGGCTTTGCCTTGGTGGAGTTCCCAGGCTGGTTTTAGCTTCCATGATTTACCAATAACGGCCCAGGTGCCCGCATTACTACTAACAGCACTTGTGTGCGGCCCCCGTTCGGGAATGCTTGCTGCGGTGGCCTACCTAAGCCTTGGGCTCAGCGTGATACCTGTTTTTCAAGAGGGTGGAGGCCTTGCTTACCTGCAACAACCTTCATTTGGATACTTGGCTGGTTTCATACCAGCAGCCTGGTTATGCGGACGTTTGGCAAAACAGCCTGGTATGGACTCCCTCGAGCATTTAACTGGAACTGCCTGCCTTGGAGTTCTCACTATCCAGCTATGCGGTTTACTCAATTTGGGTTTAGGTAGCCTCGCCCACCGCTGGGGAGAGAGCCTGCCCCAGCTGCTGATTACTTACAGCCTGATGCCCCTTCCTGCCCAGTTGTTGCTCTGTTGTGTTGTTGGAGTGATGGCCAGGTTTTTGCGCCCTCTATTACTGGTAAACCGGTGAACAAGCTTTTAAAAGGGCGGCTTATCAGCATTGGCCTTGCAATTGGTGTAGTACTTCTGGATCAGTGGAGTAAGTGTTGGGTGCTACGCAATTTGGGGGCAGGGAGGGAGGTGGTTTTGTTCCCTGGTTTGATTGAACTGCGCCTGGTATGGAATAACGGAGCCGCCTTTAGTTTGTTTCCCCAAGGCGCTGGCTGGCTTGGCTTAATCAGCCTTGGCGTTGCGATTTTTTTGCTGCTATGGCTATGGCGCAGGGGAAACCAGTGGTGCTTGCTGCAATTTTTGGCGGTGGGCTGGCTATTGGGAGGAACAATCGGCAACGGATTAGATAGATGGCGGCTTGGAGCAGTTGTGGACTTCCTTGATTTTGTGCCAATTAGCTTTCCTGTTTTTAATCTTGCTGATGTAGCTATTAATTTAGCTGTGATTTCACTGTTGATTAATAACTTGAGGCGGAATTGATGAACTTGGCAGAACTTTGGATTCATCAACATGGAGAAGCGAGCATTTGCCACCCTTTATATGGGCAGATATATCGAATTGGTCGTGATTGTGATGGAGAGATAGTTGTTAATCACCCTGCCGTTTCAAAGCGCCACGCTTTACTTGAGCTAAAGGGTCGCCACTGGTATCTCAGAGATAATTGTTCAACCAATGGCCTTAGCTGGCAAGGTTGTTCAATAAAAACAATAAAATTACAAAATGGAGATCTAATTCGCTTAGGACCAGCCTCTGCAGAAAATGTACCAGAAATAGAATTTCGCCAACTGAATGCACGCCCCTGGATAAATAAAGGCTTTAAAACTCTTAGCATTGCATCCCTTGGAACAGGGTTATTTTGTTTACTTTTGCTCGTTATTGGCAGTGTGAGTGTGCCCGTAAGGGGCAGCTTAGCTCCTGTTCGTGGTCCGATGGTTCTTTACGATCGCAATAATCGTCCCCTGTCAAGCTCAAATAGCAGTGGACACCATGAATTATCTGGATTAAATAGTTTTTCACCTCATTTAATCAAAGCACTTCTTGCCAGCGAAGATAATCGTTTTTGGTGGCATCCAGGTATTGATCCCATCGGCACATCAAGGGCCTTATTAACAAATTTACTCGGCGGCAAGGTACTTGAAGGTGGTAGTACTCTCACCCAACAATTAGCTAGAAGTTTATATCCCGAACAGGTAGGCCAAGGCGAAACTCTAGGTAGAAAATGGCGAGAATTAATGGTTGCATTGCAACTAGAAGCACGTTTTAGTAAACGGGATTTATTGCTAAGTTATTTAAATAGGGTGTACTTAGGTGTTGGATGGGGCTTTGAAGATGCTGCCCAATTATATTTTAATAGAGCAGCAAAAGATCTATCATTAGAACAGGCTGCACTACTGGTTGGCCTACTGCCTTCACCAAATGGCAATGATCCATGTGCCTTTCCCCAAGATGCCCTAAGCGCTCGCAATGGGGTGCTAACAAAGATGGCGGCTGAGGGTGTTGTTGCAAACGATGTGGTCCGTCGTGCTAGACGCACCCCTGTGGTTTTGGCAGCGCGGGCATGCGCCGCAAGGGAGCGCAAGCCAGCTCCCTTCTATTCAGATCAGGTATATCGTGATTTAGAGAATTTGCTTGGTTCAGAGGTTGCTGGCGAGGGAAATTTCCTTGTTGATACAAATCTAGATCCAGTGCTTCAAGAAGTAGTGGAAACAAAATTGCGCGAATACCTGCAACCCGGCAATGGTTGGGGTGTGGAACAGGGGGCTGTTGTAGTTATTGATAGCCGTAACGGGGCCGTATTGAGCTTGGTTGGTGGAAGGGATTACAACACAAGTCAATTCAACCGAGCCACCCAAGCCCTTAGGCAACCGGGGAGCACTTTTAAATTAATGACATATTTGGTAGCCCTTGAGCGGGGCTTAAAACCAGATGATGCTGTAAGTTGCGACCCATTAGATTGGGGTGGCCAAAGTTTTACGGCTGGCTGCGCTGGCAGTTTGGCCTTAAGCCAAGCATTTGCCAGTAGCAGTAATACAGCAGCTTTGAGATTAGGTCGGCGTTACGGATTAGAGGCTGTAGTTAAAAAGGCCCGTGACCTTGGCATCACTACACCGTTAGCAGCTGTTCCTGGTTTGGTGTTGGGCCAAAGCGAAACCAAACTAATTGAAATGACAGCTGCCTACGCAGCAATTGCAAATAACGGTATTTGGCAACAACCAACCACGATCAGAAGGCTCACGGATGCGGAACCCTGCGCAAATTCAAGTAAGGCTTGCCGCCAACCATCTCAAACCAAATCGAATAATCGCCGAGTAGTAAGTGTGAAGCAAGCTCAATTAATGCAAGCTTTACTGAGGGGGGTGGTGCAGTGGGGTACTGGTAATGCAGCTTCCCTTGGGGGGGCTGAGGGTGGAAAAACTGGCACCACTAATGATGGGCGAGATCTACTTTTTATTGGCTTTGAACCAAGCCGCCACTGGGTGATGGGAATTTGGCTTGGCAACGATAACAGCAGTCCAACGGCAGCAAGTAGTGCTTTAGCAGCCCAACTTTGGGCAGATATCATTCGCAGCGCCGGTAGAGGCAGCACAAACGCTGAAGCCCGTTGATGAAAGCACCTCGGCCATGGCTTCTGGTGGTTGGTTTACTACTTGCCATCGTTATTCTTTCAGTTGTTCTTCAAGCAGTTAATAGTTTGCTTTGGCAATTAAGCTATTGGTTACCGAGTTGGTTAGTTGGCCCCACATTATTACTTCTCGTTGCAGCAATCGGTCTTTCAATTTATCCACTGTTGAGGCCATGGTTGGGACCAAGGCTAAGAAATTCAAAATTAGATTTCCCCAAGGCAGCATCAAACCGCGGCGAAGCCGCCCAACAAAATCTCAACGCCCTGGATCAACAATTAACTCAACTTAAGGATGTGGTTGCGAGAGAAGCATTACTTAAACGCCGCCTAGAAGTTGAGGCAAATCTTAAAAAAGGAGACTTAATAGTTGTATTTTTTGGAAGTGGATCCAGCGGTAAAACATCATTAATTCGCGCCCTTTTACATGATCGAATTGGTGAGGTTGGTGCGGTAATGGGTAGTACAAAAATCAGCACAAACTATTTAATGCGCCTTCAGGGCATGCAGCGATCAATTCAATTGCGCGATACCCCTGGCATTCTCGAATCAGGAGACATTGGCCTAAAGCGAGAGCAGCAGGCTAGAGCTGAAGCAATTCGCGGAGATTTATTAGTATTTGTTGTTGATAGTGATCTTAGATCTAGTGAATTTGAGGTGTTAAAAGCACTCGCTGAAATTGGAAAGCGTATGCTTTTAGTGTTAAATAAATGTGATCTTCGTGGCGAAAGTGAAGAACAGCGTTTATTGCATTTATTACGCGTTCGTTGCAGCGGATTAATTAGAAGTGATGATGTTGTTAGTGCCAGTGGTGCTCCACAATCAATTCCCCAACCTGGTAGAAAACCACTGCAGCCAGCGGCAGAAATCAATCGACTTTTAAACAGATTGGCCCAACTGCTCCGCGAGGAGGGAGAAGATTTACTTGCCGACAACATCCTTTTGCAAAGCAGTCGCCTTTCAGCGATTTCAGAAGAGCTTCTTGATAAACAGCGCTATAGAGAATCAATGCAAATTGTTGAACGCTATTGCTGGATTGGTGCTGGTGCCATCGCCTTAACCCCCCTGCCAGGGCTTGATCTGCTTGCAACAGCCGCCGTAAATGCCCAGATGGTTATTGAAATTGGCCAGATTTACGGAGTAAACATGAGCAAAAATCAGGGACAACAATTAGCCCTATCCCTGGGGCGAACCTTAGCCAGCCTTGGCCTGGTGAAGGGGGGGGCCGGATTGATTGGCACGGCCATGGGTTTAAACCTGCCCGCATTGCTTGCCTCGAAGGCAATCCAAGCTGTTACCGGTGCTTGGCTAACCCGCTTAGCCGGTAAGAGCTTCATCAGTTATTTCCGCCAACAACAAGACTGGGGCGATGGCGGAATAGCTGCTGTTGTTCGCGAGCAATACGACCTAGAGCGGCGCGACCTTGATCTCAAAAACTTCCTTGAAGAAGCCCTGGCTCGTGTTGTGGAACCGCTGAAACAGCAGGTGCAACAATTACCGCCCCGCCGAGGGCCTCGGGAGGTGGTGGAAGAAGGGGCCCCTGGCGATCAAGTAGAAAAACCACCAACAAATAAACCACCGCAATGGTAATAGAAATAACTCCCGTGCTAATTGCTACCCAGCGCCCCCTTTTATTTTCCTGTTTCATATCAATGATTTTTTAACAACAGAAGCCAACTGCTGCAAATGTTCGGAACTTGTATACGGATTACCGAGAACAGCCTTTAAAAGTGGCATTTCACGCCAATTTGGCTTTGATAGCCAAAAATTTGATGTTAACAATTCCCTATGACATCTATCGCGCCAGGCAACCTGGTTTTCAGATTCCATTTCCGAGGCGGTAAAACTAAGGAGATGTAAATCACCAGGTAATAACTGCAATGGCATAGACTCAAGCAAATTGCGCAGTATTGAGGCACGGGAAAAAGCAGATTGCAAAATATTTTCAATACCTTCAAGGCCCAGATACTGCAAACTCATCCACAATTTCAACACCTCAGCTCCCCGGGTTCCTTGTAAACCTAGTTCACCGCCCTGACTCACCAAAGGCGGCTCCATATAGGGAAGGCCAGTGGAAAAACTATTTTTTAAATGAAATGGATCCTTTAAAAGTAGCAGTGAGGAAGGCTTGCTAACACCAAGTAGTTTTTGTGGGTTCAAGCTAACTGAATCAGCTAAACCAATCCCTTCAACTCGCCAGCGTTCACTCTCAACTAAGGCGCACACTCCTCCGATTGCACCATCCACATGCAGCCATACCCCTGCAGATTTACACAATGCTGCCATTTCACCTATGGGATCCACCAGTCCTTGAATGGTGGTACCTGCAGTGGCAACAACGGCAAGAATCGGTAAGCCAAGCTTTTGAGCTTTATCAAAAGCGGCAGTTATTTCAGTTGCCTTTAACCGCCCCTGGTTATCAAGTGGCAATCGCCATAGATAATCAGCCCCTATGCCCATAACTGCAAGTGCCTTGTTTAATGACACATGGGAACCGGCGCCTGTAATAACAACACAATTTGAATATTTTTGTAGTTGAGCTGCCCGGCGCGCGCAAACAAGAGCCATCAGGTTGCTTAAACTACCGCCGCTTGCAGGCACCCCTGAGGCAAGATCACCAAGCCCGATTTCACGGGCGATCCAGCTGCACAAACTGCGCTCTAATCGACTTAAAGATGGGGAGAGTTCCTCCGCTAGAAGGTTGTTATTTAGCCCTGCTGCAATCATCTCAGCGCAAATTGATACCCCTAGGGAAGGGGGATCAAGGTGCGCCAATGCGCCGGGATGATTAGGCCTATAGGCACCATCCATCAACCCGGCGAGATCACACCAAAGCTGCTCAATCGACTTACCAACATCACCCGGTTCAGCGAGGGGTTGAACGCTTAGAGCGGGCCTAGGTCCGTGGTTATTTGTTGCCTCTAGCCAATCACAAAGTATTTTGCTGCCATGGCCGAGCATTTCACCCAAGGCGCCCTGGGTTTCATCTGGGCCGGGGAAAGCTTTGGGAAGTCCTGGGGCTTGCAAGCCATTGATCCGTTGATCAACCATTGTGATGGTTAATGGAAACACCCATCACCATCTGGATGGAGCGGCTGTTGAGGCTGGCCGCAGCTGCTGGCAGTAGCGGAGAAATCCCTGTTGCTGCAGTGGTGCTCGACCCATTGGGAAGGGCGATCGGCTGGGGCATTAACCGGCGCGAAAAAGAACAAAACCCGCTTGGCCATGCCGAATTGGTTGCCCTGCGCCAGGCAAGCCTGAGCAGCTCCACATGGCGCTTTAATCAGCACACCCTGATAGTTACCTTGGAGCCCTGCCCGATGTGTGCCGGAGCCCTTGTTCAAGCGAGAATGGGCCATGTGGTGTTTGGTGCTAGTGATCCCAAGCGCGGGGCATTGGGGAGCTGCTTGGATCTTGCCAACAACGCCAGTGCCCATCACCACATGGAGGTAACTAGCGGAGTTTTGGCTGATCAATGTGAGGAGCTACTGGTTAGCTGGTTTAGGCAGCGACGCGGCCAGTACGGAAGATTGGCAGCTCAAGTTCAAGCAAATTAAGCAACAATTCAACATTTGCAGGGGTGCTGTTAGTGCCCATCAAGCCAATGCGCCACACCTCACCGGCAAGGCTCCCTAAACCATTACCGATCTCAACTCCATGTTTATTTAGAAGATGAGCCGAAAAGGCTTTGCCATCAATACCAGCGGGGATTCTTACGGTGGTGAGGGTTGGCAGGCGAAGGCAATGGGGTACATGCAGTTCAAGGCCTAATTCCTCTAGCCCAAGCCACATTTTTTCGCTATTGCTGCGGTGGCGATCCCAGGCATTTTCCAAACCCTCCTCACAGAGCAACCTGAGTGCCTCCCTTAAACCAAAATTCATATTTACCGGCGCTGTGTGGTGGTATGTGCGATCTTTGCCCCAATAAGACTTCAAACCAGACATATCTAAATACCAATTTGGAACCTTGCCCTTGCGCCGCTCAATTTTTTCCTCAGCCCTAGGCCCCATGGTGAAGGGACCAAGGCCAGGGGGGCAACTCAGGCCCTTCTGGCTACAGCTATAGGCCAAATCAACCTGGGCTTCGTCGAGCTTGAGGGGTACAGCACCAAGGGATGTAACGGTGTCGAGAATGAGCAGGCAGTTATTTTCTCGGCAAAGGGCGCCAATACCCTCAAGGGGTTGGCACACGCCTGTGGAAGTTTCGGCATGAACTAAGGCAAACACCACTGGCCTGTGTTGTTTGATGGCTGCTGCTATTTGCTCGAGCGCCAAGGCTTCACCCCAGGGAGCTTCCAGAACCTGCACATCTGCTCCGTAGCGGTTGCACATGTCCACCAAGCGCAAACCGAAATAACCAATCACCCCCACAAGAACACGATCTCCCGGTTCAACGGTGTTAGCAATGGTTGCTTCCATGGCGGCACTGCCGGTACCGCTCACTGGAATAGTGATCCTGTTATCGGTTTGCCAGGCATAGCGCAGCATTTCCTGCACTTCGTTCATCAGCTCCAAATAGAGCGGATCAAGGTGGCTGAGGGGGGGCCTGGCCATGGCCTGCAACACAGTGGGATCAGCGTTTGATGGGCCTGGCCCCAACAACAGGCGATTAGGCGTACAAATCGGATCTAGCCGTAAACGATGGGACGCACTCACGGTCTCTTTCACAGTGGAGAGCGGGGAAACGTTCACGCGACTAGACAAGAATTGAGGATGTGAGACTAACCATTGGCCGATTCAACGGCCATTCAAATTTGTTTCGGCAAGGTTTTTTGCCATGTGCTCAAAGGGGGCCCGAACCAAAGTTGGATCACTGAAGCCTGTGGCAGCCAACTTTTCAACTAACACGTCTGCCATTAAAAGAATGCCCCTTGCCGTGGGGCCTGTGGGCACACCCAGGGACTTGTAGGTGTCGTTGAGCCCATTGAGCACCCTTTCGTTCAACACCTGCCAATCACCGGCCACGAGGGCATAGGAGCCATAGCGCAGGAAATAGTCGAGATCCCTAAGGCAGGCGGATAAGCGGCGGGTGGTGTAAGCATTGCCACCGGGCAGTAACAGTTCGGGATCAGCAAGCCAAAGACGTTGGCTGGCTTCCCGGATGATTTCAGCCGCGTCGGCATTAATGATTGATACCGCAGCCAACCGCAGGCTTGATTCAGCGAAATAGGCCTCAAGGCGATCCAATGCTGAGCGGTCGAAATAACGACCCTGTTGGTCGTAGCGGCCGATCAAACCGGTGATCGCATCTTGCATAGCATCAAGACCAGTGGCCAAAAGCTATCACCCGCAAAGCTTTCGCAGCGCCAAAGCTGCCTTGTTTGCCTGGATCCGACAGAAACGGTTACTTGAATCTCGCGACTAAGCAGCAAATCCGCTGAAATGTGAGCAGTTAATGGCACTCCCCATCGATGGCGGCTTCGGTTACCAAAATCGCTTACCAAACCATGCAGCAGGGCAAAAGCTTGCTTGGTATTGCCCACAAACAAGTGAGCACCCAATTGATGGATCTGGTGGCGCCCAAGGCAAATGCTGAAACAATCCCGATAGGAGCTGAAACCCTTCAAGCCTTGCGCACCAGCATGGATTACTTGCTTGAAAGGGATTGGCTAGAGGCAGAACAAGGCTTGTATCCCACCAGCCAACTATTTGATGCCCCATGGCTGGATTGGATGCTGCGCTACCCACTGGTGTGGCTTGATTTGCCAAACATTTGGAATCGCAGGCTGCGCCGCGATGTGCGAGATCTTCCCAACAACGTTGACATCAGCAATTTCCCCGACTACTACCTGCAAAATTTTCACCATCAAACCGACGGCTACCTCAGCGATCGTTCAGCTGAGCTGTACGACCTTCAAGTGGAGCTGCTGTTTAACGGCACTGCAGATGCCATGCGCCGCAGGATCCTGAAGCCATTAAAAGAACGCTTATCAATGGCAAATTTTGCTAGTGGCGCCCTGAGAATTCTTGATGTGGCAAGCGGTACTGGCCGCACCCTTAGGCAATTAAGAGGTGCGTTTAGCAGCGCCCAACTAGTGGGCTTGGATTTATCAAATGCCTACCTACGCCAAGCAAACCGCTGGTTATCTCAATTGCCCGGTGAACTGCCCCAGCTGGTGCAGGGAAATGCGGAGGCATTGCCGTTTCAAAATGAATCCATGCAAGCGGTTAGTTGCGTTTTCCTTTTGCATGAGCTTCCCGCGGAAGCCCGTGAGGCAGTGCTAGCTGAAGCCTTCCGAGTTTTAGTGCCAGGCGGCGTGCTTGTTCTGGCTGATTCAGTGCAGTTGGCCGACAGCCCTCAATTTCAGCCTGTTATGGAAAATTTCCGCAGGGTGTTCCATGAGCCCTATTACCGCAATTACATCGGCGATCAGATCGAAACTCGCCTAAGCAGGGTTGGTTTTACTGAGATCAAAGGAGAAACCTGGTTTATGACACGCATCTGGTGCGCTAGTAAGCCTGATATTGGCTAGAAAACGGATTTCCCTTCCCAGTTTTCCACAGGCTCAGGTTCAAGAAACGAAACAAGAAATGGAAAAAACTTGTAAAAAATCTTCCCATCCGTTCAAATGGTGGTGTGCCTGAGGCTGTTGATGACCAACCCATTCCGGGTTAGATGGCTTGAGGGTTGGACCTTCCAAACCGTGTTAATCGGTGGAAGTGCCCTTATAGAAGCCCATGGCTATGGGGTTTGCCTCCGCACCAAAATTGAGCAGGGTGAAAGCCCGAGGGAAGCTGCGGATCGCTTGGTTCTTGTGGAAGACCGTTTAAGGCGCTCCCTCCGCAATGCCTGGATGCGTGGTCCGCAACATCTATTGCAAACCGTTATCGATAATGAAATAGCAGACGACGTGCAATTGCACGACGATCTAGCCCGCAGCGCCCAACACCTGCAACCTTCAATATCACCTCGTCAAGAAGTAATGCAGGGTTTGAGACGCTAGGAAACCAGCTCCACCCCAACGCATTGCTCGCCAAAACTTTCCATCACCATCTGATTGCCAGGGTTGGTTATTTATCAATATTTTTAAAAATTGTTTGCGTTGATTCAAACGTCTTTGAAATGGATTTTTTATTGGATACTTTGAAATAATTTTTGAGTCATAGAGTATGGAATTGATAGATGCCAGTTTATGGAGCCACTGAAGCGGTTTTAGTATTTTTCCTCCTGCCATCACATCGAACCTAATAGGATTTTGTTAACCACAAAATACCCTGCCATGCCGGATTTTTCAGCTGATACAGAGCTTTTGAACCTATCGGAAGCTGCCAAGGATCTCCATGATCTTTTAAAAATAAGCGATCGTGATTGGCATCAATTAAAAAACGATCCGCACAGGCGAGCCTGCGAGCAAATCTCAGCGGCCCTTATCCATGCCCTGCAAGCCAATGGCCCTGGTGATCAAGCAGCGGTTCAGTTATTGGAGAGCGCTTTGCGTTGGCTCAAACGAGAACAACGGGATCCCGGATGTCCCCGTTCCTAACGGCGTTTTGCCATTTGCACCCGGTTACCTCTCGGGCTCCAGCGCACGTCATCAAAACATTGATGCATCAAATACAGGCCCCTGCCTGATAAGGCATCTAAACAAAGGGGTAACTGGGCACAGCGCAATTTCTGGGGCAAACCACAGCCTTGGTCTTGCACCTGCCATACAAACCAGTTCGGCATCATGATCCTACGAACCCTCAAAATCTTTAGGGGATCTCCGCCATTACCGTGGCGAACAGCGTTTACGAGCGCCTCTTGCAAACCAAGCTGGATTAAATCTTTATCTGCCTCTGGTACCGGTTCCAACAACAACTCCAAAAGCGGCTGTAGGGCCAAGGTGGAAGTTGTGCTGAATTCGCACCAGCGCCAGCGTTGGAAAGAAGTTTGAGCCTGGTTCATCAGGCGCCCATTGCGCAGCGGTTCGATCCTATGCAGAGCTAGGCCTTAAGTCGAGGCCGGGATGTTTCAAGATTGCATCAAGTACGCGAACACCACGCAATTGATTCACGAGGGGCATATGCCCCTCTGGTGCCCCATGGGACCAGTTGAAGTTTTTGGGATAGCGGGTCCAAACACCATTTGCTTTCCAAGCAATCAACTGCCAGAAGTTTTCCCAGTTGCCAGATACGCTGTTAAGCAGTTGCTTTTGCACACGGAAACCAAATCTTCCATTGCTGTAGAGCCACCAGAGGGCATCCATGTGGGCCAAATGATTTGGTTCGAAATTTGCCACCTCGCTGAAATACACATAACCCCTCGCCACAGCCTCCGGCCCCGCCATCTCCCTGAGCAAAGAACTTGTGAGCCGATCTGAAAGCTCAAGCTGCTCGAGCAACAAGGATTCTTGTAGCTGCTCAAATAAGTTGCCAAAACCTTCTGGGCAAGGCAACCAGCCCCGCGGATAGCGGATCTTGATTTCAGCCAACATTTCTGAATCCCTTGCCATTAGTCGTAGTAGGGATCCACTCGCCCAGGAATTTGCCTGCCTTGGTTGAGTGAGCAAACTCTCCCAGATCAGATCCCTAAGCTCAAATGCCTGCGATTGAAGCTGTGCCCAACAACGCAGTTGCTGTCGCTCGGTGCCTGCAAGGAAAAGCTCAAGCAGCTCATCGGAACGTGGACCAGTCAACATCACACAACAGGCCAGAGATAAGTATTGCAGTGAATGCTTTTCTGGCTAACCCTGCCCCTCTTTTAGACGTGCGCAGCCCGGGTGAATATGAGCAGGCCCATGTTCCAGGGGCAAAAAACCTGCCGCTTTTCTCTAATGAGGAACGGGTTGCAGTGGGTAGCTGCTTCAAGCGGGAGGGTTCGAAAGCAGCCGTAAAACTTGGTTTAGAACTGGTGGCACCCCGTTTGCTAGAGCTTGCCAACCAATTGGAAGCTGAGGCGGAAAAAGGGCAACTAAGGCTTTATTGCTGGCGGGGTGGGATGAGAAGTAGCAGCGTTGCTTGGCTCGCTAAAACCGTTGGAATTGATGTTCATCTTTTAGCTGGGGGTTACAAGAGCTTCCGCAACTGGGCCCTAGCCCAATTTGAGCTGAGTTGGCCGATATGTCTATTGGGTGGAGGCACAGGTAGTGGAAAAACAGCTGTTTTGCAGGCCCTGGCAAAAAGGGGAGCTGCGGTGGTTGATCTGGAGAAATTGGCCAATCACCGCGGCAGCAGCTTTGGCGGCCTTGGCTTACCAAAACAGCCGAGCGTGGAACATTTTGAAAATTGCTTAGCGATTGAATTAAGGGGCATAAATGGCATGGCACCGCTCTGGCTTGAAGCGGAGAGTGCCCAAGTGGGGCGCTGCCGAATTCCAAATGGCATCTGGAGGCAAATGCAATTAGCTCCGCTAGTGGTGCTTGAGCGCCCCATGGAGGAGCGCATTGCCATGTTGGTGGAGGTTTATGGCACCCAGTGCCCGAAGGGATTAATTGAGGCAACCCAACGGCTTAGCCGCAAGCTCGGTCCCCAACGAACAGCCACAGCGCTGAGCAGCATTCGCAGTGGTGATCTCAGCAGAGCCTGCGCTGAAATCTTGGATTACTACGACCGTTCATACACAAGTGAACTAGCTCGGCGCCAATCAAGCATTGAACGGCTTGATGGGGGCGGTAAAAGTATTGAAAATATTGCTGAGCTGCTGATGGAGCTGCGAGCTGCTTAAGCTTCTCGCTTTAGAGGGGATGAAATGGCAGCAGCAATTCAATTTTTCCGAGGAGTTGATGAGCCCGTGGTACCTGATATCAGGCTCACCCGTTCCCGCGACGGCATGACAGGCCAAGCACTCTTCATTTTTGAGGAGCCAAATGCCCTCGCCCCTGAAGCGATCGGCGACATCACAGGCATGTTTTTGCTGGATGAGGAAGGGGAGCTAATAACCCGTGATGTGAAGGCACGCTTTGTAAACGGAAAGGCGAGTGCCCTAGAGGCCACCTATACATGGAAAAGCGAGGCAGACTTCGAGCGTTTTATGCGCTTTGCTGAGCGCTACGCAGAAAGCCATGAACTTGGATTCAACCAAAGCTGAAGCTGGCATGGGATTTGCCAGCTGGTGCGGCCTGTTGGCACTACTAGCGGCCTTGGGCATTTGCTGGCAATTGCGGGAACTACTGATCCAACTATTTGGCGCGATTGTTATTGCCGTAGCTCTGTGTGGCTTGGTGACAAAAGTTGAGCAGCAGTTTTGCCTAAAACGATGGCAAGCCCTGTTAATTAGCTTATTTGTAATTTTTTCATTAGGACTTCTGCTTACTGCTCTATTAGTACCACCATTTATTGAGCAGTTTAGCGAACTGCTTACTCAATTACCCAAGGCACTTTCCTATCTAGCAAAATTAAGCAACACATTTTTGTTGCGTATTGGTCAAAGCAATGATTTCAACATAAGTGGTGGCGTTAAGCCATTGCTTGGTTTTGCCGGAAATCTAGGGGCCGCAGCGCTGCAAACTCTCTTCGTGCTTGCCGTAGCATTAATGATTACCGCCCAACCCGATGGCTATCATAAAGTTGCTGTTTCTTTAGCGCCATCGTTCTATAGAAAACGTTTCAGCCTTGTGCTAATCAGCTGCGGAAAAGCACTCAAAAGCTGGATGTTTGGCGTTCTTATTAGTTCAATATGCGTAGCTATTCTAGCCTTCATTGGCTTAAGTTTCCTTGGCATAAAGCTTACAATTGCCAATGCAATCCTAGCTGGCATGTTGAATGTTATCCCAAATCTTGGCCCAACAATAGGTACAATTTTTCCTATGGCTGTTGCCATACTGCAATCCCCCTGGAAAGCTGTGGCAGTGTTAGTTCTTTATGTGTTTATTCAAAATATGGAAAGCTATGTGATAACACCTTCCGTAATGCATCATCAACTTAAATTATTGCCAGGGCTTACCCTTGCTGCACAAGTGGCATTTACATTAATTTTTGGACCGATCGGTTTATTACTTGCATTACCCCTTGCCGTTTGTTTGCAAGTTTTGATCAGGGATCTACTCATCAATGATTTTCTTGATGGCCTAAAACGGCCCTTGAGAGCATGAAAAATAATCAACAGAGTTTTAATTGGCCAGCTCTGCTTGGAAGCATTGCCCTGATTTGCCTCGGGGTGCTGGCCTGGGAACTGCGCTGGGTGTTGCTTGTACTATTTGGTGCAATTGTAATGGCAGTTGCTTTAGATGTGCCAGTTCAATTCATTATTAAACGTTTTAAACTAAAAAGACCTTTAGCCATTGCAATTGTAGTGGTTCTGATTGCTTTTATCAGTTGGGAACTAGGTACGCTTCTGTTGCCAGAATTGCTTGAGCAAATAAAAACACTTAACCAATTAGTGCCAATACTAGTGCAAAGGCTTTTTCTACTCACAGGAGACATACAAGGCCTTAATGAAATCCAAAAATCATTTAGCTCCCTAGGTTCAATAGCAAGCTTGCAACGTTTGCAGCCATTGGGTAGTCAATTACTAGGTTTGGCAGGAGGCGCAGCAAATAGTTCAATTCAGCTGATATTAATGACATTATTAGCTATTTTGCTTTGTTTAGATCCTTCAAGTCATACACGACTCTTAATTTCATCAAGCCCAAGATTTTACCGGCAACACAGCAAAAGACTTTTAGCCGAATGCAGGGAGGCCCTTGGCGGCTGGTTGGCGGGCATGACAATTTCTGCTTCACTGGTATTTGTTGTTACATGGGCAGGCTTGGTTTGGCTAAAGGTTCCCTTAGCGTTACTTAGCGGCTTAATTTGCGGGGTTCTTACTTTTGTACCCACCATTGGTCCAACTGTAGCTACCCTTGTGCCGGCTGCTGTTGCACTCTTAATATCACCTTTGCTTAGCTTGCAGGTAATTATTATGCGGCTTGTAATTCAAAATGCTGAAGCATTTTTGATAACACCAATACTTTTAAAGCGTACTGTAAATCTTCTACCCACAGTAGCCCTGATGGCACAGTTGAGCTTTGGCGCTCTCTTAGGACTGCCGGGTGTGCTGCTCGCCCTACCATCAGTTGTGGTTCTACAAGTTCTACTGGAGGAAATATTTGTTAAAGAGATTATGGATCGTTGGACTTTAAGGTCACTTGTGCATGAAAGAACCAATAGGGAATAATTATTAGAACTAGGAATGCAAGTTTATGATTTAATATGGCATAGAAAAAACTTGTCCAGGTGAAATGCTGGTAGAGCAAGATTATTTCAGAACGAAGTTCTAGTAAAGCCAGCAACCACAGTGTTGTGGCAAACAGTTTTCTAAAACTCACGTTTGAAGCTCTTCAGTATTTGCAGAAACTCTATTGGGAAGCTTGCCGCCAAGCAGGGGTAACAATGGTGGAATCAAACCAATGCTTGACCAACCACCGATGAGAACACCAACAAGTAGGGCAACAGCAAACCAGTAAAGACTTTCACCGCCAAATAATATCAAGGCTATAATTGGAAGGATTGTAGAAGTGATTGTATAGAAAGACCTTTTAAGTGTGCCGGCAACCGCTCGGTCTACTTGATCCTCAACGCTAAGATTGGGAAGCACTTGCTGCTGTTCGCGAATACGATCAAAAATAACTACAGTATCATTTACTGAATAGCCAGCTATTGTAAGAAGAGCAACTATAAACAAACTATCAACTTCCACCCCTGCCAATAATCCAAGCCAAGCAAATAATCCCGTGGTTAAAATAACATCATGGGTTAAACACATCAATGCCATTGCAGCATATAGTCGGGCATAACGCAAAGAGATATAAATAGCTATGCCAGCAAAACTAACTACTAATGCTATTAAACTGCTGCGCAATAGCTGAGACCCCAATAATGGCCCAATAGTATTTATTTGGGTCCCGCTAGCTTTTATCGGTCCGAGCAGGCGATCAAGGCTTTCAACTACTGCTCCACTCTCAGCTGGGCTAAGGGCCGCAGTTCGTACGCTGATTGCTCTGCCTGAATCAAGGCTTTGCACAACAGCGCCGCTTGGTAGATCCTTTCGCAATATCTCAGTGGAAAAACTTTTACAAGCAGGGCTGCAGATCCTTTCAACCTGGATTAACGAGCCACCTGTAAAATCTAAACCGGGTTTTAATGGAGCATGGATCGGCGAAAGCCAAGACAATATCAAACCCAGCAGGCTAATAAATAGCAGGAAAACAGTTAGAATTATACAGAAACGCCGGTATCTATTTATTCGGAATGATGGCTCACGTAGCAGAGCACCGCTGGAAGATGTCATGGCTGAGATGGGGAGCCCAAGAAAAATTCAGGGCGACGAAGGGCTGGATAACTAAGTACAAGGCGTAAAAGGGTACGGCTACAGGTAAGAGCAGTAAACAAACTGAGCAGCACGCCAACTGCGAGGGTTACTGCAAAGCCTCTAACAAGGCCCGTACCAAGCCATGCGAGGGCAGCGCAGCTTATCAAGGTTGTTACATGGCCATCAAATATTGATGAAAAGGCCCTAGAAAAGCCAACATCAACTGATCTAAACAAACTATTACCATCTTGGAGTTCTTCTTTTGTGCGTTCAAAGATAAGAATATTTGCATCAACAGCCATGCCCACTGAAAGTATAAAACCAGCAATACCTGGCAGGGTTAGAGTTACTGGTATGAGTGCATAAACGGCAAGATTGAAAAGTGCATATAAACACAACGCAAGAACGGCAACAAAACCAGGCAACCTATAAATAACTATCATAAATATACCAACCAAGACTATACCTAAAATTGCTGCAACTAAACTATTGCGAACATTTTCAGCACCAAGCGTGGGACCAACGGAGCGATTTTCAACTATTTCAACTGGTAAGGGCAAGGCACCACCCCTTAGTTGCACTTCCAAATCCCTGGCCTGTTCAGCGCTGAATTGACCTGTGATACTTGCGGCACCACCTGTGATTCCAGCGGTGGCAAATTGCGCACCAACGCTTGCTTCACTGATAGACCTACCATCAAGCATTATCCCTAAAAGCCTATTAGTACCGGCAATAGATTTTGTTAATGCTGCGAATTCATCACCACCAACCCTGTCAAACCTAAGGGTTACTTCCCAAGCCTGGCTATTTGGTTGTTGCTGCCTACCAGCATCAATCAAGTGGGTACCGGTGAAGGCTGGTGGCTCAAATAGACTAACAATTCTGCGATTAGTATCTAAAAGTATTGCCTTTAGCTGATCTAGTTCCGATGCATCGGCGGAACTTTTTATATTTAATGTTTTTAACAAATCCTTTAGGGAATCATCCTGAACGGATGCTGCTTTACCAGTACCTGTTAGTTGGTCAATTTTAGCTTCAAGCAAACGCTTCAATCTCATCAAACCAGTCATTTCTTGTTCAGTGCCTGGTTTTTGAGCTCTGAACTCCAACATCGCCGTTGTGCCAAGAACTTCAGCTGCCCTACGGGGGTCCTGGACCCCTGGAAGTTGAACCACAATGCGATCATCGCCGGAGGTTGTAACCGTGGCTTCAGAAACACCTAGGCCATTAACCCTCCTTTCAAGCACATCTTTAACAGCTTCTAGTTTAGTTGAATCAATTTTTTTAATCGCACCTGCGGGTTTGATCAAAAGCGTTAATTGTGTTCCTCCCCTTAAATCAAGACCAAGTGAAAGTGGTAAACTTCGTAAAACCAATACGCTTCCTATTGCAAGGGCAAGAATTAAAGCGAGCCAGCCTTGCGATTTAGTCATCGCTGTACCATGGATATAACCGCAGATACAATCTGATTCGGTTGAATTATAGTTAGATTTTCTAATTTACCATTATAAGGTGTGGGAATATCCTGGCTGGACAAGCGCACTGGCGCAGCATCTAATTCATCAAAACAATTTTCAATAATTAATGCAATCAGCTCGGCACCGATGCCGCCAGTTTTCATGCATTCTTCAACAATAACTACCCTGTGGGTTTTTGAAATCGATTTCTTGATTGAATCCATGTCAAAGGGTTTTAAGCTAACTAAATCAATGAGTTCTGGGTTGTAGCCAGCCTCCTCCAACTGTTTAACAGCAGCTATACAATGGTGGCGCATGCGCGAATAAGTTAGGATTGTAATATCTTCTCCTTCTCTAACAAGTTCCGCCTTATCCAAGGCGCATGTATAATCACCCTCAGGAATATCTTCGCTTAAATTATATAGTAATACATGTTCAAAAAATAGAACTGGATTGTTGTCGCGAATGGCAGCTTTCATTAAGCCCTTCGCATTGGTTGGAGTGCTACACGCAACTATCTTTATGCCAGGAACTGCATGAAAATAGGCCTCTAGGCGTTGGCTGTGCTCCGCCCCCAATTGCCTACCAACGCCCCCCGGTCCCCTAACAACAGTGGGTATCGTGAAATTACCGCCACTGGTGTAGCGCAACATCCCCATATTGTTTGAAATCTGATTAAACGCAAGCAATAAAAAGCCCATATTCATGCCTTCCACTATTGGGCGCAAACCTGTCATCGCAGCTCCCACGGCCATGCCCGTGAAGCTGTTTTCAGCAATAGGCGTATCAAGAACCCTTAATTCGCCATATTTCTCGTATAGATCTTTTGTAACTTTGTAGGAGCCCCCGTATTGGCCCACATCTTCACCCATCACACATACATATGGATTTAGGGCCATCTCTTCATCGATGGCATCGCGCAGGGCATTGAAAAGAAGGGTCTCAGCCACAGAACTCAGGGCACGTAGAAAGCCGGAAAATTTCGGCTGGGAGCTAACCTATCAGCGGATAAGAGCCCTAGCCTCCCGCGGCAAAGGTTGTGAGTAATAAAACCGATAGCAAAAGGCCTGGCGAAAGCAGAAGGGCCAGTAACCCCAAGTCATGGGGAGTCATGGGACTAATCAAACTGAGGCTAGGTTAATCGGCAGCAGCGGGCCCGTGAGGGACAAGGGAGCGGATTAACAAAAGAAATAGGCCAATGCTGATCAAGCCAAAGCTAAAAGTTGCAAGGCAGCCTGTGCCCACAAGCAAGGTTTTCACTGCTGTGGCAATTGATTGGGCAATTCTTTGGCTGTAGTGGGGCGGCCGATCGCTGTAGTAGCCAATGATTTTCCAGGTAATGCTCAGGGCTAAACCACAGAACAGGGCGCTGGTTAGGCTGCCACTCAAGTAACTGAGGGGACCTTTTTGGGCAGGCAACTGCCTAGTTGGTTCTGGCACATTCAAATCCACATACCCAATGGCTAAAACCATTCTCCCGCAGGGCGGGCAAGAGTTGTTGTTCCGCCAGAGCAGCACCGGCGCGATTGGGAAATAGGCCAAACAAGCTGGGGCCCGAACCGCTCATGGCCGCAGCGAGTAAACCCGGTGCTTCCTTAAGCAGGCTTATTCCTTTGGAAACAGAGGGCACGGCGGGGGCAACAACCGCTTGCAAATCGTTGCGCAGCATTGGCATGGGTGTTTTCTTTGTGCCCTTGAACCATTGCAAAAGGGGACCTTGACGCAGTTGCTCACGGCGCTGCTCAAAGTCTTGTTCATTGGTGAGGTAAAAATCGCCCCGCATTTGCTTGCATTGGCCATAGGCCCATGGGGTACTCACCTGGGCGCTGGGATCTTTGATAAGAAGCACACCAAGGCTTGGAAGATCGGCCAGGGCCTGCAGGCGTTCGCCACGCCCAAAACAGCATTGGCTGCCCCCTTTTAAGCAAAAAGGCACATCTGAACCAAGCTTGGCTGCGATTTGCTCCAACTCAGCCATGCTTAAACCTATTTGCCAGAAATCATTAAGCAATAACAGCGCTGTGGCGGCATCACTAGATCCCCCAGCCAAACCAGCTCCGATCGGTATATTTTTTTGTAAATGCAGTTGAGCCCCAAGATCGGGGCGCTTGCAATGCCTTTTAAGTGCAACTGCTGCTTTCACTATCAAATTGCTTTCATCCACGCCAAGGCATGGATCCGAGCAGCTAAGCGAAACTACACCGGTAACCTCGGCTGAAACACTGATGTGATCGAAAAGATCAACGGTTTGCATCACCATCACAAGCTCATGAAAACCATCTGGCCTGATTCCCAACACCTCAAGGTGCAAATTGAGCTTGGCAGGGGCCTTCTTATGCAGGATTGCAGTTGGCTTATTCAAAACTCAGCTAACAGAGCAGTTGCCAACGCTACCCATTTGTTGGGACCTATTTCCTGGGGTCTTTGTTGAGCTGAAACATCCGCCTGGTTAAGCCAATTTTGAAGCTCCCCCTCGGGTACAAATTGACAAAGGGTATTACGAAGCATTTTGCGGCGGGCTGAAAAGGCAGATTTCAGCAATTTTTCAACTGTTATCGCAATATTTAATTGCAGCGGCTCAGCCAGGGGCTTTAAACAAATCACCTCAGAGTTCACCTTGGGCGGTGGCTGGAAACAACGGGGAGGAACCTCACAAACCTTTTCGCAAAAGCACTGAAGTTGTAAACGTACGCTCAAGGCACTAAAGCTGCTACTTCCTGGTGCAGCCGTAATTCGCTGGGCAACCTCCTGTTGTAACAAAAGCACAAGGGAATCAAAACCATCTAAGCGCGGTTGATCAAGCCGACCAAGCAAAATCTCCAGCAGGGGACCTGTGATGTTGTAAGGAATATTTGCAACCACCTTATTTGCCGTTGGGAGCGCCATGGCGAGGGCATCCCCCTGTTGCAGGTTAAATCTTGGATCTTTGCCAAAGCGCTGTTGCAAACCAACCACTAAATCCCGATCTAATTCAATCGCCTCAAGCCTTTGCAATGGTTGCTCAAGAATTTTTTCGGTGAGGGCACCACGCCCTGGGCCTATTTCCAAAACCCTATCTGTGGCTTGCAGCTTTGCCGCCGCAACAATGCTGTTGAGCACAGCAGCATCGATTAACCAGTGTTGGCCAAATCGTTTGCGAGCGCTGTGGCCTGAAAAGCCCATAAATTGAGGCATTTGCAGATGGTTGCCCCTAACTGTGGAGCACCAACCAGCGAATGGGCCGAGAGAGCCTCAAACGGGGCCGCGAAACCAAGGGCACTAGGGCTAGGGCAATCTGAACCGATGCTCCATGCCAATTGGGGTTTAGCGCCAACCAACAGGAAAAACTGCGTTCTAACCTGCGCCTTTTTTGGGGACCAAAGGCCCCGAGCCCCCAATTGTCTGGGCCGCAACGGCTGCGGGCTTTCACCTCCACCAGCAACAACCTGTGGGGCTTTGAAACCAACAGATCCAATTCACCCCAGCGGCAGCTCCAGCGATGTTCAAGCAATGCCCAGCCCCGATGCCTAAGCAGCTGCAGCGCTTCTAATTCTGCGCCAAGGCCCTCAATATCTCTCCTATTCCTTGGATAGCTATCCGGATGAGATGGTGGTAACAAACCTAAAGGGATCAAAATAGATCTAGGGTTCCACCCAATCTCAGTTATGAAGCAATGGCACGATTAATCGCTTCCCTAGTGCTAGCGCTTTCCCTGCTGGTCTGCGGCTTAGGGATAGCGTTGCCCGTGTTTGCTGCGAAGGAATTTAATAAGCAGGTGTTGATCGGGGCGGATTTCCATGGAGCTGATTTAAGAGCAACCACATTTAGCCTCACAAATTTGCGGGAGGCTAATTTCAAAGGGGCAAACTTGGAAGGGGCAAGCCTTTTCGGTGCAAAGCTTCAGGATGCAGATTTGAGTGATGCAAACTTAAGGGGAGCAACCTTGGATTCTGCAGTATTTGATGGCACAAAACTCGACCAAGCAATCCTTGAAGATGCATTTGCATTTAATACACGCTTTAAGAATGTGAGTATTGTTGGTGCTGATTTTACCAATGTGCCTTTGCGGGGCGATTCACTTAAGATTTTATGCGCGGTGGCGAGCGGTACAAACAACAGTACTGGCCGCAGCACCTTTAACAGCTTGGAATGTGAGTAATATGGCCCTTGATCCTAAAAGTAAAGAGCGTTTAGAAGCCCTTGGAAGGCGATTGCCCCAACCGCTGGCAACTCCTAAGAAAACAGAATCAACACCCAACCGAAAATTACATCCGGTTGAAACTGAACAAAATCCTGAAGAATTGTTCCGTCAACTAATGCAAGTAAGCCCAGACGGTAATGTGCCAGACCATTTGATAGCGAGGTTAAAATCCTTGGAAGCCAAGAAATCAGAAACTACAACAATAAAACAAAAAAATAATCAGTTCATTGAAAAGGATACCCTATACACTGAGTTTCAACAGCTTCTCCTCGAGCAGGATGAAGTGTAAAAAAAATTTAGGGTAAACCACAAGAATTAGGCGCAACGCTGTGCGTCAAGCTCAGTTAGGTAACGCCTTTCATTGTAATAAAGTTCCTGGAATCGGATTGCATCTGCATTTAATTCATTAAACAATAAATCAATCCGCTGTTCACCATCGTCATTGTTTGCCGGTTGATGGCGATCTGCCTCAAGCAGTAAAGAAATACAATGTTCTAAACTTTGCAGTCGCTGGCTGCCCCAAGCTTCAATTAAATGGCGACATCTACGTATTACTCGCTGGCGTTCTAAGCTAGCTGTAGTACCCCGCAAGTGTTGAGTTGGATTGATTAAATTAAGATCTTGAAGTTCACTGGGCTCAAGCAGTTCACTCAGCCGCTGAAGCAGGGCTGTATTTGTTTCTAAAAGGTGATCACTAAGTAACTTAGCAATATCCATATCCATAAGGGCTTCCCCAGGGCTAATGCCCCTGCAAATATCCTCAATTTCGGCAATGCCAAGCTTTGATTCTTCTAATTCACTTATAACAAGCCACAGCATGCGGTGGTGTGGAATCCCAAAATCCTCCAGGTCCCTTGTTCGCAACTCCCTGCGGATTTCGGCGCGTACCGCCGGTGCGTGTAAATAAAGACGGAGCAAAGCTGCTTCAGCCCGTTCTCTGATCCCGGCTTCACCTGGTTGACCATGGCGACTGGAACGCCCATGCCAACGTTGTCCTTTCACCTGTTGGCGGAGATCTTCCTCCAGCTGTAATGCCATGCGCGATTGACCGCCGGATAGACGTTCAGCCACCCTTTGCAAATAGTGGCTGCGCAGGGCCGATTGGGGCAATTTGCCAAGCAGCTCCACAAGGGCCTTCACCACTTGCTGAAATTGGTCGGCACGGTTTAAATCCATACCGAGCAAAACCTGCTCAATTTGCCAATCAAGCCAAAGGGGTGCTTGTTCAACGAGGGCTAAATAATTGGCAGGGCCCTGGAGTTTTAAAAAATCATCCGGATCCTTCCCCTCGGGTAAAGGCAAAATCCGCAATTCAATCTGCCCCTGCAAAGCTTGTTGCTCAACTTCACCAATTACCCTTTGCGCTGCCCTGATACCAGCACCATCAGCATCAAAATTCAGCACGATCCGCCTACTATCACAACAGCGGCACAACTGGTTAATTTGCTGACTACCAAGCGCTGTACCCAATGCTGCAACCGAGTGGCGCACTCCAGCTGCATGGAGGGCAATTACATCAAAATATCCCTCAACAACAATTGCACAATCAGCGCGACGAATTGGATCTGCGGCCTTATCTAAACCAAATAGGTGCTTACCCTTTTCAAATACTTCAGTTTCAGGTGAATTTAAATATTTTGGTTCTACCCCCTCAAGGCTACGGCCGCCAAAACCAATGATTCGGCCTTGACGGTCGTGAATAGGAACCATCAATCGCTCCCTAAAGCGATCATAAAATCCATCGCCCCCCTTGCGGGCAACAACTAAGCCAGCCATTTCTAAACAATTGATATCGATATTTTCAACCTGCTGCAAATGGCCGATAAGCGCATCCCACTTATCGGGTGCGTAGCCCAACTCAAATAACTCGATGGTGCCATTATTTAAGCCCCTATCTTTTTGCAAATAGTTCAGAGCAGCTGCACCAATTCGACTACGCAAATTTGCTCGAAACCAACCACTCGCCAATGCGAGTGCCCTGTGAATTTTATCTCGTCGCGTTAATTGTTCTTTTAGGCGTTCCTGCTGAGGAGCGTCTAGTGTTTCAACGGGTAATGAATATTTCCTTGCCAGCTCAAGCACAACATCACTAAAGCTCTGACGCTTTAATTCCATCAGGAATTTCAAACTATTACCACCAGCCCCACAGGAAAAGCAATAATAAAATTGCTTTGCTGGCGATACTGTCATCGATGGTGATTTGTCATCGTGAAAAGGACAAATCCCAACAAATTCTTTACCTTTTTTCTTTAGTACTACGTGCTCTCCAACCACATCAACAATGTCTGCCCTTTCCTTAACCGCCTCAATCGTGCGGGGGTGGAGACGGGGGCTGATCACTGTTAACCGTAAGGGCAATTCATTGTTGCTGGTTTTAGGCCATGGGCAATGGATATATCCGCCACTGGGGAGACTGGGAGCTTGGTGGCTTTAGCAGTCGCCAGGTTTGCCCTTTTTCAGCGCGTATCAAACGCAATTCAAAGGGGCTTGCCACATTCAACGCTTCTCCAGGCCAGCGCCAATCAAATCGACCATGGAGCAGCCATACCTTTTGATTTTGAATCCGTTCCAGCCGTTGTTGATCCAAACGCACCCGCTGCAGGCTAGGCACATCCTTCCTTGGCGATAGCTGCAGGGCATCAGCCAGTTCAACCTCACTCAATTGAACTTGAAGATTTAAAGCTGATAGCAGGGCCTGACGCGGCGGTTGATTGAGGGAAACACAGCCAGAAAGGCTGATCAGCAAGCTAAGCAAAGCCCCTAGGCGAGCAAGCCGGCGCAGGGTTGGCAGCAACGGCACCATTAGTTCAAATCTGAGCACAGCATGATCGGTTGGCTTGAAGGACACCTTGGCCACACCTGGCAGGAGGGAAATCGCTGCGGTTTGCTTTTGATTTGCGCCGGTGTTGGCTATGAGGTTCAAATTAGTAAAGCGCTTTGGGCTGTGCATCGGCTCAGCCCTGGGGCGGCAACGCTCAGTTTTTGGATCCATCATCTTCATAGGGAAGATGGCAGTGTGCTTTTTGGCTTCAGCCATCAGCAAGAGCGCAATCTATTTCGACTACTGATAGGAGTTAGTGGGGTTGGCCCCCAGGTTGCAATGGCATTGATGGGATCGATGGCTGTGCCAGTTCTTGTTGAAGCGATCCAGCAGGGAAACCTAAACCTGCTTTGCAGTGCCCAGGGTGTGGGCAAACGCACCGCTGAACGCCTCTCGCTTGAACTGAGGCAGAAACTCGATAGTTATGTAATTAGCCCTAACCAAGAAACCAGCTTGGCTGCGCTCGAAACAAACCTACGGCCAGAACTTGAGCAGATGCTCACCAGTTTGGGATATGGCCCCTTGGAAATTCATGAGGCCCTTAAGGCCGTGAATCCGCTTCTATCCGCCGATGATGCCCAAAATAGTGATGCCTGGTTGCGGGAAAGCCTGCGCTGGCTTGGCCAAACTGCCTAATAAGGTCCCTCGGGGAGTTATGCTGGTTGATTGCACCGATTCGGGCCGATCTCCCGCATGCCGCTCAACACAGAAAAGAAACAAGAGCTGATTAACAGCCACCAAACCCATGGCACCGACACCGGATCGGTGGAAGTGCAGGTGGCCATGTTGAGTGAGCGCATCAGCCAGCTCACCGGCCACCTACAGGCCAACAAACACGATTTTTCGTCTAAGCAAGGCCTCCTGAAAATGCTTGGTCGCCGCAAAAGCCTGCTGAGCTACCTGAAAAGCCAAAGCAACGAGCGGTATCAAACCCTGATCGTTAAACTGGGCATTCGGGGTTAGGCACCATGGCGGATGGCTTCGCTCACGAGCGCAATCAGCCAACATCATCACCAGCAAAAGCAGCCGCAGCTCCTAAGCCTGTTAAAAAGCTCAAAGTTAGTGATAGCAAAAAGGCAATTCCCCAAACGGTTGCAAACCGCATGGCCCGAAGGGTTGCTATCGCCACTGGCATACCAACAATTATGGGGATGGCAGTTTTTGTTGCTAGTTATCTATTGATCACTAAACAGATCCTGGATATTCCAACTGGAATCACCCTAATAAGTTCAGGTGGATGTTTCTTGCTCGGCTTAGTTGGGCTTAGCTATGGAATTTTTTCAAGCAGTTGGTTAGAAGAACCCGGTTCTCTGTTTGGTTTAGAGCAAATCAAACCCAATATCATGCGGCTGCGCAGTGGCGCAAGCTCACCTCAAAGGCAGCAGCGCTAAGGCTTGCCACTGCGGCATCAGCATTCTTTACACAAAATTGATGTCCAAGGCGTACAAAGCAATGCCCCTCAAGGCTCTCTATTTCTGCAACAACTGGAATCCTTGCACCAACTGATTCATCATCAACGCGGTGCTGCTGTAAACATTCTCTTAGTTGATGTTGAACCGTAATATCTCCCGCCTGCATTTGATTTAATTTAATCATTACCAAGCGCAGGTCATCAACCAAAGCAACATCGTCAACAATTAACTGCACTCGATCATCGCGCCGGTCCACCTGGGCCCACAACAATAAACGGGCGTCAACCGTCAAATGATCAGCAAGCCGAGCATAGGTTTTTGGAAAAACAACCGCTTCCGCACTACCGGTGAGATCCTCAAGCTGCAAAATTGCCATGCGATCGCCCTTGCGGGTGGTTACTAATTTTATTTCTGGAACCATCACTAGTGCAGAAATACGGCTGCGGTCGGCCTGCTCCTCTAGTTGAGCCAACCCAACTGGTGATAGCAAATGGCTGGTGGATTTCAATTGCTTCAACGGATGATCTGATAAATAAAAGCCAACCAATTCCTTCTCGAGACGCAATTTTTCCGTAGGGGCATAATCGGCAACAGACGCGGCCTTTGGCGCTGTACCAACAGCAGTATTTGATCCTGCAGTGCTATCGGCTTTTAATAAATCAAGCAAACTACCCTGACCACTTACGCGATCCCTTGCCCTTGAGTTAGCCCAATCAAGCAGCAGATCAAGATCAGCTATCAATTGGGCGCGATTTGCATTTGGTTCTAGGCAATCAAGAGCACCGCAATGGATCAATGATTCCAGGGCTCTACGATTTAAGGAGCTACCAGTTGCCATGCGATCGCAGAGATCGGCAAGGGATTGGAACGGACCATCTTTTTGCCGTGTGAGTAACAAGCTGCGAATCGCACCTTCGCCTAAATTCCTAATTGCCGACAAACCAAATAATATCTTATTCTCTTGTGGGGTAAAATCAATACCTGAACTATTTAAATCAGGGGGTAAAACCTCAATGCCCATGGAATTACAATTGGAAATGTAGCGCTGCACCTTATCTGTAATACCAGAGTTAACTGTTAATAGAGCTGCCATGTATGCAACCGGATAATGGGCTTTTAAAAATGCGGTTTGATAGGTAACAGCGCCATAGGCAGTGGAGTGGCTTTTATTAAAACAATATTCTGCGAACAAAACCATTTGATCAAATAATGTATCTGCTACTTTTTCAGGAACCGCCTGCGCAGTTGCCCCTTGTACAAATTGACTGCGATGTTTTTGCATTTCTGACACCTTCTTCTTACCCATGGCCCTCCGCAACAGATCAGCCTCACCGAGTGAATAGCCAGCTAAATCTTGGGCGATGCGCATGATCTGCTCTTGATAAACCATAATTCCATAGGTTTCCTGCAGAATCGGTTCAAGTTTGGGATCAACGAATTCGATTAATTCACGACCATGTTTGCGATTAATAAATTTAGGTATCAGCCCTGCATCAAGAGGTCCGGGTCGATATAGAGCCAATATCGAAGAAATATCCTCAAGGGAGGATGGTTTTAAATCTCTTACGATCTGGCGCATGCCGCTGGATTCCAATTGGAAAATTCCTTCCAGGTCCCCCCTTGCCAATAGGGCATAGGTTGCTGAATCATTCGCTGGCAGATCATCTGGATCAATGCGAACACCCGAATGCTGATGTATTAACTGCAGGGTTTTATCGATCATGGTTAAGTTTTTAAGGCCCAAGAAGTCCATCTTAAGTAAACCCATTGATTCAACATCTTCCATGAAATATTGAGTTATAATTTGACCATCATTATTGCGTTGTAGTGGTACAAGTTCGTCTAGTGGTTCAGCTGCAATAACAACACCAGCTGCATGAACGCCAAAACTTTTGTTAGTACCCTCAATGCGGCGAGCAAGATCGATCCAATGCTTAACAGCGGGATCGTTGTAATATTTATCCCTAAATTCAGGCGCTGGAGATTCTTCACTTATCATTTCATCTAGATTTGCTGGCTTGCCACGAACAACAGGAATTAATTTTGCCAGTTTATCTGCATCCCCATAGGGAATATCCAGAACTCTGGCCACATCCTTCAAAACTGCCTTTGAAGTCATTCGGTTAAATGTAATTATTTGTGCAACCTTATCCTCACCATAGCGCTTAGTTACATATTCAATTACCTCCCCCCTGCGCTCAATACAAAAATCGGTATCAATATCCGGCATAGACTTTCGCTCAGGATTCAAAAAGCGTTCAAATAACAGGCCATTCTTAACGGGATCAATATTTGTTATTCCGAGGGCATAGGCCACCAGGGATCCTGCGGCAGAACCTCTACCGGGCCCCACAGGAATGCCATTATCTCGAGCGAAACGAATATAATCCCAAACCACAAGGAAATAGGTGGGAAAACCCATTTGCTCCATAACCTCCAGTTCAAAATAAAGGCGATCTGCATAGATTTTATCAATTACTTCCGAATCTGTTATTGCAAGTCTTGCCCTTAATCCTTGCTCAGAAACTTCCGTTAAGTAACTAATTGAAGTGTGGCCATCAGGGATCGGAAAATTTGGCATTTGATACCGTCCTAGAATGTCATACTCCTCAACTTTATTTGCAACTTTAACCGTATTATCAAGAGCTTTTTTAACAATACTCGCTTCTAAATGATCGGCAAACAACAACTCCATTTCAGCTCTGCTTTTAATAAATTCAGTGCCGGTATAGCGGAGGCGCTTCTGATCGCTAATAAGTTTTCCTGTTAATACACATAAAAGAGCGTCATGGGCCTCCACATCCAATCCACTTAAGTAGTGAGCGTCGTTAGTTGCAATTATTTCAATATCAAGTTCAGCCGCTAATTTTGCTATGCCAGTGTTTACGATCCGATCCTCAGGGGAGCCATGATCTTGAATTTCCAGATAGAAATCTTCGGCAAATACATCCTTATACCAAAGGGCAACATCCCTAGCCACATCATATCTTCCTTTTAAAAGCGCCTGAGGTATTTCACCACCCATGCAAGCGGTGGCAACAATTAAACCCTCACTATATTTTTTCAATATCTGTTTATCAATGCAAGCCCTTGAGAAAATTCCCTTACCTCGCATCCCTTGGAGATGACTAATTGTTGTTAATTTCACAAGATTTTTATAACCAACTTGATTTTTTGCTAACACAACCAAATGATATCTACGCTCTTTCTTTTGCTGGGGATCTTCAATGCTGCCATTAACAACATACATTTCATTGCCGATAATTGGTTTTATTCCAGCCTTTGTGCATAACTTAAGTAGTTCGATGGCGCCATACATCACACCATGATCGGTTATGGCAACAGCTGGCATCCCCAATTCAACGGCTCGCGCCACCATGGCGGGAAGCTGGGTTGCCCCATCCAACAGGCTGTAATCGCTGTGGTTGTGAAGGGGAACAAACGACAAAGCTTTCCACCAGCCCTAGTGCACCTACCCTAGCTAGGGGCACTAGGGCTGGTGTTAACCAATGGCCAGTGCAGCTTCGGGCCGATTTTTCATCACCGCAGCGGCCCGCTCATAGTGATGGGATACCTGAAGCAATCTCGCTTCCTCAAGCACCGGTGCCATCAATTGCAGGCCAATGGGGAGGCCACTGCTATCAAAACCACAGGGAATACTGATGGCAGGAATACCAGCTAGATTTGCTGGGATGGTTAGTAAGTCGGCTAAATACATAGCTATTGGATTATCACTATGCTCCCCAGGTTTAAATGCAGTTGTAGGCGAGGTGGGCGTAAGCAATAAATCAACCTGTTGGAAAGCCTTATTGAAATCCTCCCTAATTAATGTGCGTACTTGTTGTGCTTTGCGGTAATAGGCATCTCCGTATCCAGCAGATAGAGCATAGGTACCGATTAGGATTCTTCTTTGAACCTCTGCGCCAAAACAATTGGCCCTCGTGAGTGCCGTCATGGCACTAAGGTTTTCGCCAGCTTGATGGCGCTGGCCATACTTCACACCGTCATAACGGGCCAAATTGGCCGATGCCTCAGAAGGGGCAATCACGTAATAAGTGGCAATACCATCTTTAAAACGGGGACAACTCACATCCACCATGGTGCAGCCAAGGGATTGCAATAGGGTTGCTGCACCACGCACCGATGCCTCAACTTCAGGGTTTAAACCAGCGCCAAATGCCTCTTTCAATATTCCTACCCTCAAACCCCTAATTGGCTGATCCAAAGCCTCAAGGTAATTAGGCACGGGTAGGTCGAGGCTTGTGGCATCAAGGGGATCGTGGCCTGCAATCACCTGTAAAACAGCCGCCACATCAGCAACCGTGCGGCCAAATGGACCCACTTGATCAAGGGAGCTGGCAAATGCCACAAGTCCCCAACGGCTAACCCGGCCGTAGGTGGGTTTCATGCCCACAACACCACAAAAACTTGCCGGTTGTCGGATTGATCCACCGGTATCTGAACCAAGGGCTGCATCACATTGGCCAGCGGCCACAGCAGCGGCGCTGCCCCCAGAACTTCCCCCCGGCACCCTGGTGGGATCCCACGGATTGGCGGTTGCACCAAATGCTGAGGTTTCCGTTGAGCTGCCCATGGCAAACTCATCGAGGTTTGTTTTACCGATCAGCACAGCCCCAGCCTGCCAAAGCCTTTGGGTAACAGTGGATTCGTAGGGGGGGATGAAGTGCTCGAGCATTCGGCTCGAGCAGGTGGTTTTTATACCTTTAGTGCAGAGGTTGTCTTTAATTGCCAGATTCACTCCGGCTAAGGGGCCCAACTTTTCACCAGCAGCCTTCGCTTTATCAATCTGCTCTGCATCTAACTTCGCCCGCTCTTGGGTAAGAGTTACGAATGAATGCAACTGCGGTTCGGTTTCAGCTATGCGATCAAAACTCGCCTGGGTGTGGGCACTGGCCGATTGCAAGCCTTGATCAAAGGCAGCATGCCCCCGGCTGATCACCATGTGCGAAACAAAACTGATGCGACGCTATCAGCCCTGATGTTCGATGGTGAATGGTTCGCCGCGACGGGTTCGCACTAAACGATGTTCCAGTACCGCTGGTCCCTCACTGCGCAGGTCTGCCAAGAAAGCCGGTAGCTTGCATTCGAGCGTATGGCGACGCACATAGGGGCCGAACCAATAGGTGACATCTGGTTGGCGGGTATCAACCCTCGCCCACCAGGCCAGGCCTAGGGCATTGGCAGTGGCGCGGAGGGGAGCGGAAAAAAGACCCATCAGAAAGCTCATGCGCCGTTATTTTGACCTCACATAGGGCCCTGTGGGGCCTATAGACGGATCTCTGCGCTGAATCCGTCACTTATTTGCTCCTCATTAGGGGTTTCAACAGCTACGGATGGCGACGATTTCAACTGCACCCGTTGCAGTCGTGGGGCGGGATCCTGTCCATGAATACCTGCCATCCACCCCCTGCGAGCCAGCTCATAAAGCAGCAAAGCAGTTGCTACTGCTGCATTTAAGTTTGGAGTAACCCCGCGCAAGGGGATGCGAACTAATTGATCGCAATGGCGCCGGGTAAGCATCGAAAGGCCATTTCCCTCGGAACCGGTAACAACAACCAATGGACCCTCTAAATCCGCATCCATAAGAGGAACACTGCCCTCCTCGGCTAAACCCACCACGCGGTAGCCATTTTCCTTCAAGGATTCCAGAGCCCGATTCAAATTCACCACCCTTGCAATGGGTAGATGCTCAAGCGCTCCTGCTGCCACCTTTGCCACAGAACCTGTTAACCCTGCACTGCGCCGCTGGGGCAGCACTAAACCATGGGCACCTAGGGCCTCCGCACTACGCACAATCGCACCAAGATTTTGTGGATCGGTGAGCCCATCTACAGCCATCAAAAGGGGTGCCTCACCCAATTGACTACAACCTTCCACAAGGGTTTTTAGGTTGAGGGTTTCCGCCGCTGCCGTTTGCAGCACAATTCCTTGGTGGACAGCTGCGCCACTGAGTTGGGCCAGGCGAGCCCAGGTAACCTCCTCAACTAAAACTCCAGAACCCTTTGCTTCCCTAAGAAGCTGTAAAAAACGACTGCTGAATCGCATCTCTGGCGTACACCAGATGCGATGAATTGGGCGACCGCTCTCTAGGGCTGCCATGGCCGCGTGGCGGCCCCAAACCAAATCATCAATTTCGGGGCTTGTGTTGCTATCGGCGGTTGGTTCAAAATCTTGATTGGGTCTTGAATCACTTCTGCGATCCAAATTTCTGCGTTCCGAACTTCTGCGTTCTGAACTTGTTCGATCAAAGCTTGTTCTCTCTAGAGGTGTTCTCTCTAGAGGTGTTCTCTCAAAACGTGTTTGACCGGCACGGCTTCTATCTGAGCGAGAACGGTCGCTAGTAGACCTTCCAAAACTTGTTCGATCAAAACTGGTTCGATCAAAACTTGGTCGCTCAGATCTGAGTCGCTCAGATCTGTTCGTTCGGTATCGATCAGATCGTTCGGCCCGCTCAGGCGATTCGTAAGACTTGCTGCGATCCTGCCTATCGGAGCGCCCAAGGCGCACCGGCCGCTCCGGTCGGCTAGTGGCTCCCCTAGCTGGACCGTCGGGACGGCTGAAGGGTCGCCTTGGGCGCTCCCCTTTGGGGCGATCGGGACGGGGAGCCATGGCGGAGGCGGCAAAGGGAACCAGGCTCAAACAATTTCACACCGGGCCATCCAGGGGTAAATCCTGAAAAAGGCAAAGCAACTCATTAAGTCGCTCCGGATTGCAGAGATAGAGCCAGCCAACCATTGTCTCAAACCCTGAGGCCCTGCCATATATGGCTGGATCCACACGCCTTGGCCCCCTACCAGCTGAATTACGCCCCCTGCGCACCCATTCCAGCTCAGATTCGGTTAAGTGAGGCTCTAAAAAAAACAAAGCGGCGCTTTGGGCTTCGGCGCGTACTTGCTCAACACCAGCTTGATGAAGCCGGTGGGAACTGGCTTGGTGGCGCACCAACCTGGTGCGCTGGTGAAGTTCCCACACGGCATCTCCAAGCCATGCCAACTGGGCTGGACCGGGCAAGGCCATGCCAATTGGAGTTTTACTTGGCAGCAAAACCACTTAAGGCAGTGGTGAGATCCGGTTGAAGATTAAGGAAAGCTTCCAATCTCACCAGCTTCACCGTTTGCACTACCCGGCTATTTCCAACTACAAAAAATTTGAGTTTTGCTTCATTTCGCTGCTTGGCAATTTGCACTAGCGCGCCTAGGCCAGATGAATCAAGGAAATCAACCTTGCTCAGATCTAGTACCAGAGGAAGCTTGGATTTGGCCACGTATTGGCTAACAAAATCGCGGAATTGACGTTCCGAGTAGGCATCCAGCTGACCGGTGAAATGGAACAGCAGGTGGCTCTCCTGGGGTTCAAATCCACCACGGAGAGAGACGGTGAGTCGCTGCAATTCGGTGATGGCTCCAGTCCTCAACAGCTGATGGGCCCCTATGGGCTCTCAATCTTATCCACAGATCGCCTATCTGCCATCAATGCCACAAATTTGGCGAAGTGATGATCAGCGTCATGGGGTCCTGGGGATGCCTCCGGGTGATACTGCACCCCAAAAACGGGCTGATGTAAAAGCTCAATGGCGGCAACGGTTCCATCATTAAGGTTTTTATGGGTGATCTTCACCCGTTCAGGATCAAGGCTTGCCGCATCAATGGCAAAGCCATGGTTTTGACTTGTAATTTCCACAATCCCCGCTGCGCCGCAAGGGTGGTTAAGACCGCGATGGCCATAGCCAAGTTTGAAGCTCCTACCACCGAGGGCCAAACCAAGAATTTGATGCCCCAGGCAAATGCCAAAAACAGGCAGGTTTTTTTCTTGCAGCAATCCCCTCGCCAAGCCAATGGCTGCGCTCACCGCAGCCGGATCTCCAGGCCCATTTGAAAGAAACACGCCCTCGGGTTTACAAACCAGAACCTGCTCCAAGGAACAGCTTGCAGGTAACACTGTGAGTTCACAGCCATGGGCCGCCAATCGTTGGAGAATTGCTCGCTTTATGCCGAAATCAATTGCCACCACTTTATAGGGCTTGCTTGGTTGCGCTTTCAAGCGTTGATCAAAGCCAACCGGTGATACCTGTTTCCAGCTGTATGGCTTAGGGGTTGAAACCTGCTGGGCCAGATTTAAACCTTCCATTGATGGGGCTGAACAAACCACTTCATGGAGTGTTTTGGCTGATGTGCCATCGCTACTCACGGCCCCATTCATGGCGCCACCCTCCCGTAAAACCCTCACCAAAGCGCGGGTGTCTACACCAAATAAACCCACTACCCCGTGCTGCTGCAGCCATTGATCAAGGCTTGCGGTTGCGCGCCAATTACTAGCAACCGGCGACAATTCCCTGCTGATAACAGCCTGCACAGCAGGTTTATCAGATTCCATATCAAATTCGTTTATGCCGGTGTTGCCAAATTCTGGATAAGTAAAAGTTACCAATTGACCCGCATAGCTTGGATCGGTGAGCACCTCTTGGTAGCCGGTCATCCCGGTGTTAAAAACCACTTCGCCAATGGCTGTTCCTTTAGCACCAAAGCTTTTGCCCCTCAGTACGGTGCCATCGGCGAGCACAAGCTGGGCTTCCATCAACTGCGGCACGATTTTTGAATTAAGAGGATCATCCCGCAACGGGGTTTAGGGCAGAGCGGAGGGCTAGTAAACGCTGCCATGGCTCACCACTATCAAGACTGGCTAGGGCACGTTCCACACCATCACCCCAATGCTGCACTGAACCGTTGCACCAAAGCGCCAGAGCTGTATTTAGAGCTACAACCTCCCGTTGGGCCTTGCTGCCATTGCCTTTCAACACCCGCTCAAGAATCTCTTGATTGGTTACGAGATCACCGCCCTCAAGTTCAGCAAGGGGCGCAAGGCTCAAACCAAAGGCGGTGGGATCTAATTGCTGGGCGTGCAGTTCATCTGCATCCAAAACAATCAATTCATTTGTTCCAGCAAGGCTCGCTTCATCCAAACCACCATGGCCATAAACAACCACAGCCCTCTGCAAACCCAAATTTTTGAGGGCCCCAGCCATGGGTTTCAACAAATTGATGTCCGCCACCCCCAACACCTGGGCCTCAGGTGCGAGTGGATTAACAAGAGGGCCTAAAAGATTAAAGATGGTGCGCACACCGAGGTTGCGGCGCAGGGGGGCAAGCGCCGCCAGGGAGCCATGCCAGCCAGGGGCAAACAAAAAACTAACGCCAGCTTGATCGATTGCACCAACAACAGATTCAAAAGGAGCTGTTAGTTGAATGCCAAGCCCCTCCAGCACATCTGCTGAACCAACCTTGCCGCTTGCACTGCGGTTGCCATGCTTAGCCACCTTTACCCCACAGCTTGCGGCGGTGAAGGCAACGGCTGTGGAGATATTGAAACTATTGGCACCATCACCACCGGTGCCGCAACTATCGAGCAGAGGCCCATCAGGACGCCTGCAGGGCAGCGGTGCCGCTGCCCTCAGCACCAAGGCCATTGCTGATAGCTCAATTGCTGAGGGGGGGCGACAACGCAGGGCAGCTAGGAAAGCACCGGTTTGAGCTGCACTAAGACTGTTTTCCAACCAGGCCTGCATCAACCCGGCCGCCTCCTCTTCAGCCAAGCATTCCCCTTGGAGAAGGCGCTCCAACAAGGCGGGGAGCTGCTGAACCACTTGCATAGCTAAAAAAAAGACCCGGATGCTAAGCATCGCGGGCCAGGTGATGGGGACCTCTTAATAATCGCCTAAGAAGTGGCCAATTCGGGTGATCTAGGCGTCATTTTCACTATCGGTTGAATCAAAGCCACTGCCCACCTGCGATCCCACCTCACTGCCAGGTTGAGCATTGAGCTGTTCGCCAGGCAGATAACCAGTGCTCCAGAGCTCCCTACAGCGACGGTTGAGTTCATTGCGATCAAAACCCCAGAGCCTCAGAGTTTTTTCCAGGTCTTCTTTTAGGTCGGTGGCACCTGGAAAACCCTGATAGCGATTAAAAAGCCGTGCGGCATCAACCATTTGCCCACTGGTTGGCTCCGTAGCAGCCAACAAACCATCAACAATATTGCGATCTAGGGCATATAAGGGATGGGACTGGGGGGACTCAATCGCCATGGCACCTCCATTGGGGTTGATTGCTACTTAGTTTGAGTGTGAGGGGAGGGATTGGATGTTTGCTTCTTTGAAACTGGGTTTGATTGGCCGTTATTTGCGGCCCCAACGCAAGCAACTTTTGCGGGGGGCATTGGCTCTTTTGGTGGTGAATTTGCTCGGCACCACATTGCCTTTGTTGGTGCAAAGAACCGTAAACAGCCTCAAGCCAGGCTTTTCTCTTGGCGATCTACTCCACCAAGCCCTTTGGATTGCCCTGCTTGCTAGCGCCATGGCCGGGGTGAGGCTTTGGTCGCGGGTATTGGTTTTTGGCGCCGGCAGGCAGGTGGAAATCTTGTTGCGTCAACGTATTTTTGATCATTTGTTGAAACAGGAGCCCGGCTGGGTACAAACCGCCGGCAGCGGCGAAGTGATTAGCAGATCTACAAGTGATGTGGAAAATGTGCGGCGGCTGCTTGGATTCGCAGTATTAAGCCTTGCGAACACAGCCCTTGCCTATGCATTCACCCTGCCAGCGATGCTGGCCATAGACCCCTGGCTAAGCCTGGCGGCAATCATCCTCTACCCATTGATGCTGGTGGTGGTGGGCGCCTCGGGGGGACGCATGATGAGCCAACAGCGCCAACAACAGCAGAATCTTGCCCAATTAAGCGATTTAATCCAAGAGGATCTCTCAGGAATTAGTGCAATCAAAATCTATGGGCAAGAACCCACCGAGGTAAGTGCATTTGCATCTCTAAGCAAACGCTATCGCGATGCCGCCATTGCCCTCGCCCGCACCCGCAGCACTCTTTTTCCATTACTAGAGGGCATTAGTTCACTATCACTGCTCGTACTTTTAGCTTTAGGTAGTGGTCAACTGGAGCGCGGCAGCCTCACATTAGGCGGATTAATTGCCCTTATTCTTTATATTGAACGCCTTGTATTTCCCACCGCGTTACTGGGTTTCACCCTCAGTTCATTCCAAACGGGGCAAGTGAGTCTTGAGAGAGTTGAAGACCTACTTAGCCGTGAGGCAAGCATTCAAGATCCAATTAGGCCAGATGAGTTGCAAGAAAATTCCACAGGGGCAAGTATCGAAGCAAGGGACCTGTGTGTGCGATATCCAGGCGCTGGGAAAAATTCTTTAAACAAGCTTAGTTTTTGCGTTAAGCCCGGTGAGTTGGTGGCAGTGGTAGGGCCTGTAGGCAGCGGTAAAACAACCCTGGCAAGGGCCTTAGGGCGCATGTTGGAGGTTCCATCCGGCCAACTATTTATTAATGGACAAGACATCACTTGCCTAAAACTCTCCGACCTTCGCAAACAGATTGCAATGGTGCCCCAGGAGGGCTATTTATTTTCAGCAACCCTTGCAGAAAACCTTTGCTATGGGGATCCAAATGCTGAAATTGTGCAGCTAGAGAGAGTTGTTCAGCAAGCACAACTCAAGGCCGATGTTGAAAGCTTTCCAGATCGTTATAAAACCCTTGTGGGTGAGAGAGGTATCACCCTTAGTGGTGGCCAAAGGCAAAGATCATCCCTTGCCCGCGCCTTACTTGTTGATGCTCCACTTCTTGTGCTTGATGATGCCCTTGCCAGCGTAGATAACCGCACCGCTGCAGCAATTCTGCAATCCCTAACCATCGACCTACATCGCACGGTGTTGTTCATAAGCCACCAACTATCTGCGGCTGCCGCCTGTGATCGGGTATTGGTGATAGTTGATGGCCAGTTGGTTCAAGAGGGCACCCACCGGGAATTAGTGGGCCAGGAGGGCACCTATCGGCGCCTATGGGAAAGGGAAAAGGCCAGCACTGATCTAGAAGTGGCCGCTCGCTAAGCAGTTGTTCTCGCTAATCAGTTGTTTAAGAAGTGCCATTTTTTTCATTTTCAGCCAGTTGATTGAGCATAGTTGAACAAATAGTAAAGGCCGCCATGGGCAACATTCACGCCTACCGCATGAGCTGCACCCTCACCTTTGGGGACATATACGGCCAGGTACTGGCATGGGTTGGTTTGATCTTTATCAGCCTTGCAACAGCTTTGAGTTTGATGGGTGCCAGCAGACCCCTGTTTGCCTTGGTGGCCGTAGGTTTGATCCTGGTGCTGTCGCTGCCATTTTTGGTATTTGCTTTCACCACAACGCTGCTTAATCACATTGCATTAGAACCAAGGGAGCAAAGCAGCAGCAACGCCTAATGGCCGAATCAACCAAACATTTTGTGCTTGGCAGTTTTATTGATGCCGAGGCGGGACCGAACCAAGCTGAGGCGATTTTCGGCTGCGGTTGCTTTTGGGGTGCAGAAAAAGGCTTTTGGCGATTGCCAGGGGTTGTTACCACCGCCGTTGGTTATGCCGGTGGCAATGGCGCTTCACCAAGTTACGAAGCAGTTTGTGGTGGTCGCACTGGCCACGCTGAGGTGGTGAGGGTGGTTTGGAACAAGCAAATTGTTGATTTCTGCGATCTACTAAAGCTCTTTTGGGAATGCCACGATCCCACCCAAGGTGATCGACAAGGCAATGACCGGGGCAGTCAGTATCGATCGGTTATCTACACAAACGATCCAAACCTTGATGCGATTGCCAAGGCGAGCTGTGATGCCTATCAAAATTTATTAACCGCGAAGGGTTTTGCTGCCATCAGCACCGAAATTAAGCTGAATCAAATCTTCTACGCCGCTGAGGAATACCACCAGCAGTACCTGGCTAAACCTGGAAGCCGCCCATACTGCTCAGCACAACCAACCAGGGTGAGCCTTGGCCCCTTTCCAGGCTGCCACTACCTCCTCCCAGAAAAGGTTTGGAGCCATTACGACTGGTCCGCAAGCCACTGTGTGCTGCGTGGTGAAAACAGCCCAATCAAGCTTTAACAAGGTGAGGCTTTGGGCTCTAGCCCTTGCTGCACCATTGTTTTTTACAGCAAATTCGGCTCAGTCAGGTCCATCTCCCTGGTGGGAAAACTATGAGCTGAAGCAAACCTATCGCTGTGCCGACAGTAGTGAATTACTGCTGGAACGAAACGACAGCCAAGCCTCGATGTACCACAGGGGCTATAAAACAAATCTGTTTCGAGATCAAAAGGCCTTTGCCTTAACCCGTTATACCAATGAAAGATTGAGCCTTGTGCTCAGTGGTGATGAACTAACCATCGAAGACCTGCTCAGCAAAACCCGCTGCCATCGCTTGGAACAGGTGTGACCAACAACCCTTCTCCTAATCAACCAAACAAGCCACTTCATCCCCTGCCAAAGGGTCTTGTGGAGCTCTATGGACTGCTTGCGGTGCTGTTTGTTTTGGTGCCTGAATGGCTAGCTGGCAATGCCCTTGCCCAGCTTCAGGATTCTAATTCAGAAGCCTCGTTACCAGCCACATCTGCGGCCTGGAAGCGAGTGCCGGAATTGATGCTTGCCTCCCTAAGCATGCTGGAGTTGAGGGCCCTGGCCCGCAGCCGCCGTTTGTATGGATATCAGAGGCAGTTGCGAGAACATCTAACCCTGCGCTTGCTAAAGCAATTGCGCAAACAACGCTAGGCACTTGCTGCTGTGTTACTTTTCAAAGGCTCGGGGCGTAGCGCAGCTTGGTAGCGCACCACTTTGGGGTAGTGGGGGTCGTGGGTTCAAATCCCGCCGCTCCGATTGATCATTAAAAACTTCCGGCAATTGCCGGTTTTTTTTTGCCTCTAAGCTTTGTTGATGCTAATAAGAAAGAAAGTTTCAGCAACCATGGCTAGTTACACAATCACGATCGAGGCTGGAAAGAGCTTTAGTTGTGCAGACGACAGCTACATACTCGATGCAGCTGATGCCGCCGGGGTTGATCTGCCCTACTCATGCAGGGCAGGGGCCTGTTCCACCTGCGCGGGCAAGTTGATTAGTGGATCGGTTGATCAAGCAGATCAAAGCTTTTTGGATGATGAGCAAATAGCCCAGGGTTATGCACTGCTATGCGTTAGTTATCCCACCTCGGATTGCACTATCAAAAGTAATGCAGCGGAAGAAATTAGTTAAACCAAGCGAGTTGCCGCTCTGTATACCTGCAACCAACGATTAATCCTTGGTTTTAAACTTTGTGGGATTTCGTGTAACAACTGATCTAATTCAAGGGCGCCAAGCCGCTGCAGATCACGAATATCACCATGCCAAAGATTTTCCGCCTCACGGATGAGTCTCGCCCATGTGCGGGCCCTTTGCCAAGTGCAAAGTTGCAGGTTTAGCAAAGTGCTGGCTGCCATGGCTCCAGCATAAAAGCCAATGATTAACCCGCCAACGGTTTTGCTTCAAATGGTAATTCCAAGTTTTGCAGCTGCCTTTGGCTGAGGCGACGGGTCCAAGCCCCCTTAATAGGTTCATTCCAGCGAAACCCAGCATCCTTAGCTAACTGCCTTTGGGCGTAGCTAACTTGAGCTTGATAAAGCTGACGAGGCTCGAGAGCTTCCAAAAGCAGAGCCTCTAAATCATCACAACGCTCAAATACTTGGGCTATGTAGATGCAATCCGTTAGCGCCCTGTGGGCAGCCCAAACGGGAATTGAAAAAGCGAGGGCTAAATCCCTCAACGATGGCCTTGCTTTCAAACCAAGGGCCTTTGGCCAAGCCAGATCCTCCATGCTGCAAACCCACGGCATATCAAGGCAGGGAAGCTGGCCGCAACCAAACCAGCGGCGATCAAAACAAGCGTTGTGGGCAACAGCCACATCGGCTGCAGCGGCCATCGCTTCAAACAATTGCAAACTCTGGTGCCAGGGCTGGGATAGCTGGGTGGCCTTTGGATCGATGCCGTTAACAGCAATGGCCGGGTTACTAGTTGCGGGCAATAGAAAGGAGAGTTGGCTTAATACACAGCGATGGGGAACGGAAAAAAGGATTGCGCCAACTTCTAGGCACTGGTGCAAGGTTGGCTCTAAACCAGTGGTTTCAGTGTCGATGATCAAAAGTTGTTGGGGCAACGCAGTTAACAAACTGGGTTGTTGCCATACTGCAGCCATTTATGGGGATTCACTGGTTCTATCGTCCCAGCAAAACACTAAGCCAGCAAGAATCTGTCTAGGGTTTGGGTGCGCCAATGCAGTAATGCCATGTCTATTGCCGTTGGAGACAAGGCTCCGGCCTTCAGCCTGAAAGACCAAAATGGAATAGAGCGATGCTTAAACAACATTGGCGAAAAGGCATTAGTGCTGTTTTTCTACCCCAAAGACGACACCCCCGGCTGCACCATTGAGGCATGTTCCTTCAGAGATCAATATGCAACACTCCAACAGTTGGGAGCAGAGGTATGGGGTGTGAGTGGCGACGGCGCAACGAGCCACAGACGCTTTGCCGAACGCCATCAACTTCCCTTTCCACTTCTAGTGGATGAACAAAACAAACTACGCCAACTATTTGGCGTACCCAATTCACTAATTTTACTACCAGGAAGAGTAACATATGTTATTGACAAAAATAAAATAGTCAAACTTGTTTTTAATGCAATGCTTGACGCAAATGCCCATGTTGCCAAGGCAAAAACAACCCTGGAAATGCTTAATTCTTAATGGGCTGGCAGCAATTAGGTGAACTATGGGTATATCGCCCAAGGGAACCAAAGGCCTTAATTCAGTTTATTGGCGGCAGCGGCTTAGGAGCAACACCTCAGTTGAGTTACCGCAGGCTGTTAGAAGCTCTAGCTGAACAGGGTTGGCTTATCCACTGCTGGCCATTCGTACCAAATTTTGATCATCAATATCTAGCTGTTAATGCCTGGCGTTCTTTTAGGGCAGAGCAACAGAATTTAGCTTGCCTAAGACTTGGCCACAGCATGGGCTGCAAACTGCATCTACTGGCCCCCGATCAAGGGCGGGGCTGCAAAGCCCAGGCCCACATGAGCTTTAATAATTTTTCCGCTGGCCGCTCAATTCCATTTTTCAATGAATTGGCACCAAGGCTAGGAATAACAAGTGAATTTAGCCCAGGCCCAGATGAAACGATGAAGCTCATCAGCAATATTAAAGCACCTAAAAATCAACTTATTATTAAATTTAAGAGCGACGAATTAGACCAGAGCAACCTGTTGCTTAATTGCCTAAACAAAAATCCATATAGTAATGTTAAACAATTGGAACTTAGCGGTGATCATCTAACCCCTGCAAGCGCTGGATTAAGGCAGCAATTTCTAGCGGGAATCACAGACGGCTCACGCCAGCGGCAATTAAATCGTTTGGCAGCAGCGATTACAGAATGGTGGAATACTCAAGCATCATTACGCAACTGATCAAGAACAGAACGATCTTCAAGGGTACTAGTATCACCACTTATCTCTTCTCCAGATGCCAAAGCCCTAAGAATGCGTCGCATGATTTTACCGCTGCGAGTTTTAGGTAATGAATCGGTGAAATTAATCTGATCTGGTTTTGCAATAGGACCAATTTCATTGCCCACGTGGGCCCTTAATTCAGCCTCTAATTCTTTGCTACCAAGCCGATCAACCTGAAGGGTTACAAAAGCAACAATTGCCTCGCCCTTTAAATCATCAAAACGCCCCACAACTGCGGCTTCGGCTACTGCAGGGTGACTAACAAGGGCCGATTCTATTTCCATGCTACCCAAACGATGACCGGAAACATTGATCACATCATCCACACGACCCATCACCCAGTAATAACCAGACTCATCCCTGCGGGCACCATCGCCAGCAAAGTAAATAGTGGAACCATCAGCAGGCTTGATATAAGACCAATAATTTGAACGGAATCGCTCTGGATCTCCTTGCAATGTTCGCATCATACCCGGCCATGGTTTAAGGATTACTAAATAACCACCTTGATTTGCAGGTAATAAATTACCATCGCCATCCATTATTGCAGCAGTAATCCCAGGCAGGGGCAATGTTGCAGAACCAGGTTTTGTTGGGGTAGCAGCTGCAAGGGGACTGATCATCACGCCACCGGTTTCAGTTTGCCACCAAGTATCAACAATAGGACATTTATTTGAGCCAATAACGTCCCGATACCACATCCATGCCTCAGGATTAATAGGTTCACCAACGCTTCCTAAAATACGCAATGAGCTCATATCAAATTGATCTGGCACCTGCCTCCCACTTTTCATAAAAGCGCGAATAGCCGTTGGCGCCGTATAAAACAAACTAACTTTATGCTTCTCAATGATCTGCCAAAAAGCACCAGGACTAGATGCCCTTGGAGCTCCTTCATACATCAATGTTGTGGCACCGTTAGAGAGTGGACCATAAACAATATAACTATGACCTGTAATCCATCCAACGTCGGCAGTACACCAGTGTATATCAGTTTCCTTCAAGTCAAAAATCCACTTAAATGTTAAATGAGCCCATAGATTGTAACCAGCTGTGGTGTGAACAACCCCCTTTGGTTTCCCAGTGGAACCTGATGTATAAAGTACAAATAATCTATCTTCACTATTCATAGGTTCGGCATCACAATCTGATGATTGGCAATCAACCGAATCGTGCCACCAATGGTCACGACCGTTCTGCATACCAACCTTTTGCTTTGTGCGTTGCACAACCAATACTTTTTGCACAGATTCACAGCCCTGGGACAGGGCGTCATCAACGGCTAACTTGAGCCCTACGGCTTTATCTTTGCGAAATCCACCATCTGCTGTGATTACCATTTTTGCTTTGCCATCATTGAGGCGATCCCTAAGGGCCTCAGCTGAAAACCCCCCAAATACAACCGAATGGGCAGCTCCAATGCGCGCACAGGCCAACATGGCGATGGCGGCCTCTGGCAACATTGGCATGTAAAGAGCTACTAAATCTCCCCGCTCAACACCAAGGGCTTTAAGTGCATTTGCAGCTTTACAAACCTCATGGTGGAGTTGCCTGTAAGTAAAAATGCGGCTATCGCCTGGTTCCCCTTCCCAAATAAGCGCTTTCTTATCAGCTCTAGGACCTTGTAGATGGCGATCAAGGCAGTTGTAAGAAATGTTTGTGGTGCCCCCTTCAAACCAGCGGGCAAACGGTGGATTAGTCCAATCGAGCACTTGGCTAAATGGGCTGAACCAATGGAGCTCCTGCTTGGCATGGCTTCCCCAAAAGAGCTCTGGGTTTGCTTCTGCCTCCTCCACAAGCTGCCTGTAGCTGGCCATGGAACCGATGGCAGCACTTTGAGAAAGCTCTGCTGGGGGATCAAAGGTCCGCTCTTCTTTGAGAACAGATTCAATGGCCATGTCTGTCATCACTGGGGGGCAATCGCCCTTGCAAGGTTGCTTAAACAGTTATCTAACCGACAAGCCCTCGGTCGTCAAAGCAAAAAAACAGGAGAATATGCAGCGGTATGTAACCAGCAATGCTGTGCTCCAACACCTGCGGCAAACCAAACCCGCCGGCTGCCTCTTTGATCTAGATGGCCTTTTGCTAGATACAGAGCCTCTGCACAGCAGGGCATGGGCCGCAAGCATCGAGTACTTTGGCGCGCAAGTGCCTGAAGGCCTATTGCTGGAGCTTAGGGGCCGCAATCGTTTTGATAATGCGGCGGCGGTGATTAAAAAATTAAACCTACAAATAAGCAGTGAGGAGCTTTTGGCAATTCAACAACCAATATCTCAATCCCTGGTTTCAAATGCTCAACCCATGCCTGGAGCAAGGGAGCTGGTTGAGCTTTGCCACAAAAAAAATATACCCATGGCCATTGCCACTAGCAGTGGCATGCAGGCGGTTTTGGTAAAACTAAAACCACACCCATGGTTGGAATCGATAAAAGTGCGGGTCCATGGAGATGACGCAAACATTGATAGAGGAAAACCGGCCCCTGATTTATTTATTGAAGCCGCCAAACAATTAAATGTTGATCCAAAAAATTGTTGGGCATTTGAGGATTCTCCCGCAGGGGCAACTGCAGCTTTTGCAGCCGGTTGCGAAGTTTTTGTTCTACCAGCCCCAGGCTTAAATGAAAAGGATTATCCAGAAAATTCAATTATCCTAGAAACCTTATTTAATGTGCCAATACAATAAAAGCTTCAAAAGAGTTAAATTATATCGTTTCCAAGTTAACACCTTTGGTTTCCACTCGATAAAGCCAAGTAATCAAGGCGCCAATCAATGAAGTTAGGGCAAGCAATGGAAGCAAGCGGTCTGCCCCAAAACCATTTAGCAAAGCAGGAAAAAAGAAAGCAGTTAATACAGCTCCAACCTTGCCACATGCAGCAGCAAATCCAGCGCCTACTCCTCTAATTTTTGTTGGAAATACTTCACCAGCAATTAGGTAAGTTTGAGAATTTGGCCCTAGATTCGTCATAAATTGGAACAGAAAAAAGCCAACTCCAATTAAAATTATATTATTGGTACCATTGAAATTTCCAACCGCTGCAATTAATAGGCCAAGGGAGCAACCTATGAAGCCAGCTATTTGCAAAGGAATTCTACCCAACTTATCTGAAAGCCATATGGCAAAAGAAATTCCAACTAAAAAGCCAATATCAATAAGGGCAGTCCCCTTGGCACCAAGTAAATCGTTATGGATTACAGCGGAAAGATTATGCTCATGGGCCTCTGCGCCGAAGGCTGCTGCAATTATTATTGGCGTAAAAATACCAACTCCATAGGTGGAAATATCCTGGAGAAACCATGGCAAAGAAGCAAGTATTGTTGAATTGAGCTGCTTGCCATGGAAAAGATCTCCAAATTTACTTGATTTATACTTTACCACTCCCTCCTCGGCAATTTCTAGTTCCAATAAACTTATATCTTGTCTATTTAAGAGTTTACGAAGCTGCTTTTCAGCCTTAGTTAAATGCCCTTTACTAAGGAGCCAATGACTACTTTCAGGCAAAAATATTCGTCCCCAAGCAACAAGAGCAACGGGGATAACAGGTAATAAATAAAAAATCCTCCAGGTACTCAATTCTGGTTCAGAACTCAAAACAACCGCACAGATCGCCGTACCAATTACAGCCCCCAAGGCCTGAAAACTAAAAGCACCCAATACAAGCCTGCCGCGAATTGAGGCTGGTATGCTCTCAGAAATAACTAAATGGGCTGTTGGATAATCAGCGCCAAGGGCTAAGCCCATTATAAAAAGCCAAAATATAAGCAATTCACTACTGCTGCTAAATGATGCACCCAATAATCCAATTAATAGCAAAACCATCTCACCTATAAAAACCGGCTTTCGGCCAAAGCGATCAGCCAGCCCACCAAGAAAGAGAGCACCTATTAATATTCCAGCTAATGTAGCAGCAGTGATGAATCCTTTTGTTGTTTGATCAATTGAAAACTGCTCAGAAACCAAAGGAAGTGCTATTCCACCCATGAAAACAATTAGGCCTTCAAAAAACTTGCCCGCAGTGGCAAGGCTCCAAACCAACCATTGCATCCCAGACAGGGGTGCTTTGCCAAGGGAGGATCCATCCTGCCAATTAGGAATTTCCTCGATGTAAGCTTGAACAGTCTTTTTCATTGTTATTAATAGTTTTATATAACTTTTAAATTAATCTTTTTTAAAAGTTAGGCTTAAGGGATCACTCCAGTTGCCCTTAGCTTTTATTCCGCGTGCATTGCCACATAGATGCCGAAGTATGAAAAACACTGGCTCTTGGGCAGTGGGATTTGATAATTCATCGCAGATCTGCTCCACAGATCGCTCCACTCCATCCTGCAACAATGATTCAACTTGTTTTTGCAAACTAAGAATTTCGGCAGCAGCTTTTTTACCCGCCTCAACACCGGGTTGATGGTAGGCATTGATATCAACAAGTTCACCGTATAAACCCACGGCCCTTTCAAATAATGCCACTAGGGCACCAAGATTTTTAGCGTTAAATTGTTTGAGAGTGATCGTTATGCTTTGCCTTCCCCCCTCAGACAGAGCAGCTCTTGTGCCTTGTAAAAATCCATCAAGAAAATCACCAGGGTAGGAATCCTCAAGCATTGGTATATCTGTTGGATCTTCTAATACTTCAATAAATGTGGCAAAGAAATTATCGATCCCATCCCGAAGTTGTTGAACATAGGCATGTTGATCAGTTGAACCCTTATTGCCATATACAGCGATTCCCTGGTGCACAACCTGTTCTTTCCTATCAAGACGCTTGCCTAGGGATTCCATCACCAACTGCTGTAGATATCTACTAAACACCTCTAAGCGATCGCGATAGGGCAGCACCACCATGTCGCGTTTACCCTTACCATCGCCAGCCACATACCAACTCGCAGCCATTAAGGCAGCCGGATTTTGCAACAAAATTGGCAGCCGGGTTGCAGAATCCATTTCCGCCGCTCCCTCTAGAAAGGCAGCGCTATCGATACCAGCAAGAACAGCCGGCAGCAAACCAACAGCACTAGTAATCGAAGTGCGCCCACCCACCCAATCGAACATATCGAAGCGATTCAACCAACCCTGCTCTGCTGCTTCTTTATCTAATTTGCTATCGCCCATGGTGATTGCCACTGCATGCTGGCTCCATTGGCAACCGGCAAGCTCAAAACGGTGCCTTGCTTGCACCATACCGATGTGAGGTTCTGGTGTACCACCAGACTTACTAACAACAACCACCAAAGTGGTTGGCAGAGATGGGCCGATTGCATTAAACAGTCGGCTCATCCCATCGGGATCAACATTGTCTAGGAAATGAAACGGTAAACCTTTGCCGTTTTCCTGCAGGGCCCGAATCATCAAAACGGGGCCTAAGCCTGAACCACCAATTCCAATCCAAAGCACATTGCTAAATGAGCTGCCATTGGGGGCTTTGATTTTTCCCTCAAGAAGATCAGCACCAAATTGCTGAATTCGTGCAACTTCTTCACTTATGTGACCTGCGGTTTCTTGATCTGGAGCTAATGCTGAATTTCGCAACCAGTAGTGGCCCACCTGGCGATTTTCATCGGCATTGGCAACAGCGCCGGCCTCAACCGCTGCCATTGCCTCAAATGCCTTGGCAAAGGGCTGCTCAAACTGATCAAGCTGGGGCTGATTCAGCTGCATGCGGCTTACATCAAGCCACATGTCAAGGGATTCGTGGTGCCAGAGCAAATTGCAAAAACGCTGCCACTGGCCAGCGCCGTTGGATATGTCTAGATCAGGAAGGGAGCCGGTCATGCTCGAGGTGCCCATCTGATGCCCAAAACGATCTGCACTGCACACTATTCAGCTTTGGTGACGATGGGGTTATGGCACGTAGTGGCCTTAAGCATTTGAACTACTGGCACCCACCTAGGGGATCAATAAAAAAAGGATTTATTATTGATTTGGTTGGTTTTTGGCCATTCAGCTACCTGCCCTGCCACAACTAAAGCCGCCGAAAAAGCCTGTCCTAACTGGCTTGAGCTTTGCTTTAACATTTTTTTTGGCGGGTTCCTTTGCAGATCAGAGCCGGGATATTCACTCAAACCAAATCGATTTGAGTAGATCAGCTCAGGCCGAATCAACTAGACCGGATCCAGCAGATTTCAGCGCTCAAGAGCTTCAACTACTGCAGAAGCGCTTTGGAGTCCACGGTCCTCAAACCCCCATAGCCCAGCTGTTCACCGCTGGGCTAGACCACTGGCTGCCGCTAAGAAATCAAACCCTGGATCGTTTGGGGACCCTGACGCCTACCCTGCGGCGTGAAGCAAAGTCAAAAGGAATAAATCCAATGTTTTTAGTTGCAATCCTCTACGACGAACTTCAGCATGCAAAACCTGGAGAAGATACGCCCTTAGCTGTTCAATCGGGACTGTTTAAAACCCATGGTTTGGCTCAATTAGGTGTTGAGGAACTGATCCATCAAGGCTTATTACCCAAAAATCCCAGCCCTCATCAATTGGCTTGGGCAAAAAGTGAGCTCTTAAATCCAGAGCGAAATATCTCAATACTTGCTGGAAAAATGCATCGATTAATCATCGCCCTTGATGCTAAACCTGGAAATAATTCAAATTCCAGCACAAGCTATCGAGAAGCCCATCTGCTTGCAACACTTGCCTATTTACATAACGGCAAGCTCGACTACCCCACCAGAATTCTAAAATACATGCAAGATCCTGCTTTGCATGGCTTGGTGTATGGGAACCAAGAACCAACTGCCAGCACACTGATCTAATTGTTGTGATTCTTACACACTAGTTGCAAAGCTGTTAATCGTTTTTGCAACTCCAACCAATTAAAACTTCTCGGATCAGCCCTAGCGCCAGCTAAATCAACGTGGCGATGGGTTGTTATGGCCTCCGCCGCTATCTGGTAGCGAATCATCCAATCAGCCAACACTCGGCTCAATGCGTCATATTGGGCACTGCTGTAACCACTGTGATTAAGATCGTTATTAAAACCATCCTCAGGGGTTTCTAAACTAACGTGCAAAGCAAAGTTATTAACAGATCCGCTTAGATTTTTGTTGTAAAAAATCCACCGGCCATTAAATGCTGAATGTCCTGCACCATAGGCACGAAAAGATGGGGGTACCAATTGAATTATCTCCCCGCTCCTGGCAACCAGGGTGTGATAACTAACCTGATCTTCATCCGATGGATGAGGGGTTAATAATGTATTAATTGCTGAATTCAAATCAAAGACTGTTTCATGTAATACAATTACAGCAGGTTTGGGGTTTAGCTTTTGTCCAAAACTGTCAATTTTTACACGCTCGCCATAATTGGATGGATGCGCCTTAATCTCACTTAGTTTTAGATCAATTGATAATAATCTAGATCTTAAATCAGGATTTGCTTTAGGGCAATTCATGAGCAGAGGCGATTTCCACTCAGGCTGCGTTGGTGGCAACGGTGTTTTAGAACTTTGCTCATTAAGATTGCTTGGAATGGATATACCAGCAACAGTATTTCTATTACTATTAATAAGATAATTTTTTTTCAAATAAATTGAAATCCAGTAGATTCCGAACGCCAGGGCAAAGCAAGCTGCAAATTTAATTTTTTTGGATCTAAAATATTGCCTGAACATTAAGCATGACCCTGAAGCCAACGGCAGCGGAGCTCAATTGCATCTGAAGGTGCATCAGGATCCTCAACCAAGCTCCAACTTAGGGGCTTTATTAAAGATGGGCAGAGCATTATATCAGATATACAACCATCATGGCTAATCAACAGGCGATGATTATAATTTGGCTGCAAATATTGATCAAAGAAATCAATCGATCTGCATCGCTCGCCATCGATAGCTAGTATTTCGTCGCCCACACACAAACCAGCAGATTCACCAGGGCTATCGCGAGCGAGCTTGCAAATGCGCAACTCAGCATTAGTTAACTCCAAACTTATGCCACTAAATGCATGCTTTGCATCGGCACTAGTTAGGCTCATTCCAGCCATTAAAAGATTACTTTCCAGCGGCAAGTCTTCAATACTGTTAAGCCATATTGGCAAAATTGATAGGAGTTTATCATCAAATTTAGCGGCTGCATTTATCAAATCCTCAGGGCTGTAGCCGCGCTGATAAATTCCAAATTTTTGCCACAATTCCTGAAGAAGTTGCGCTAAGCAAAAGCCCTTAGATAGAAGATGTATATCAAGCAAAAGGGCCACTAATTGACCTTTCAGATAGTAACTAATTTGCTGATTATCACTATGGGCATCCCTTCGGTAAAGTTTAATCCAGGCCTCTTCGCTACTTGCCACAAGGCTTTGCACCGCCTTACCTGGAGTGCAAAGATACTTATTAATATCTTTACCTAAATCATCAAAATAATCAGCATTACTACAAAGACCTGCTCTCAAAATAAGGAGCGAGTCATAATAACTTGTAACCCCCTCAGCAAACCAAAGACTAGCTGTGATAGTTTCAGCTGAATAATTATACGGCGTTAACTCCCTTGGCTTCAATCTTCTTACATTCCACTGGTGTAGATATTCATGGGCTACAAGTTGAAAAAGACGGCGTAAGCCCGTTGGTGTATTTATCTCATTTCGGCTAAACATAAGCGCCGTATTGTTATCGTGCTCAATACCGCCAAAACCGTCGAGGCAAAATCGAACCATAAATAAATAACTAGATGCCGGCGGATGCTCCACTCCCATCAAGCGGCAAACAGTGCTGCAAATCAATGGCAATTGCCAGCGCCATTGATCCAATGGCGCTGGTTTTATCAAACCTTGCCAAACCCAGCGGTGGGGCACTCCGCCCACATCAAAAGTTATCTCCTCCATCGCACCTAAGGCGATGGGGCAATCGATCAATTGATCGTAGTTATCAGCCTTGTATATGCCATCTCCAAGCTGGCTAAGCGATGTGGCAACCTGCCATCCCAGCGGTAGTTTCAAAGATAGGGTATGGCCATGCCAGCGCTGGCCTTCCACCTCCAGGGCCCAGGCAGCAGCTGTTAAAAAGCCGTGCTCTTTATCAAGCCAATTGCTGCGCACGCTTGCTTCCACAGCTAAGAGGCCATAGCTAATGCTGAGCTCGAGGCCTGGGCGAACCATTAGGAGCCAACTGCTACTGCCAAGTCGCCTGGGACACAACTGTTGATCAGCCTGAAAAACAACTAAACCCTCAAGATGCCTTGCGTAAACCCGTTCTAAATAGGAGCCAGGGGTCCAGACGGGAAGCTGCAATTTGATCCGACTGGTTTGAGGAGTGCATTTGAGCTCCACCTGGAAACGTTGGCTTGATGCATTGCTTAAATCAAGCCAATAATGGGGACCGATCACCAATAAATACCTCAACGGATAATTAGCCCTAAACTATGCTAGCCGTAATTCGCTAATTGGAATAGAGCAATGGAAGTAGAGCAATGCGTATAGCGGTACTCGCCTCCGGATCTGGAAGCAATTTTGAGGCATTGGTTCACTATTGCCGCAATCATCAGCAAGGTTTAGCAACCATTGAATTATTAATCATCAACAACCCAGGTTGCGGTGCCCAGCAGCGGGCTGAAAAATACAAGATACCCTGGCTGTTGATTAATCACCGCGATTTTGATAGCCGAGAAAATTTTGATGTTGCCATACTTAACGCCTTGCAGCTGTCAAAAATAGATATGGTTGTTTTAGCTGGCTGGATGCGAATAATCACAGCAAAACTTATCGACGCATTTCCAGGCGGACGATTGCTAAATATTCATCCAAGCCTGCTGCCAGAATTTAAAGGAAGCGCTGCGATTGCAGCAGCCCTTGCAGCTGGTGCAAAGAAAAGTGGTTGCACCGTTCATGAGGTGGTGCTCAATGTTGATGCTGGCCCAATCATTGCCCAAGCGGAGGTTGAGATCCAAGCATCCGACACATTAGAGAGCTTGAAACTTAAAATACAAGAACAGGAGCATCTCATATTTGCCCCAGCGATATTTTCAAAAGTAAGGCGATTGGTTTATGGATAATATGGAAGCATTGGCAAGCCTGCATCAACCGCTTGACCTGTCATTACATTGAGGCATTGAACAGCTTGGCCGGCTTGGCCTTTAATTAAATTGTCAATAACACTCATAACAACAACCTGGCTAGTGCGCTTGTCAACAGCTACTGATATAAGCGCTTTATTTGTTTGTTTTACCCATTTAGTGGAGGGATATGTGCCAACTGGCAATATCTCTATACAGGGATGATTTTTATAGGTTACTTGATACAAAGTAGTTAAATCTTCAGCCGTAAGGCCTGGATCCCGCAAGCGACCGTAAACAGTTGCCAGCAGGCCCCTAACCATCGGCATCAAATGGGGGGTGAACTGAAGTTGAATATTCCTACCCGCTGCCTTGCTGGCAAGCATTTCAATCTCGGCGGTGTGGCGATGGCCCACAACCCCATAGGGGGCAACCGCTTCAGCAGCTTCTGCCAAAAGCAAATGCTCCTTAGGGGCACGACCACCCCCTGAGGTGCCAGTTTTGGCATCGATCACAATTCCCTCCCCTTCAATTAAGCCCTGTTGCAGCAGTGGCATCAGCGCCAACAAACTGGCCGTTGGGAAGCAACCAGGGGCCCCCACTAGGCGGGCCTTAGGTAATTGCTCCATGGCCCATTCCACAAGGCCATAAACCGCCTCGGAGCAAAACTCTTGATCTGCTCGATCGAACTCTTTTGCTTCACTGCTGTAGGTGGCTGCCCATTGACTAAGGGTTGGGAATCGATAGTCGGCCGATAAATCAACCACCCTCACCCCTAACTGGAGTAAACGGGGCACCAAGCCACTGGCCAAACCATTGGGCAGGCTGAGCACAGCAAAATCTGCTGCAGCTGCAATGGCATCTGGCTCAGGATTCTGCACTACCAAATTTTCTGCCAGGGGCAGAAAAGGGCATAGATCAAACCAGCTTTTACCTGCACTGCGCTCCCCACCAAGAAAACTGAGCTCAAAGCCAGGGTGATTTTGCAAAATCCTCAGGGTTTGCAAACCGCCATAACCCGAGGCACCAATAACGGCAACCCGCCGCGGGGAACTACTAGCTACGGCCATGGAGCAAATTGATTAGCGCAAACTTTAGTGATCGATAGGCACGCAAGAAGCTTTATAACAAACATCAGTTATCCCCTCCCATGGCTGCCAAACCCGCCAACGGCCTTGATATTCAATTCGACTCGATCGAAAAGGCGTTGCATGCGATTCGGGCCGGGGCCTGCGTGGTGGTGGTAGACGATGAAAATCGTGAAAACGAAGGCGATTTGATCTGCGCCGCTCAATTTGCAACCCCGCAGCAGATCAATTTCATGGCAACGGAAGCTCGGGGTTTGATTTGCGTAGCCATGGAGGGGCGCCGCTTAGATGAGCTCGAATTGCCCTTGATGGTTGATAACAACACCGATGCCAATCAAACCGCCTTCACCGTGAGCATTGATGCGGGCCCTGAACAGGGGGTGAGCACCGGTATTTCCGCCGAAGATCGAGCCCGCACAATTCAAGTTGCCCTGCATCCTGAAAGCCTTCCTAAAGACCTGCGCCGACCTGGCCATGTGTTCCCCCTGCGGGCAAAAGATGGAGGTGTTTTAAAACGGGCAGGTCACACCGAGGCAGCAATTGATCTGGCGCGGTTGGCGGGCCTATATCCAGCTGGGGTGATCTGCGAAATCCAAAATGCCAATGGTTCGATGGCTCGGCTAGCCGACTTGCACAAATACGCCAAAGAGCACCAATTATGTTTAATAACCATTGCAGATTTAATAAGCTATCGCCTCAAAAACGAGCGCTTTGTTTTTCGCGAAGCATCTGCAAATTTACCAAGTCAATTTGGTCAATTTGAAGCAATTGGTTATCGCAATAGCCTCGACGGACAAGACCATCTAGCCCTTGTTAAAGGAAAACCTCAGGAATCTGATTCACCTATTTTGGTGAGGGTGCACTCCGAGTGCCTCACCGGAGATGCCTTTGGCTCTCTGCGTTGCGATTGCAGGCCCCAGCTGGAGGCTGCCCTTCGCATGATTGAAGCAGAAGGATGCGGCGTTGTGGTTTACCTGAGGCAGGAGGGCCGTGGCATTGGTTTGATCAACAAATTAAAGGCCTACTCCCTGCAAGACGGTGGCCTAGATACGGTGGAAGCAAATGAAAGTTTGGGATTTGCTGCCGATCTACGCAACTACGGCGTAGGCGCCCAAATCCTCTTCGATCTGGGAGTGCATCGCCTAAGGCTTATTACTAATAATCCACGCAAAATTGCAGGTCTTGGCGGCTATGGCCTCGAGGTGGTTGAGCGCTGCCCCCTGGTGATAAATCCAGGGGAACATAACGCTGATTATCTAAATACAAAAGCAAAGAAACTGGGCCATTTAATGGGTTAAACCCTAGCAATTATTGAATAGTTACCTTATTAATACGCGCTCCATTTTTGATGGCAAGAACCACATCTAAGTTACCCGTAACACCGAAAACGGTGTGAACCCCATCAAGGTGTGGTTGGGCGGCATGGCAAAGAAAAAACTGACTGCCACCGGTGTTCTTACCGGCATGGGCCATGGAAAGACTGCCTGCCTGATGTTTGTTTTTATTGATCTCGCAATCGATCATGTAGCCAGGGCCGCCTGTGCCTGCAACACCTTTAGCCCCCTCCCTGCTATTTGGGCATCCACCCTGGGCCATAAATCCATCGATCACCCGATGGAAAGCAAGGCCGTTATAGAAGCCTTCGTTTGCCAATTTGACAAAATTAGCCACTGTTTGCGGTGCATCGGTGTCGAACAACTCGATCTCGAGTTGGCCCGCATCCGTATCCATCAAAGCCTTGGTCATTGGTGCTGTTCCAGTGTGGAATGGGTGAACCTTGGCACATCGAGATGACCTCTGCGAACCCCTCCCCCAGCTCCATGCCCGAAGCCCCTATTGGCGTATTGGGGGGCAGTGGTTTGTATGCAATGGAGGGCCTGAGAGATGTGGAGGAACTGCAGCTCAACACCCCCTTTGGCAAACCATCGGATAGTTTGCGCCGCGGTCGCCTTGGCGATGCACAGGTGGTTTTTTTGGCGAGGCATGGGCGCCACCACAGCTTCCTACCCACCGAGGTGCCCTACCGCGCCAACATTTGGGCCCTGCGCTCCCTTGGGGTGCGCTGGATCATTTCCTGTTCAGCGGTTGGCTCTTTGCAGGAAGCTATAAGGCCCCTTGATTTAGTGGTGCCCGATCAATTCCTAGACCGCACCCATCAGCGCCCCTGCAGTTTTTTTGGTGAGGGGGCTGTGGCCCATGTGTCTTTAGCCGAACCCTTCTGCGCAGAACTGTCAAAATTGCTGTGCGAAGCGGTTGAGGAGGTGTTGCCCACTGGGCGGGATTTGCACCGCGGCGGCACCTATTTGTGTATGGAGGGTCCTGCTTTTTCAACAAAAGCAGAATCCAATTTTTATCGCAGTTTGGGTTGTGATGTGATCGGCATGACAAACCACACGGAAGCCCGCCTAGCTAGGGAAGCGGAAATTGCCTACACCACCCTTGCCATGGTTACCGACTACGACTGTTGGCATCCCAACCACGATGCCGTAACCGTGGAAATGGTGATAGCAAATCTCAAGGCAAATGCTGCCACTGCCCAAGAAGTGGTGGCAAAAGCGGCTGCAAAGCTCCACCAGCTGAGGCCAAGCAGCAAAGCCCACACAGCTCTTGCCAACGCCTTGATGACAGCTAAAGAACACGTACCCGCCGCAACCCGGGAGCGGCTTGATCTATTCACAACTCCCTATTGGGGCCCCTTCAATTGAAAGCCACTTGCCTGTAAAGCGAGCCTTAAATTTCCAGCCGAGGCGGATAAGAGAACAACGGCATCTGCTGCTGGCAACTGAGCAGCGGCCATCAATAGGGCAACCTTCACTGATCCACCGGCCTGTTGC